>CAYQPD010000006.1:0-31095 GCA_964419305.1 uncultured Rhodobacter sp.
CAAAGCCAACTCGAACGCGGTGACATTGGGCGAGGCCAGCAGCCGCGCGTCCCACGCCTTGTGTGCCGCAGCACCGCGCGCCGCCACCTTGTGCCAGGCGGCATAAACCGCATCCGGCACTTCGAACGGCGGGTAGGTCCAGCCCAGCTTTTCGCGCGCGAGCGCAATTTCGGCGTCGCCCAAGGGTGCTCCGTGCACGTCATGCGTGCCCTGCTTGTTGGGCGCACCGAAGCCGATGATGGTGCGGCAGTCGATCAGGCTGGGGCGCGGGTCGGTTTGCGCCGCAGCAATCGCGACCGCGATTTCTTCAGGGTTGTGGCCATCCACGGCCTGAACATGCCAGCCCGAAGCGGCAAACCGCGCCTTCTGGTCGGTCGAGGTCGAAAGCCCGGTGTCGCCGTCGATGGTGATCTTGTTGTCATCCCACATCACGATCAGCCGACCGAGGCCAAGATGCCCGGCCAGATCAATCGCTTCGTGGCTGATGCCTTCCATCAGGCAGCCGTCGCCGGCGATCACGTAGGTGAAGTGATCGACCAGATCGGCAAAGCGCGCCGCGCCCATGCGCTCGGCCAAAGCCATGCCGACGGCGGTGGCAATGCCTTGCCCCAGCGGCCCGGTGGTGACTTCAACCCCCATCGCGTGGCCGTATTCGGGGTGGCCGGCGGTGCGGCTGCCCAACTGGCGGAACGCCTTGAGCTGATCGATTCCCATGTCGGGATAACCGAGCAGGTGGTTGATCGCATAAAGCAGCATCGAGCCGTGACCGGCCGAAAGCACAAAGCGGTCACGGTTCGGCCAGCGCGAGGCGGCCGGGTCGAGGGTGATGAAGCGGTTGAACAACACCGTTGCCACATCGGCCATGCCCATCGGCATGCCGGGGTGGCCCGAGTTGGCCTTTTGCACCGCATCCATCGCCAGCGCCCGAATCGCGTTGGCCATGGTCTTTTCATCAGCGGGGGCTGTTTTCACTGTCATTTGTGCATCTCCTCAGGCGGTTTTCGCTTCCCGCACCAGCCGCTGGATCAGCGGGGTGAGGATCAGTTGCATGGCCAGGTCAAGCTTGTTGCCGGGGATCACGATCGAGTTGGCGCGGGTCATCCACGACCCGTTGATCATGCTGGTAAGGTAAGGAAAGTCGATCCCGCGCGGGCTTTTGAAGCGGATCACCACCAGGCTTTCGTCCGGGGTCGGAATCCAGCGCGCGATGAACGGGTTCGAGGTATCGACCACCGGCACGCGCTGAAAGTTGATGTCGGTTTCCGCGAACTGCGGGCAGATGCAGTGCACATAGGCGTGCATGCGACGCAGGATCACATCGGTGACGGCCTCGGTCGAGTAGCCGCGCTGATCACGGTCGCGGTGAATCTTCTGGATCCATTCGAGGTTGATCACCGGCACCACCCCGATCTTGAAATCGGCCAGCTTGACCAGATCGACCGCATCGTTCTTCACCGCGCCGTGCAGGCCTTCGTAGAACAGCACGTCCGCGCCGTCCTCGAACGGTGCCCATTCGGTGAATTCGCCCGGCGGCACGCCAAATTTCGCGGCCTCGCCATCATCATGCACATAATGGCGGGTGCGGCCCTTGCCGGTTTCGCCGAATTCGCGGAACACCCGCTCCAGCTCGCCCAGCTCGTTGGCTTCATAGCTGAAGTGCGAAAAGGTGGCGTCGCCCGCGGCGGTGCGGCTGATCAACTCGGCGCGCATCTGGGCCCGGTTGTAGCGGTGAAAGGCATCGCCCTCGATCGAGACCGACTTGACGCCTTCGCGACGGAAAATCTGCTCGAAGGTGTTCTTGACGGTCGAAGTGCCCGCGCCCGAAGAGCCGGTGACGGAAATGATGGGATGTTTCTTGCTCATGATGTCAGCTCCTGAACAGGCCGCGGGTGTTGAAAAGGGCGTTGGTCTCTTGGTCCGGCAGATCGTGATAGGCCGCGATGCGCGCCACCTTTTCCACCGAGC
Organism: uncultured Rhodobacter sp.; assembly: GCA_964419305.1. Classification (GTDB taxonomy): domain Bacteria; phylum Pseudomonadota; class Alphaproteobacteria; order Rhodobacterales; family Rhodobacteraceae; genus CAYQPD01. The sequence goes on from CAYQPD010000006.1 coordinate 1,966, forward strand.
CGAAGACGAACGGCGTGCGGGCGTGCAGATGCGCGGGCACATGTGGCAGGATCGGGTCGGCCCCATCGGTGGCCCCGCCACCGGCCTGGGTCATCAGAAAGGCGATCGGGGCGCATTCGTAAAGATAGCGCAGCCGACCCTCGCCATAGCCCTTGCGATCATCGCGCGGGTAAAGAAACACCCCGCCGCGGGTCAGGATGCGGTGGGTTTCAGCCACCAGTGAAGCCACCCAGCGCATGTTGAAATTCTGCGCCCGCGGGCCCTCGGCGCCAGCCACGCAATCGTCGATGTAGGCGCGCACCGGGGCTTGCCAGTGGCGGTAGTTCGAGGCGTTGATGGCGAATTCGGTCGAGGTGACCGGCACCTGCAAATGCTCACCCACCAGCACCCACGAGGTGCTGCTCGGATCGAGCACGTATTTCTGCACCCCGTCGCCGAAGGTCACGACCAGCGCTACCTGAGGCCCGTAGATCACGTAGCCACCCGCCAGCAGTTCGGTGCCGGGGCGCAGGAAACTGGCCTCGGGCGTCGCTGCGGCCGGGTAGATCGCGAAGATGGTGCCGATCGAGACGTTGGCGTTGATGTTGGATGATCCGTCAAGCGGGTCGATCGCCAGCGCCAGATCACCCTTCGGGTTGATCTCGACCACCACTTCCTGCTCTTCGGACGCATAGTAGCGCACCGGCGTGGTGGCCAGCGCGGTGCTGAACGCGTCATCGGCGATCACGTCCAGCGCCTTTTGCGCGTCGCCGTCGGAATTGATCCCCTCGGCACCCGCCAGATCTTCCTCGATCCCGCCGCGGGCAATGCGCAGCGCGATCTGCGCCCCGACCTCGGCCAGCCGCGCGATCACGTCTCGCAGGTGTTCGGGAATGGCCCCCGTCGGGAAAGCCTTTGCCTTGTGCGCCACGATATCTCCTCCCATAGCCGTCAACATGCTGCATGCTTGCGCATTCTGACATTATATGAAATTTAATAGTTGGGAACCTTCATTCAGGAAAATTGAATGATCCGGCTGGACGCCGTCACTTTCAAACAGCTTCGCGCCCTGCGAGTGATCGCGGAAACCGGCACCATGACCGCCGCCGCCGAGCAGCTTGGCCTGACGCCGCCGGCAATTCACAGTCAGATCAAGAACCTGGAAGCCGCGTTCGGGCTGGCGCTGCTGCGCCGGGGGGCGGATTCGGCGGGGTCCGGCCTGACGGCCGAGGGCACCGCCGTGCTGGAAGCGACCCGTCGGGTCGATGCGATCCTCGCGCAATGCGCCGAGCAGGTGGTCGCTTTGTCGCAGGGCAAGATCGGTCAGGTCACGCTGGGGGTGGCGTCAACCGCCAAATATTTCGCACCGCGGCTGGTGCGGATTCTGAACGAGCGCTGGCCCGACATCAAGATCACCTTGCGAGTCGGCAACCGCGAGCGAATCATCGAAGACCTGCAACGCCACAACATCGACCTGGCGATCATGGGCCGTCCGCCGCGGGTGCCTGCGGTGCTGGCGACACCGCTTGGCCCGCACCCCCACAGCCTGGTCGCCCCGCCCAACCATCGCCTGGCCGGACGCCGCGACATCACCGCCGCCGACCTGATGACGGAAACCTTTCTGTCGCGCGAAGAGGGCTCGGGCACCCGCATCCTGATGGCGCGCTATCTTGACCGGCTGACCGAGGGGCAGGTGCCCAAGCTGATCGTGCTGAACTCGAACGAGACCATCAAGCAGGCGGCGATTGCCGGGCTTGGCATCGCCTTTCTGTCGCTGCACACCGTGATGGACGAGTTGCGGCACGGCGCGCTGGTGCCGCTGGCCGGGCCGGGGCTGCCGATCGAACGCCACTGGTTTCTGGTCTACCCCGCCAACCTGCCGCTGAGTGCCGCCGCCGGGCACCTGCATCACGAGATCATCGCATTGGGCGGCAGCTACTTGCCGCACTGAGGTTTCGCGGCACCCGTTTGATCGCTTGCAGGACGGGGCACTTCGGTAAAGAATTGCCCCGGACTTACCCCGACCCGGACTTACCCTGAAAGGACAGGCCATGACCAAGCTTCCCATCGCCCACAGCTATCGCCAGGCCGACGACTGGACCGGTGCCTACGATCAGGTGGTGCTGCGGCATGATCAGCGCCAGTTGCACCGCGCCCGGCTGGAGACCGCACATGAAGAGAATTTCGTGGTCGATCTGCCGCACAGCGTGGCCTTGCAGCCGGGCGACGCGCTGCAATTCGACGATGGCCGACTGATCGAGGTGATCGCCGCCGAGGAAGAGCTGCTGGTGGTGACCGGCGATCTGGCACGCGTGGCCTGGCATATCGGCAGCCGTCAGGTGCCGTGCCAGATCGAGACCGCGCGCCTGCTGATCCGCGTCGAAGGTTCTGACAGCGATCTGATTGCGGCGCTGCGCGAACTGGGGGCGAAAGTGGTGCCGGGGCACGAGGCCTTCATCCCCGAAGTGGCGGTGCCGCCCGCCGCGTTGGCGCATCCGCCCGAGCATCTTCAGGTGCGCCTGCATGTGGCGCATTTCCACGGCGAAGACGACGAGGTTGAAGCCGCAAGCGAATAGCCGCCGCCCCTACCCCGCAGCAACGTCGCGCGCTATGCTGGTGCCATCATGCCCGCCCTGTGCCGCGACTGCCTGACCCGGTTCGACCGCAGCCCCACCCCGGCGCGCTGCCCGAACTGCCATTCGCCGCGGGTCGTGACGCACCCCGAACTCGACCGCCTTGCGATTGCCCATGTCGATTGCGACGCGTTCTATGCCTCGGTCGAAAAACGTGACAATCCGGCCCTTCGTGACGTTCCGGTGATCGTGGGTGGCGGCACGCGCGGGGTGGTTGCGACCTGCTGCTACATCGCGCGCATCCGGGGCGTGCGTTCGGCGATGCCGATGTATCAGGCCCTGAAGCTCGCCCCCGACGCGGTGGTGATCAAGCCCCGGATGCGGGTCTATGCCGAGGTTTCGCGGGCGATCCGCGCCCTGATGGAGGCTCTGACTCCTGCGGTCGAGCCGCTCAGCCTCGACGAGGCCTTTCTCGATCTTTCCGGCACCACCCGGCTGCATGGCGCGCCGCCTGTGGTGCTGCTGGCGCGGCTGGTCCAGCGGATCGAAGCCGAACTTGGCATTACCGCCTCGGTCGGGCTGTCGCACAACAAGTTTCTGGCCAAGATCGCCTCTGATCTCGACAAGCCGCGCGGCTTTGCGGTGATCGGCCGGGCCGATACCGCCAGCTTTCTGCGCGGCAAACCGGTGCGCCTGCTGTGGGGGGTGGGCACCGCCACCCAGGCCGCGCTGGAAGCCGCGGGCATCCGCCGGATCGACGATCTGCTGCGCTGGGAGCGCGCCGACCTTGCCGCCCGCTTTGGCCAGATCGGCAGCCATCTGTGGCATCTGGCACGTGGCGAGGACAGCCGCCCGGTGCAGCGCGACGCGGCGGTGAAGTCGATCTCGAAGGAAACCACGTTCGAGAGCGACACCGCCGACCGCGAGGTTCTGGATGGTCATCTGTGGCGGCTGGCCGAGCAGGTGGCCGACCGCACCAAGGCCCGTGATCTGGCTGGGCGCTGCGTCACGCTGAAACTGCGGCGCAGCGATTTCACCCTGATCAGCCGATCCCGCAAGTTGCAGGATGGCACCCAGACCGCCGACCGCATCTACCGCGAAGCCCGCATGCTGCTGGACGCGCTGCGCGAACCGGGCCCGTTTCGGCTGATCGGGGTCGGTCTTGCCGATCTTGGCCCCGCCGCCGGTGCCGATACCGCCGCCGACCTGCTCGACCCCGACGCCGAAAAGCGCCGCGCCGCCGAGCGCGCGACCGACCTGATCCGCGCCCGGTTCGGGCCGGATGCCATTCTCAAGGGGCGGGCGCTGCACTGACCGGCGGGCGGGCAAAGGCCACCACCAGCGCCGCGTCCAGCGGCAGCCGCGCAGTCAGCCCCCAGCCCGCGAACAGGGCGGCAAAAGCGTCAAGCTCCGCCGCCCGTGCCGCCAGCAACCGGTGGGTCAGAAAGACCAGCATCGGTTGGGCCAGAGCCGCCTGCGCATAGGCCGCCGCCAGAACCTCGGGCCGCAAGCCGGGGTCGCCCAACGCGAGGGTCTGGGGCCGGGCCGCGCGCAGAAAGGCCGCGAGTGCCCTCGCATCAGCGACCAGTGGTGTTGCCACCAGCCGCAGCCGATCCGACGGCTCAATCCCGTTCTGCGCCCAGATCCGGGTCAGGGCGGTGTGCAGCCCGGCGTTTTCTTCCTGCACCACCAGGCGCAGGTCGGGGCGCTGGCGCGCCAGCAGCGCTGCGATAAAGCCGCAGCCCGCGCCGATTTCGGCGTGAGCGGCCCCGCGCGGCAGCATTTTGGGCAGGCTGCGGGCCAGATTACGCTCGAACTTGCCTTCGGCAATCAGCGCCAGCGCGGGCGGGGTGAACAGGCGCGGATCGGCGGGCAGGGCGATCTCGTGGTTCTTGTGCCACGACAGCGCCGGCTCGACCGTCATGTCGCCGACCTCGGCCACATAGAGCCCGCCCGCCGTCGGTTCGGCTTTCGGCTCTTTCTTTCGCTCGGCCTTCTGCTTGTCGGACGCGGTTTTTTCGACCCGGCTCATCAGGGCCGCGATCTTTGCGGGGTCGCGCGCCTGGGGCGGCTTGGCCTCGACCTGATCAATCGGGATCACACTGGCCGCCTTCAGCCCCGCCACCATCTCGTTGTAGGCATCGGTGCCCTTGAACTCGGCCAGCCGGGCCTCGGCGCGTTTGAGCGCGGCAAAGTGCAGCCGGTGCAATTCGGGATCGGCCAGCAGCGCGTCAAGGATACGCTGGCGCGCGACCGAGTAGCGCAGCATTGCGTCGTCGCGCACCTCGTTGCGGTCCTGCAATGCCCAATAGTCGGAATTGTATTTGTCTTTCTTGAAGTTGACGTTGCCGCGGAACTTGCGGATGGCGTAGCTGTCGATTGATTTCACCGCATAATGGTTCATCTGCGCCCAGTCGTAGCCGATGGTGCGGGTGATCGAGCGCCAGCCGCGGAACTTGAAGTAATCCTCCATCGGCGCGCCCGAACCGTTCAGCCACTTCACGGTGTCGGGAAAGCCGGTTTCCAGCCATTTGTTCTTGATCTTGGGGCGGTGGATGCCCAGTTTCCAGTGCTCGGGGTCGAACTGGAACAGGGTCTTCACCCCCCAGCCCTTGTTCCACATCGGCGGCGCGGCATAAAGATACTGCTCGGTCACCGGATCGCGCGACCAGTCATGCACCCCGCCCGAGCCGAAGATGCGCCACGTCACCACCATTCCGTTGGCCCCGCGCGCCTTGATCGCGGCGATCAGATCGTCAAGCGTGCCGTCGCCGTATTTGAGGCACAAAAACTCGTCGGCATCGAACACCATCACCCAGTCGCTGCTGCCCACCAGCGGCTCAGCTTGGGCATAATTCAGCGCCGAGGGCTGCGGCCGCAGCCCCTCGGGGATGGCGTTGCGGCGATGGGTTGCCAGACCCATCTCTTCCAACCGGATCAACATGTCGTCGGTGCCATCCGAGCAATCATTGGTATAGACCACGATGTCGGTGAACCCGACCGCCAGGTGATGGGCGATCCATTCCAGCACAAACGGCCCTTCGTCCTTCATCATCGACACGGCGGTGATGCGGCCATGCGGGCTGATATGGCGGGTCAGGCGGTTTGGCAGGGTGGCTTTCGCCGCCTTTTTCGGTTTGCTTGCCAAGCCTCGCCTCTTGGGTTTTGAAACGGCGCGGGCGCGCCAAAGCGCCCCGCTGGACATGGCGCAAGGGTTAGGGCATTATCTCAAGCAACGCAAAAGAAATCACTTTTCAAGGTGATTGTTGACAGTGAGGCGACAATGGCAGTTTCCACCACCAAGAAAAGCGCCCCCAAGGTGGCCAAGGCCAAAGCCGCGCCGCTGCGCCGCCCGGTGGCCTCGCTGTGGATTGGCGAGCGCTTGCATTACCTCAACCAGCTTTGTCTGCTGAGCCATGTGAAACAAGGCCACCCGACCACGCTTTACTGCACCGATACCGTCAGCAACGTGCCGGAAGGCGTGACCGTCAAGCCCGCCACCGACCTGATGGCGGTGGACATGGATATCGTGCGGCAGACCTCGGCCTCGTTTCTGTCGAACGTGTTTCGCTACAAGATGATCAAGGCCACCGATGCGGTGTGGATCGACTGCGACGCCTATTGCCACCAGCCTTTCCCCGACGAGATGAAGAATATCTTTGCCGGTCACGGCTTTCGCGGCGCGCTGAATTGCGGTGTGGTCTATATTCCGCAAAACGGCGCGCTGATCGAACGGTTGCTGGATTACTACGAACACCTGCCCGATGCCCCGGCCTGGTTCAACAAGAACCAACGCAAACGGCTGGAGCGGCAGGATCCCTCGCTGCCCCACGCGGTGCGGCTTTACAATGCCGAGCGCACCTGCTTTGGGCCGCAGGCGTTCACATATTTCGCCCAACAGACCGGCGACTACGACAAGGCGCTGACGCCCGACACCCTTTACCCGGTGCCGTTTCAGCTTAACGACGTGTTCTACGATCCCTACGGCCGGGTCGAGGGCCACTTTACCGCCAACACAATGTCGGTTCACCTTTACACCAACGGCACCAAGCCGTGGTGGCGCAAGAACCCGCCGCTGGAAAATTCCTACGTCTGGCGCATGTGCCGCGATCTGGGCGTGAACCCGCAAGACGCGCTGGAAGAATAGCCGATGGCGGACCCCGATCTGACCTTCGTCTATATCGTCGAGCCGCCGGATTACCAGATTTTCGCCTGCACCCTGCTGGCCTCGATCCGGCGCTATTTCCCGCCCGAGGTCAAGGCGATCGGCTATTGCCCCGAGCACCGCATGGCGGAACTGCACCCGGCGGTGTTCAGGGCGCACGAGATGATGAGGGCGGAAATCCGCCCGATGCGGACCCAAGGTATGTGGGATACCCCCTATCCGCACGGCAACAAGATCATCGCCGCGATGCAGCCGCGCGACAGCACCTTTTCCGCTTTTGTCGATTCCGATGTGCTGTTCCTGCGCCCCAACACCACCGCCAACCTGTGCCAGGCGGGGCAGGTTTCGGCCTCGGCGGCGGCCTCGATGGTGTGGGCGCAGCAGTCGATCTGGGATACCATCTATGGCACGTTCGACATGCCGATCCCCGAGCAGCGCATCCACCTGATGCGACAATCGGGCAGGCCGGTGATCCCCTATTTCAGCGCCGGACTGGTGGTGTTTCCCGAAGCCCCCGGCCCCGGCGGGCGCTTTCCCGAGGTCTGGTATGACACCGCGCGCCAGCTTGACCGGGTTGAAAGCCTGGAAAAACGCCGCCCCTATCTCGATCAGATGACCCTGCCGGTGGCGATGCAGCGCGCCGGTCTGGGCTGGAACGCGCTGCCCGAAGAACAGCACTATATCCTGGGCGGTCGCCTGCGCGGCGAACCGCTGCCCGAGGGGCGCGAGATTTATACCGTGCACTACCGCCAGCTTGCGGTGCTGAAAGAGACGGGTCTTTACAAGGTGGCGCAGGCCACCCTGCATTCGCAGGTCGGGGTGCCTTATGTGCGGCGGTTGATACCCGACGCCGAGCAGGCACCTGCCAGTGGCACCGAAACCCAAGGCGAGGTCGAATAATGGGCATCAGCCTGATCCCCGCGATGTTTCTGGCGCGCCATGCCAAGGATGTAGGCGACGCCAAGCGCGGCATTATTCTCGGGCGGCAGAAGCTGCATCTCCACGGGCGCAAGCTTGATCGTTTTGCCGCCGGGGCGAAGAATCAGGGCTTCGATCTGACCGCCACCGATCTGGTGCAACCCGACGGATTTACCGAGACCCTGTTTGCGCGTCTTGGTTATCCGCCGATCGAAGCGCTGGATTTCACCGACAAGGAAGGTGCCCAGCACATCCACGACCTCAACAAGCCGGTGCCCGCCAGCCTGAAAGCCAAATTCGACATCGTGATCGACGGCGGCACGTCCGAGCATATCTTCTACATTGGCCAAGCGCTCGACAACTGCCATGCGATGCTGCGCCCCGGCGGGCTGATGCTGTCGTTCGTGTCTTGCGACGGCTGGTTCGGGCACGGGTTCTTTCAGACCGGGCCGGATGTCCCATGGCGTTACTGGCACCACGCACGGGGCTACGAGATGCTCGAAGTGTCGGTGGTGTCACGCAAGGTGGCGCTGCGCCTGACGGCCATTCCAGACCCGACCGGGCAACCACGCGGTGGCGAACGGGCGCTGGTCGGGCCGCACATGCTGCTGATGGCCGCCCGCAAGCCGCTGACCGCCCCGAAGTATGCGCCGCCGATTCAGGGCCATTATGTGCCGGAGGTGCAGGATGACTGACGGCGAAGGCGAATCCCCGCCAACCGACGCCCCGCGATCAAAGGCCGAGCTGCGCGCCCAGACCATGATCCGCCGCCAGAAGCGCAATCTGCGCAAGGCCAGCGCCGAGGGCTTTCTGGCCGGGGTGGCGGCGATGCTGCGGCCCGGTGATCTGGTGATGGATTGCGGTGCCAATGTGGGCATGATCACCGCCATTCTGGCCGAGACCGGGGCGGATGTGCTGGCGTTCGAGCCCGATCCTTTCGCCTTTGGCGAGCTTTCCGCCAAGTTCAAGGATCACCCGCATGTCACTCTGATCAACGCTGCGGTCGGGGCCTCGGCGGGCATGGTGCGGCTGATGCGGGCCAGCAATTTCGCCGACAACCCGACCACCGCCTCGGTCAAGAGCACGATCCTGCCGGGCGGGCGGGCGATCGACGCCAGCGCCGGCTTCGACGTGGCGCTGATCAGCTTTCCCGACTTGTTGCGCGAGCAGATCGCGGCGGGGCGCGAAGTGGCGTTCGTCAAGATGGACATCGAGGGTGCCGAGCTGGAAATTCTTGAAGCGCTCGACGCGCAAGGCTTGCTGGCGCAGATCCGCTGCATCGTGGTCGAAACCCACGAGCGCAAGTTCAAGGACCTGCGTCCGCGCTACAAGGCGCTGCGCGAGACCTTGGCTGAAAAATACCCCGGCAAGCGGGTCAATCTGGACTGGATCTAGGGGGTATCGGGCGAGGATATTTGAGCCAGCAAGAAAGCCTCAGTCGAAAGTTCCCGTCACCCGCCCGAACAGCATGAAGGCGCGGGCGGTGCGGGTTTCGGCCAGATCGGCCAGTTCGGGGTCGCTGGCGTTCGGCGCAAACTCGGCGAAGGTCTTGTCGAACGTGCGCATGAAGTGGTGGGCGGCGTCGCGAAACACCGGGTCTTCGCGCATGCGCCCGGCGGTCAGCGCCAGGCTCGAGCGATCACGGATACCGCCAAGGCCAGCCAGAGCACGCCCGCGTTCGCCGGCCGCAAAGCGACGCCAGATTTCGGGGCGGGCACGGTCGGGCTTGAGGTCATCCATGTAGATGCCCTCCTGACTGAGCAGGGTCAGCACATCCTGGGCGGCACGGATCAGGCGTGCCACGGCATGATCTTCCAGCGCCAGACGCAGGGCGCGAAAGCCGTCCTTGTCTTCGGGATTTTCGGGAAATTGCAGGGCGCGGATGAAATCGGCCACCGACAGTGGTGGTTGCAGCGCTTCGGCGGGGGTGCCAAGCGCGAGGGTGGGCTGATCCTCGCCGGGCAGCGCCGGACGGGGGGCCGCGAGGGCCGCCTTGTGATCGGCGGACGGCACCGTAAGTGCCAGGTCGCGGCGGGTGCTGAAGCTGGCCAGCACGGTTTCGGTCTGGCGCTGGGCGGCGGCAATCTCGTCGAGCTTGCGGTCGAGCGCGGGCTTCAGGATGCCTCCGGCTGCGCCTTGCTGCTGGCTGAGCACATAGGCGTTGCGCATCGCATCCACCGCCGCTTGCAGCCGCCCGGCTTCCTGCCGCAGGGCGCGCACCGAGCGCAGGGTGCTGAGCGTGACCCAGATCAGCGCCAGCGGCAGGAACACCACCAGCAGCGTCATCACCAGCCCCAGCACCCCTTCACCCGAGTTGCGGGGCGAGCCGACCACGTAACCCACCACCGCCGCCACCCAGACCACGCTTAGCGCGGCCGCCGTCACTTCGGTCACGGTCATGCCGCCACCGACCTCGGGCAGGGGGATCGGGGCGGGGGTGAAGGGCTTGTCCTGCGGGTCGGCCATGGGGTTCCTTGGCGTCGATCTGGTCCGGCGATCCGGTCGGGCGCGGCGGCTCAGACGTAGCGGATGCTCACCACCTCGTAGCGGCGCGGGCCACCGGGGGTCTTGACCTCGACGCTGTCGCCTTCGTCCTTGCCGATCAGCGCGCGGGCCAGCGGCGAGCGCAGGTTGAGCAGGCCTTGCTCGAGATCGGCCTCGGGTTCGCCGACGATCTGATAGGTGCGTTGTTCGTTGGTCTCTTCATCGACCAGGGTCACGGTCGCGCCGAACTTGATGGTGCCCGACAGCTTGCCAGGGTCGATCACATCGGCCCGCGCCAGAATCGCTTCAAGCTCCCTGACGCGGCCCTCGATGAAGCTCTGCTTTTCGCGCGCCGCATGGTATTCGGCATTTTCAGCCAGATCGCCATGTTCGCGCGCCTCGGCAATCGCCCGGATGACGGCGGGGCGCTCGACCGACTTGAGCGTTTTCAGTTCTTGATCAAGCGCGGTGTTGCCCGCGCGGGTCATCGGAATCTTTTCCATCTGCCTCTGGTCACAAAAGAGAAAGTCACGGCCGCTTAAAGCCATGACCTTGGTGCCGGTTTCATTTGCCTTACCTGACCTCAGCCCGGACGCAATTGCAAGAGGAATGGCAGGTTTTTGTCAGACCGCGCGGCACCGAGGCGACGCCCGGTCGCGATTGACCTTGCCGTGACCTTGAGGCACTGCTGGTGCGGATCAGATCGACCGGGTGCGAAGGCGCGCCGCGGCCGGGGCAAGGAGGGGACCATGACCGACCAGATCGAACGCGAAGCGATGGATTATGATGTGGTGATCGTGGGGGCGGGGCCGGCGGGTCTGTCGGCGGCGATCCGTTTGAAGCAACTCGACCCCGAGCGGTCGGTGGTGGTGCTGGAAAAGGGCTCCGAGGTCGGCGCGCACATCCTGTCGGGCGCGGTGCTTGATCCGGTCGGGCTTGACGCCTTGCTGCCCGACTGGCGCGATCGTGGCGCGCCGATCACCACGGCGGTAACGCAGGACAATTTTTACTTTCTGGGGCCCGCGGGAAAGATTCGCATCCCAAGCTGGCCGATGCCGCCGCTGCTAAGCAACCACGGCACCTACATCGTGTCGATGGGCAATGTCTGCCGCTGGCTGGCGCGCGAAGCCGAAGCGCTGGGGGTCGAGATTTTCCCCGGCATGTCGGCCTCGGCCCCGGTATTCGGGGCAGCGGGCGAGCTGATCGGGGTGGTGGCGGGCGAATTCGGCAAGCAAGCCGACGGCACCCCCGGCCCGAACTACGAGCCGGGGATGGAGCTGCGCGGCAAATACGTGCTGCTGGCGGAAGGCGCGCGCGGCTCGCTGGCCAAGGAAATGATCGCGAAATACGACCTCTCGCAGGGTCATTGCCCGCAGAAATTCGGCCTTGGCATGAAGGAGATCTGGGAGATCGACCCGGCCAAACATCATGCTGGCACCGTCAGCCACACCATGGGCTGGCCGCTGGGCCGCAACGCGGGCGGCGGCTCGTTTATCTATCACGCGGAAAACAATCAGGTTTTCATCGGCTTCGTGGTGCACCTCAACTACGCCAACCCGCACCTTTACCCCTACATGGAATTCCAGCGCTTCAAGCATCACCCGATGGTGGCCGAGCTGCTGGCGGGCGGCAAGCGCATCGCCTATGGCGCGCGCGCGATTTCCGAGGGCGGCTGGCAGTCGATCCCGAAGATTGCGTTTCCGGGCGGCGCGTTGCTGGGCTGCGCGGCCGGCCTGCTGAACGTGCCGCGCATCAAGGGCAACCACAATGCCATGCTGTCAGGCAAGGCGGCGGCCGAGGCGGCGCATGCGGCGATCACGGCCGGGCGGGCGGGCGACGCGCTGACCGCGTATGAGGCCGAGGTGCGCAGCGGCGCGATCGGCCGCGATCTGAAGAAGGTGCGCAATGTCAAACCGCTGTGGTCAAGGTTCGGGCTGATCGCCTCGCTGGTGGCGGGCGGGTTCGACATGTGGACCCTGAGCCTGTTCGGGGTCTCGCTGTTCGGCACAATCAAGCACGGCAAGACCGACGCGGCCGCCACCGGCGAGGCCCGCGATTTTGCCCCGATCACTTATCCCAAACCCGACGGCACCCTGTCGTTCGACCGCCTGACCAATGTCGCGTTCTCCTTCACCAACCACGCCGAAAGCCAGCCTGCGCATCTGCACCTGACCGACCCCACGGTGCCGATCGCGGTCAACCTGCCGCGCTACGCCGAACCGGCGCAGCGCTATTGTCCGGCGGGGGTTTACGAGGTGGTGGCCGAAGCGGGCCGCGAGCCGCGGTTTGTGATCAACTTTCAGAACTGCGTGCACTGCAAGACCTGCGACATCAAGGATCCGTCGCAGAATATCACCTGGACCACCCCGCAGGGCGGCGATGGCCCGAATTATCCCAACATGTAAGCTCGCGGCAGTTGACAATCGCGCGATCCTGGGCGGGGATTCAAGCCGCCCTTATTGCGTTCAACGTCGGATGCCCTAGCTGGTAACCAATTGACCGGAGTTTCCCATGCCGCGACACCCCACGCGCCCGATCCTTGCCCTTGTGCTGGCGGCCTTGCTGGCCCCCAGCCCGGTGCTCGCCGAAGACGCCGATGCCGGGGCTTATCTTGCGGCGCGCATCGCCGGGGGCACCAGCGATTATACCGCAGCGGCGGGCTGGTATACCCGTGCGCTGCTGGCTGATCCGGGCGACCCCAGCCTGCTTGAGGCCGCGATTGTGGCCAACCTGGGGCTGGGCGAATTCGACACCGCCACCACCATTGCGGGGCGGTTGCACGAAATTGACGCCCTGAACCAGGTCGCCGCAATCGCGCTGCTGGTGGATCAGGTCAAGGTCGGTGATTTCGCCGGGGTGCTGGCCGAGGCCAAGGCTGGTCGCAGTATCGGCGCGTTGGCCGACGATCTGGTGGCGGCCTGGGCCGAGCAGGGTATGGGCCAGATGTCGGAAGCACTGGCCCGGTTCGACAAGGTTGCCACCACACCGGGGCTCGAAGTCATCGGCCTTTACCACAAGGCGCTGGCGCTGGCTTTGGTGGGCGATTTCGAGGGCGCGGACAGCATCCTTTCCGGGCGGGCGGCGGGGCCGTTGCGGGGCACCCGCAGCAGCGTGATCGCGCATGCCCAGATTCTAAGCCAGTTGGAGCGCAACCCGGATGCACTCGAATTGCTGGGCAAGACCTTTTCCCCGGGTCAGGATCCGGGGATCGACGCGCTGCGCAAGCGCCTTGAAGCGGGCGAGGTGGTGCCGTTTGATGGGGTGCGTTCGGCGACCGATGGTCTGGCCGAGGTGTTCTTCACCCTGGGATCGGCGATGCAGGGCGACCCGGCCAATACCCTGACCCTGATCTACGCCCGGATTGCGGCCACCCTGCGCCCCGATCATACGGCGGCGCTGCTGCTGGCGGCAGGGCTGCTTGATGACCAGGGCCAGCACGATCTGGCATCGGGTGTTTATGGTGAAATCCTGACATCCGATCCGATGTTCTACGTGGCCGAGATCGGGCGCGCGGATTCGCTTTATGCCGACGGCAAGCCCGACGCGGCGATTGCGGTGTTGCAGGCCCTGACCAGCAGCGACGGCCAAAAAGTGGCGGTGCAGGCAGCACTTGCCGACGCGCTGCGGCGCGAGGAACGCTATGACGAGGCGAGCCGTGCCTATGACGCCGCGATTGCGCTGGTCGGCAAGCCCGAGCGTCGGCACTGGACCTTGTTCTACAGCCGCGGCGTCTGCCACGAGCGCCTGAAGCACTGGCCCAGGGCCGAGGCCGATTTCCGCCGCGCGCTGGAGCTTTCACCGGATCAGCCGCAGGTGCTGAACTATCTGGGCTATTCGTTTCTGGAAATGAACCTGAACCTTGACGAGGCGCTGGCGATGATCGAGCGCGCGGCCAAGGCGCAACCCGACAATGGTGCGATCATCGACAGCCTGGCCTGGGCGCTTTACCGCCTGGGGCGCTATGGCGACGCGCTGGAACCGATGGAGCGCGCCTCGGTGCTGGAGCCGGTCGATCCGGTGGTGACCGACCACCTTGGCGATGTCTATTGGGCGGTCGGGCGCAAGCTGGAAGCGCGATTCCAGTGGCGCCGGGCGCTGTCTTTTGATCCGGTCGAGGCCGACGCGCCGCGGATTCGCAGCAAGCTCGAGGTCGGACTCGACGCCGTGCTGGCCGGCGAAGGCGGCAAGCCGCTGCCCACCCAAGCGGCCGATGGCAACTGAATTTGCGCCCGCCAAGATCAACCTTGCGCTGCATGTCACGGCGCAGCGCGGCGACGGCTATCACCTGCTCGACAGCCTGGTGGTGTTTGCCGATGTCGGCGACCGGATCACCGTCGCGGCCGCAGATGCCGTGAGTCTGACCGTGACCGGGCCGATGGCTGCGGGTTTGACGCCGGGCGACGACAATCTGGTGCTGCGCGCGGCGCGCAGCTTCGGGGTGGCACCGGGGGCCGCGATCAGCCTGGAAAAGAACTTGCCGGTGGCCTCGGGCATCGGTGGCGGCTCAAGCGATGCGGCGGCCACCTTGCGCGCGCTGGCGCGGCTGTGGCAACGGCCCCTGCCGGATGCGGCGGCGGTGCTGGCGCTGGGGGCCGATGTGCCGGTCTGCCTTGCGGGCCGACCGGCGCGGATGACCGGCATCGGGGCCGGTCTGGTGCCGGTGGTGTTGCCCGCCGCCTGGCTGGTGCTGGTCAATCCCGGCGTGGCACTACCGACTGCGGCGGTGTTTGCCGGGCTCGAGCGCCACGGCCACCCGGCCATGCCGCGCGATCTGCCGCAGTTTCAGGGGGTGGCCGATCTGGCCGCCTTCCTGCGCCTTGCGCGCAATGATCTGGAAGCCCCCGCGATCCGGCTGGCCCCGGCCATTGCGCAGTGCAAGGCTTCGCTCGCCTCGATGTCGGGCTGCCTGCTGGCGCGGATGTCAGGCTCGGGTGCCACCTGTTTCGGGCTGTTTGCCAATTCGCTGACCGCCCATGCTGCGGCGCGGGCGCTGCAGGCGGCGCATCCGGGCTGGTGGGTGGCCGCAGCCCGGATGCTGGACTGACGCCTTACGACAGGCGCGCCACGACGTAACCGGCAAGGTCGGCCAGCATCGCCCGCAGCGGGTGGTCGGGCAGCACTGCCAGCGCATCGCGCGCCTTGGCGGCCCAGGCCAGCGCCTCGTCCTTTGCTTCGTCCATCGCGCCGTGCCGCGCCATGATCGCTTGCGCCTGCGCCAGATCGTCGGCCTGCTGGTCGCCCTTCTCGATCACCCGCACCCAGAAGGCGCGCTCGGCGGCATCGGCCTTGGCCACTGCCTTGATCACCGGCAACGTCAGCTTGCGCTCGCGGAAATCATCGCCGGTGTTCTTGCCGATCACCGCCGCGCTGCCGCCGTAATCCAGGAGGTCATCGACGATCTGGAACGCCACCCCCAGAGCATCGCCATAGGTGAAAAGGGCGCGCACCTGATCCTCGGGGGCAGCCGCGATCACCCCGCCCACCTCGGTTGCCGCCGAGAACAGCGCGGCTGTCTTGCCGCGCACCACTTGCAGGTAGGTAGCCTCGGTGGTGGCCAGATCCTGCGCCGCCGTCAGTTGCAGCACCTCGCCTTCGGCGATGGTGGCCGAGGCGTTGGCCAGAATGTCGAGCACTCGCAGCTTGCCGGTTTCGACCATCAACTGAAAGCTGCGGGAAAAGAGATAATCCCCCACCAGAATCGAGGATTTGTTATCCCAGAGCAGGTTGGCGGTCGGGCGTCCGCGACGGCGCGCGGATTCGTCCACCACATCGTCATGCAGCAAGGTGGCGGTGTGGATGAATTCGACCGTCGCCGCGAGATGGATGTGGAACGGCCCGCCATACCCGCACAGCCGCGCCGCCGCCAGCACCAGCAGCGGGCGCAGACGCTTGCCGCCCGCCTCGACCAGATGGGCGGTGACCTGCGGGATGCGCGGCGCATGTTCCGACGCCATCCGCGCCCGGATCAGCGCATTGACCTGCGCCATGTCGGCGGCCAGAAAACCGGCCAACTGATCATGCGGTGTCGGCAATGGTTTGTTCACCCCTGTCACATCCCCGTCACCCGCCTCGACAAACCCGGACCCTGTCGTCTATCTGTAGGGCATGCAAGAACTTCTGCGCAGCTCTGACCCAACGGTCATCGCCTTTGCCTCGGCCCTGCTTCAGGGCGAGGATATAGCGGTGTTCGAGATCGACGTCCATATGAGCATCCTTGAAGGCAGCATAGGCATTTTGCCGCGCCGCCTGATGGTTGCCGACGACGATCTGACGCGTGCCCGTATCGTGCTGTCCGACAACGATATTCCGACCGGGTTCTGAAGTGTTCGCAGCCGCCGACCTTAGCGATGACGCCTTTCTGGGCGGCAGGTTGCGGCTGTGGCAACCGCGCGTGGGCTACCGCGCCGCCGTTGATCCGGTGCTGCTGGCGGCTGCGGTCGCGGCAAAACCCGGGCAGTCGGTGCTGGAGCTGGGCTGCGGCACGGGGGCCGCGATCCTTTGCCTTGCGACCCGGGTGCCCGGCCTGACCCTGGCCGGGATCGAGCTGCAACCGCCCTACGCCGATCTGGCGCGGCGCAACGCCGCCCGCAACGGGGTGGCGCTGGCGGTGGAAACCGGCGATCTGGCGCAGATGCCCGCCGTGCTGCGGCGCGGCTTCGATCACGTCATCGCCAACCCGCCGTTCTATCCGGCCGATGGGTCGCCCTCGCCCGATGCGGGCCGCGACCTGGCGCTGCGCAGCGGCCTGCCGCTGGCAACATGGCTTGATGCGAGCGCCCGCCGGTTGAGCCCCGGCGGTTACCTTACGCTGATCCTGGCCAGCGCCGCCCTGCCCGAAGCCCTGCGCGCAATCGACACAAGGCTGGGATCGGTTGCGGTCCTGCCCGTCGCGCCGCGCCAAGGCCAGCAGGCCCACCGGATCATCCTGCGGGCGCGCAAAGGTGGACGGGCGGTGTTCCGGCTGCTGGCCCCGTTCGTGTTGCACGACGGCGTGACCCACGAGCGCGACCGCGACAGCCATACCGCCGCCGCCAACGCCGTGTTGCGCGACGGTTGCGACCTTTGCGCGCGTTTTAGCTGAATACCGCGAAAATCACCCTCCGGCCCTGCCGAGTTTAGGTGACACGACTCGGGTTCTGTGGTGGAATCGGCTTGTTCGGATCAATCACAGGAGAAAGCCCATGACCGTCGCTTCGCATCTCCAGGAACTCAAGCGCAAGCACGAGACCCTTTCGCAAATGGTCGAGCAAGAGCAGCGCAAACCTGGGGTGAACGACCTGCGGATTGCCGATCTGAAAAAACAGAAGCTGCGGCTGAAGGAAGAGATCAGTCGCCTGACCGTGGCCTGATTGCACGGGCGCTGGCGCGCGCCGCCAGCGCCGCCCCGACGGTGATCAGCACCGCCGCAAGCAGGATCGTGCGTGACGGTGGGGTGATACCCGCCGCCACCAATGCCAAGGTTGACAGCAGCGGGGCCGCGTAAGAGGCAACCCCCAACATCTGGATGTCGCCGCGCTTCATGCCGATATCCCAAGTGAAAAAGGCAATTCCGACCGGGCCGATGCCCAGCGCCGCAACCGAGCCCCAGCCGATCAGACCTACCGGCCAGAGGGTTGGCTCGAACGCCAGATGGGCGGCCAGCGACAGCACCGCCGTGGCCAGGCAGAACACCGCCACGCTCTCGGTCGGCACCGCGCCCAGACGGCGCGAGGCCACCGAATAGACCGCCCAGGTGATGGCGCACAGCAACGCCAACCCCAGCCCGGTCGCGGCACCGGCGGCAAAACTCGCCCCCGCTTGCAACACGATCAGCGCCACCCCGGCGAAGGCCAGCAGGGCACCGATCACGTGCAGGCCGCGCAGGTGCTCGCCCGGCAGCAGGCCCGATAGCAGCACGATGAACAGCGGCCAGAGATAGGCGATCAATCCGGCCTCGGCTGCGGGGGCCAGGCGCAGGGCGCTGAAATAGAGCAAGTGGTATCCGAAAAGCCCTGCCGTGCCAAAGGCATAGACCCGCCAACCGACCGCGCGCAAGGACGCGAGGCCCGCCCCGCGCAGCACCCAGATCAGCCCGATGCTACCACCAATGCCAAAGCACAGCGCGCTTAACAGGAAAGGCGGCACCGGCGCAGTGCCGACCGTGAACAGCGCCAGCAGCGACCACAGCAGGATCGCGGTGAAACCGATGATTGTGGCGCGGGCGCGGGTCATGGCCGCCAGCCATGGCGTGAAACGCGCCGCTCTTCAAGCCCTTGCGGCCTTTCATCGCTGCGCCGATGAGCGCCCGCAAGGGAGCGAAGAGGGGCCGCCCGCCGGTCAGACCACGAACTGCCCGCCGTTGGCCGAGATCGTCGAGCCGGTGATGAACCCGGCATCGTCCGAGGCGAGAAACACCACGCAGCGCGCCACTTCTTCCGGCTCGCCCAGACGGCCCACCGGGATCTGCGGCAGGATGCGTTCCTTCAGCACTTTTTCATCAATCGCGCGCACCATCTCGGTGCCGATGTAGCCCGGGCAGATGGCGTTGACGGTGATGCCCGCGCGCGCGCCTTCCTGTGCCAGCGCCTTGGTAAAGCCCAGATCGCCCGACTTGGCCGCCGAATAGTTGACCTGCCCGGCCTGGCCCTTTTGCCCGTTGATCGAACTGATGTTGATCACCCGCCCGAACTTGCGGTCCCGCATCCCCGACCACAGCGGATGGGTCATGTTGAACAGGCCGCTGAGGTTGGTGTCGATCACCTCGCGCCACTGCTCGGGCGTCATCTTGTGGAACATCGAATCACGGGTGATCCCGGCGTTGTTGACCAGCACCGCCACCGGGCCAAGGTCAGCCTCGACCTGCCGGACCCCCGCCGCACAGGCGTCATAATCCGCCACCGACCATTTGTAGGTGGGAATCCCGGTCGCGGCGGTGAATTTTGCTGCCGCCGCATCGTTGCCCGCATAGTTGGCGGCAACCGTATAACCGGCGGTTTTCAGGGCGATGGAAATCGCCGCGCCGATGCCCCGCGACCCGCCGGTGACCAAAGCTACTTTCGACATGATTCCTCCCAAATATGCTGCATTTGAAATAGTGTTACCCACAAAGAAAAAGGGGCGCAATATTATTGCGCCCCCTCAAGATCAATTTACCGCAAAGATCAGGCCCGCTCGATGCAAAGCGCCATCCCCATGCCGCCGCCGATGCACAGCGTGGCAAGGCCCTTCTTGGCATCGCGGCGGCCCATCTCGAAGATCAGGGTGTTCAGGATGCGGCAGCCCGAGGCCCCGATCGGGTGGCCCAGAGCGATTGCCCCGCCGTTGACGTTGACGATGTCGGTGTTCCAGCCCATGTCGTTGTTGACCGCGCAGGCCTGCGCCGCGAAAGCCTCGTTGGCCTCGATCAGGTCAAGGTCGGCCACCGTCCAGCCCGCCTTCTTCAGCGCCTTGCGGCTGGCCGGAATCGGACCCGAGCCCATCAGCGCCGGGTCAACCCCGGCGGTGGCATAACCGGCGATCCGTGCCAGCGGGGTCAGCCCGCGCCGCAATGCTTCCTTTTCGGTCATCAGCACCACCGCCGCTGCACCGTCATTCAGGCCCGAGGCGTTGCCCGCCGTCACGGTGCCGTCCTTGGTGAAGGCGGGGCGCAGCTTGGCCATCGCTTCCAGCGTGGCCCCATGGCGGATGTATTCGTCCTGATCCACCGTCACCTCGCCCTTGCGGGTCTTGACCACAAACGGAATGATCTCGTCGGCAAAGCGCCCGGCCTTCTGTGCGGCCTCGGCCTTGTGCTGGCTGGCCACCGCAAAGGCATCCTGCACCTCGCGCGTGATCTGCCACTTGCTGGCAACGTTTTCAGCCGTGATTCCCATGTGATAGCCGTTGAAGGCATCCCACAGCCCGTCGCGGATCATGCTGTCGATGAAGGTGAGATCGCCCATCTTCTGCCCGGCGCGCAGATGTGCGACATGGGTCGACATCGACATGCTTTCCTGGCCGCCGGCCACCACCACGGTCGAATCGCCAAGCATCAGGTGCTGCGCGCCAAGCGCCACCGCCCGCAGCCCCGAGCCACAGACCTGGTTCACGGTAAAGGCCGACGATTCGATCGGCAGCCCCGCCCGGATCGCCGATTGCCGCGCCGGATTCTGGCCCTGACCGGCGGTCAGCACCTGGCCCAGGATCACGTCATCGACATCGGCCTTGTCCACCCCGGCGCGGGCCAGAACCGCCTCGATCACCTTCGCCCCAAGTTCATGCGCGGGGGTGCTGGCGAACGCCCCGTTGAAGCTTCCGACGGCAGTGCGTCCCGCCGCGACGATTACGACATTGGTCATGGTTGATCCTCTCCTCTGGCGCTGTGCAGGCGAAGCAATCTTTCGCCGCTACGCAGCATTGCCTAAGCATCCTTGACCAAAAGAGCAAGGATTTTGCCGATCCACCGGTCATGTCGGTCAGTATTTTCGGTGCGGCACCGCTTCATCCGGTCTGGCGTTGCGGCTCGGCGGCAAACTCCGGCCGCATGGTTGGCGCGCCGAACAGATAGCCCTGCAGGCAGTCGATGCCGATTGCGCGCAAATATTCGGCATCTTCCACCGCTTCAACCGATTCCGCCACGGTGAACATGTTGAAATGCTGCGCGATGCTGATCAGGGCGCGGGCCAGCACCTGATTGTCGGGGTCGCGGTGAATGCCGCGGATGAACTGCCCGTCGATCTTGAGCACATCAAAGAAGAAATCCTTGAAATGGCGGAACGCCGTAAACCCCGCCCCGAAATCGTCGAGCGCAAAGGCGATGCCCTTGCGTTGCAGATCATCCATGAAGGCCATCACCAGCTCGGGCACCTGCATCATCGAGCTTTCGGTGATCTCGAGAATCAGCCGCTCGCCGATCGTGGGCGAGACCCGCAAGCCGTGCGTGAGCACCTGCATCCAGCGTGGATAGCCGATCGAGCGCGCCGACATGTTGATCGCCAGCCGGATGTCGGTGTGGCGCGCCAGGGTTGCCAGCCCGATCTCCAGCGCGGCACAGTCGATCAGCCGCCCCAGTTCCTGGGTTTCCACGGCCCCCATGAAATCGCGCGCCGGAATCACCCGCCCGGTGTCATCCAGCACCCGGATCAGACCTTCGTAGAACGCGACCCGGCTGGTGTCGGCCCCCAGCACCACCGGCTGATAGGCCAGCCGCAGCCGCTTGGTTTCCAGCGCGGTCTGCACCATGGTCAGGGTCTGGCGATCATTTTCCGCGACCGCAAAGGCCAGCGGGTTTGCCGCCCCGCCCGGGCCGCCCCGCCTGCGTCTGCGTTCCGGTCCCTGCATTGCCGCCCCTTTCCGGTTGATCCCGCGCCATGATGACGCCACAAAGGTAAACCGACGGCAAAATTTGCCATTTTGTTCAAATTGTCCGCACAATCACCAAAGGCCCGACCCGATGCCCACGCCGCAATATCCCGCCCCGACGCGGTGCCCCTGGTGCGGCAGCGATCCGCTTTACGTGGCCTACCACGACACCGAATGGGGGGTGCCCGAACACGACAGCCGCGCGCTGTGGGAAAAGCTGATCCTCGACGGCTTTCAGGCCGGTCTGGCCTGGATCACCATTCTGCGCAAACGCCCGGCCTTCCGCGCCGCCTTCGCCGGCTTCCACCCCGAAGTCATCGCGACCTGGGGCGAGCCCGACATCGCCCGCCTGCTGGCCAACCCCGGCATCGTGCGCCATCGCGGCAAGATCGAGGCCGCCATCGCCTCGGCGCGCGCCTATTTGCGGGTGCAGCAGCGCATCGAGTTCTCCGATTACCTCTGGAGCCACCTCGACGGCAAACCGCTACAGAACCGCTTTGCCAGCCTCGCCGAGGTGCCGACCGAAACCGATCTTTCCCGCCGCATCGCCCACGATCTCAAAGCCGAAGGCTTCAAGTTCTGCGGCCCCACCATCACCTACGCCTTCATGCAGGCCACCGGCATGGTCAACGACCACCTGATCACCTGCCCGCGCCACGCCGTACTGGCAACCGATTGACCGGCCTGCGTTTCTTCTTTGCTCAAATACTCACCCGGGCCCAGCCGCCCCGCTCAGTCGTCGATCAGCGCGCCCATCACGGCACGGGCATTGTCGCTGTCCCAATCGGCCTCGCCGATCAGCCGACCCACTTCGCGCCCCTCGGGATCAAGGATCACCGTCAACGGCAGCCCCAGCACCCCCATGCTGTGGGCCAGATCCGATCCGGGGTCACGCCACACCGTCAGATGCGAGATTCCGCCCTCGGCCAGAAACTTGTCAATGGCGGGCCGCAGGTTGCGCCCAGTCGCCACCGCCACCACGGCGAAGCGCTCGCCCCCCATCGCGGCCTGCAGCCGGTCCAGCCCCGGCATTTCCTTGCGGCAGGGCGCGCACCAGGTGGCCCAGAAATTCAGCACCACCCATTTGCCGCGATACTCGGCCAGGGCATGGGGGGCATCGTCCAGCCCGACCAGCCCGACCTCGGGCAGCGCCTTGGGCTCGGCGCTGAACATCAGCTTTTTCATGTCGTCCTCGCGCAGCGTATCGGCCAGCGCGATATCGGCCGCCACGGGGTTTGCACCAAACACCAGGGCCGTATAGAGAACAGCAAAGCCAAGTCGCAACATCGTCCCTCCAAAGGCCAGCGCATGACCCGTTCCAAGACATCAGACACCCCAACCGCCAACGCGATGTGGGGCGGGCGGTTTGCCGCCGGGCCGGATGCGATCATGCAGGCGATCAATGCCTCGATCGGTTTTGATCGCCGTCTTTACGCCCAGGACATCCGCGGCTCGCGCGCCCATGCCGCAATGCTGGCGGCGCAGGGTATCCTTACCCATAAGGACGGCGAGGCGATCGGGGAAGGCCTGCTCACGGTATTGTCAGAGATCGAGGCCGGAAAGTTTCCCTTCCGGGTCGAGCTGGAAGACATCCACATGAACGTGGAATCCCGCCTCAAGGAACTGATCGGCGAACCGGCCGGGCGGCTGCACACCGCGCGTTCGCGCAACGATCAGGTGGCGCTCGATTTCCGGCTGTGGGTGCGCGATCAGTGCGACGCCGTGATCCCCGCCATCGACGCCCTGATGCGCGCCTTTCTGGCCCAGGCCGAAGCCGGCGCCGACTGGGTGATGCCGGGCTTCACCCATCTGCAAAGCGCGCAGCCGGTGACCTGGGGCCACCACATGCTGGCCTATGTCGAGATGCTGGCGCGCGACCGCAGTCGCTTTGCCGATGCCCGCGCCCGGATGAACGAATGTCCGCTGGGGGCGGCGGCGCTGGCCGGCACCTCGTTCCCGATCGACCGGCACATGACCGCCACCGCGCTCGGTTTTGATCGCCCCACCGCCAATTCGCTCGATTCGGTCTCGGATCGCGATTTCGCGCTGGAATTTCTGGCCGCCGCCAGCATCTGCGCCGTGCACCTGTCGCGCTTCGCTGAAGAGCTGGTGATCTGGTCCTCGGCCCAGTTCCGCTTCATCCGGCTTTCCGACCGCTGGACCACCGGCTCGTCGATCATGCCGCAAAAGAAGAACCCCGACGCCGCCGAGCTGCTGCGTGCCAAGCTGGGGCGCATCCTGGGCGCGACGGTGGCGCTGTTCACCGTGATGAAGGGCCTGCCGCTGGCCTACGCCAAGGATATGCAGGAAGACAAGGAACCGCTGTTCGACGCCGCCGACACGTTGATGCTGGCGCTGGCCGCGATGACCGGCATGGTGGCCGACCTGACGGCCGAGCGCGACACCCTTGCCGCCGCCGCCGCCTCGGGCTTTGCCACCGCCACCGATCTGGCCGACTGGCTGGTGCGCGAG
Organism: uncultured Rhodobacter sp.; assembly: GCA_964419305.1. Classification (GTDB taxonomy): domain Bacteria; phylum Pseudomonadota; class Alphaproteobacteria; order Rhodobacterales; family Rhodobacteraceae; genus CAYQPD01. Next base: position 25,876 of record CAYQPD010000006.1, read on the forward strand.
GCCGGGCTGCCGTTTCGCGACGCCCACCACGTCACCGGCACTCTGGTGGCGCTGGCCGAAAGCCGAGGCTGCGATCTGCCCGATCTGTCGCTGGCGCAGATGCAAGCGGTCCACCCCGCGATCCGGGCCGAGGTGTTCACCGTGCTGGGGGTGGAAAACTCGGTGCGCTCGCGCACCTCTTACGGCGGCACCGCCCCCGATCAGGTGCGCGCCCGGATCGACCACTGGCAAAAGGCCCTGCAATGACCCGAATCCTGCTGCTGCTCGCCCTGCTGCTGCCTGCCGCCTGCGGGGTTGACGGTGCCCCCACCCCGCCCAGCCCCGCGGCGCAGACGGGGATCAGCATCACCGGTCAGGTGCAGCTTGGCGTGGTCAGCGGATGATCTCGCCGCTGCGCCTGATCTATCTTGGCCTGGCCCTCTGGGGGGCGCTGCACCCGATGGCCCACTACCTGTCCTACACCCGCGCCACCGGCAGCGGTCTTGGCGGCCTGATCACGGCGTGGTTCGCCAACGGGGCCACCACCGGCCTTGCCTGGGATGTGCTGATCGCGGGCATCGCCCTGACGGTCTGGGTCGTGGCCGAAACCACCGTGCGGCGCAACTGGCTGGCGCTGATCGTCCTGCCCGTCACCCTTGGCATCGGCATCTCCTGCGGCCTGCCGCTCTATCTCTACCTGCGCACCCGCCCCGTCACCTGATTGCCTTGCCGCTTCTCATTGGCCTAAATACCCCGGGGGTCCGGGGGCTGGCCCCCGGCCCGCCCCGGTGCCCCAAACGCCCCCCGGTTCCTGCAACGAAAGCCGCCCGATGGACCATTTTCTCTACCGCAACGGTCGCCTCCACGCCGAAGACGTGCCCCTGGCGCAGATCGCCGCAGCGGTTGGCACGCCGTTCTACTGCTACTCGACCGCCACCCTGACCCGGCACTACCAGCTTTTTGCCGAAGCCCTTGCCCCCCTGCCGCACCGCATCTGCTTTTCGGTCAAGTCGCTGTCGAACCTCGCGGTGCTGAAACTGCTGGGTGATCTTGGCGCCGGGATGGACGTGGTGTCGGGCGGCGAATACCGCCGTGCCCGCGCCGCCGGGGTGCCGGGGAACCGCATCGTGTTCTCGGGGGTCGGCAAGACCGAGGCCGAGATGCGCCTCGCCTTGCAAGGCGGCATTCACCAGTTCAACGTCGAATCCGAGCCCGAGTTGCGCGCCCTCTCAAAGGTCGCAACCGATCTCGGCATCCCCGCCCCGATCACCCTGCGGGTCAATCCCGATGTCGATGCCAAAACCCATGCCAAGATCGCCACCGGCATGAAGGAAAACAAGTTTGGGGTGCCGATCGACCGCGCCCCTGCGGTCTATGCCGAAGCCGCCGCCCTGCCCGGAATTCAGATCGTCGGCATCGACGTCCATATCGGCAGCCAGTTGACCGAGCTTGGCCCGTTTGAACAAGCGTTCGCCAAACTGGCCGACCTCACCACTACCCTGCGCGCCCAGGGCCACGCCATCCGCCGCCTCGATCTGGGCGGGGGTCTGGGCATTCCCTACAGCCACTCGAACCAAGCCCCGCCGCTGCCGCTCGATTACGGCGCGTTGATCAAGCGCGTCCTTGGTCCCCTGGGCTGCGAGATCGAGATCGAGCCGGGGCGGCTGATTTCGGGCAATGCCGGGGTTCTGGTGGCGCAGGTGATCTATCTCAAGCACGGCGAGGATCGCGATTTTCTGATCCTCGACGCCGCGATGAACGATCTGGTGCGCCCGGCGATGTATGGCGCGCACCACGACATCGTGCCGCTGGCCGAGCCTGCGCCGGGGCAAACGACACAGCTTTACGATGTGGTCGGCCCGGTGTGCGAGACCGGCGACACTTTTGCCCAGCGTCGCGCCTTGCCGCCGATGAGCGCGGGCGATCTGGTGGCGTTCCGCTCGGCCGGGGCTTACGGCGCGGTGATGGCGTCGGAATACAACAGCCGCCCCCTGATCCCCGAAGTGCTGGTGCAGGGCGATCACTTCGCTGTCATTCGGCCGCGTCCGACATTGGACGAAATCCTGAACCGCGATATCATCCCGCCATGGCTGCAAGCGCATGACAGCCCGCAACCGGGCCCGGGGCATGACCGATAGCACTTCGCACCCCTTGCCGCAGCGCCTGATCTGGCCGCTGCGGCTGACGCTGGCCGGTCTCTGGGCCGAGCGCCTGACGCGGGCGTTCTGGCCGTTGTGGACGGTGCTCATCACCACCCTGGCGGCGCTTGGGTTCGGGGTGCAGGACCGATTGCCGCTCGAGGCGGTCTGGGCCGGGCTGGGGCTGGCGGCGCTGGCGGCGGGCTGGGCGCTGATCGCGGGCCTGCGCAGCTTTGCCGTGCCGCGCCGCACCGAAGCACTGGCGCGGCTTGATGCCGCCCTGCCGGGGCGGCCGCTGGCGGCGCTGGCCGACAGCCAGGCGATCGGGGCCACGGATCGCGCCTCGGTGGCGGTGTGGCAGGCGCACCTTGCCCGGATGGCCGCCGCCGCCGCCCGCGCCCGCGCCGTAGCCCCCGACCTGCGGCTGGCCCGGCGCGACCCCTATGCGCTGCGTTACATGGCGCTGACCGCGCTGGTGGTGGCGCTGCTGTTCGGCGGGTTCGGGCGGGTGGCGTCGGTGACCGGCCTTGCCCCCGCTGGTGGCCCGGCGCTGGCCGCGGGTCCTTCGTGGGAAGGCTGGGCCTCGCCGCCCGCCCATACCGGCAAGCCGACGATCTACCTTGCCGACATCACCACCCCCGACCTCACCCTGCCGCTGGGCAGCCATGTGCAGATCCGGCTTTACGGCGCGCTCGGTGCGCTGACCCTGAGCGAGACCGTCTCGGCGCGCAATGTCCCTGCTCCGACCTCGGATCTGGTGCAGGATTTCGCCGTGCAGCAAAGTGGCTCGGTCACCATCGCGGGGCCGGGCGGGCGCGCATGGCGCATCATCGCCCTGCCTGACGCCCCCCCCGCCATCCGCACCAGCGGCGAGGCCAGCCGGGCCCGCGACGGCAGCATGCGCCTGCCGTTCAGCGCGACCGACGATTACGGCGTGACCGGCGGGCAGGCCACCATCGCGCTCAACCTAGCCGCCGTCGATCGCCGCTACGGCCTGACCGCCCCGCCCGAGCCGCGCGCGCCGATCACCCTCGATCTGCCGCTGCCGATCACCGGCAGCCGCGCCGATTTCACCGAGGTGCTGACCGAAGACCTCTCGAAGCACCCGTTCGCCAATCTGCCCGTCACCATCACCCTGAGCGCGCGTGATGCCCTGGGCCAGACCGGCCAGACCCCGCCGGTCGCACTCACGCTGCCCGGCAGGCGCTTTTTCGACCCGCTGGCGGCGGCGCTGATCGAGATGCGGCGCGATCTTCTGTGGTCGCGCGCCAACGCCCCGCGCGCGGCGCAGATCCTCAAGGCCGTGACCAATCACCCGGAAGACCTGATCCGCGACGAGCGCGCCTATCTGCGCCTGCGGGTGGCGCTGCGGCGACTTGATGCCGATGCCGCCACCCTGACGCCTGCGGCGCGCGACGAGTTGGCCGCCGAGCTGTGGGAAATTGCCGTGCTGGTGGAAGAGGGCGATCTGGCCTCGGCGCAAGAGCGGCTGCGCCGGGCGCAAGACCGGCTGGATCAGGCGATCCGCAATGGTGCCGACCAGTCTGAAATTGATCAGTTGATGGCCGATCTGCGCGAGGCGCTGGATGACTACATGCGGCAGTTGGCCGAGCAGGCGCAGCGCAACCCCGACAGCCAGATGTCGCAAAACCAGCAGGGGCTGGAGATGACCACCGACCAGTTGCAGCAGATGCTCGACGAGTTGCAAAAGCTGATGCAGGAAGGCCGCACCGCCGAGGCCGCGCAACTGCTGGAAATGCTGCGCCAGTTGATGGAAAACATGCAGGTCACCCAAGGCCCCGGCGGCTCTGGCGGTCCGGGCGGGCAGGCGATGCGCGATCTGAGCCAGACCCTGCGCGATCAGCAGGGCCTGGCCGACGATGCCTTTCGCCAGTTGCAAGACCCGTCCAGCGGTGGCCAGCCGGGCGATCAGGGCCAGCCCGGCCAACCCGGACCCGATGGCGGCAGTCTGGCCGAGCGTCAGCGCGATCTGCGCGGTCGGCTGGATCAGTTGAACGGCAACAGTCTGCCCGGCTCGGGCAGCGCTCAGGGCAAGGCCGGCAGACGGGCGCTGGACGACGCCGGGCGCGCCATGACCGAGGCCGAGCGCGCGTTGCGCGACGGTGATCTTTCCGGCGCGCTGGATCGTCAGGCCGAGGCCATGCAGGCGATGCGCGACGGCATCGGGGCGCTGGGCGAGGCGCTGGCTGACGAGCAGCGCCGCGCTGGCGATACCACCGAAGGCCAGGCGTTCGGGCGCAACGATCCCAATGCGGCGCGCGACCCGCTGGGGCGCGAGCTGGGCGACGGGGCGCGGATCGGCTCGGACCGCAACCTGTTGCAGGGCGAGGATGTCTATCGCCGCGCGCAGGGCCTGCTGGACGAGATTCGCCGCCGCTCGGGCGAGCAGTCACGCCCCAGTGATGAGCGCGATTACCTCAAGCGCCTGCTCGCACCGTTCTGAGCCGGGCGAGGGGCGGTGCCGCCCGCAGGGTCAGCCCTTGGGGCCGCCGATGCCTTGCAGGGCGGTGATCGCCTGCCGCATCAGGCCATCAAGCCACAGCCGGGCGTGATCGACCGCGGTGACATAGGCCGCCATGGCATCGGCGCTGGCGGGGATTTGCTGCACGATCTTCGGGGCCATGACATAGGCCGCCACCGCCGCCACCGCGATCACCATCATCAGCGCGAAGCCGCTGCGAAAGCCGCTTCTGCCGCCGCTGTCGTCAGGTCCGGGCGCATCGTCGATCATGCCCCGACGCCGATCCGAACTGGCGCGCAGCGACGAGTTGATTTCCTCGATGTCGGGCAACAGCTCGCGCCGGGCCGCAGGCCGGGCCGGAGCGTCGATCACCTGCTGCGGCGGGGGGGCAAGGTCGATCCCTTTGAGTTGGGCAATGCGGCGCGCGGTCGGGCTGATCGCGGGCACCATCGGCGCAGGCGTGGCCGGGGCTGCATCCAGCCCCAGCTCGGGCTGGGTTTCCAGCGGGCGCGGGCGCTCGCTGCGGCGCGCCATGGCCTCGCGCTCGGCTTCCTCGCGCAAGACGTTGAGCACGCTGTCATCCAGTGATCGCCGCGCCACCTGGGTCGGTGCCGGTGCCGG
>CAYQPD010000006.1:31195-43860 GCA_964419305.1 uncultured Rhodobacter sp.
TCGGGCGCTGGTGCAGGTTCAGCGGTTGCCTCGGGGGGATCGAAAAGCTCGGCCTCGGCCGCCGTCGCGGCTTCGACCTCAGGCGAGAGCTGAAACCAGGCGTGGCCGCAGTTCGAGCACTGCACATCCCGACCACCAGCCGGAATGGCATCGTCGCCGACCTCGTATTGTGCATCGCAATTCGGGCAAACAAGCCGCATCCGTTCCGCCTTTGATGACCACCCGCATCTTGCCGGGGATGTTGTAGCAATGATCGCCCCCATATCCAAGCGTTTGTGGCAGGGAACCCAAGCTGCGCGATTGAAACCGCCGCGGGACTGGGCAATGGTGGGGCCGGGAACCGGGGCCTTGCCCGACAGGAGAGATGCGCGGTGATTGCGTTCGACAATGTGGCCCACAGCTATGGCGGCGGCGAGCTGTTGTCCGAGGTGACGCTGCGGCTGGCACCGGGGTCGTTCCATTTTCTGACCGGGCCGTCGGGGGCGGGAAAATCGACCTTTCTCAAGCTGTGCTACGCCGAACTGCTGCCAACCGCCGGGCGGGTGACCCTGTTTGATCGCGAAGTGCGCAGTCTGGCGCGCGACGATGTCGCCCGGATGCGGCGGCGCATCGGGGTGGTGCATCAGGACTGCCAGTTTCTCGATCACCTGCCGCTGGCCGCCAACGTCACCCTGCCGCTGCTGGTTTCAGGCCGCGCGGCGGGGGCACAGGATCTGGCCGATCTGCTGGGCTGGGTCGGGCTTGGCCAACTGGCCGCGGCCCTGCCGCCCTCGCTGTCGGGTGGCGAGCGTCAGCGCGCGGCACTGGCGCGGGCGGTGATCATGGGGCCGGATGTCATTCTGGCCGACGAGCCGACCGGCAACCTCGACTGGGAGATGTCGCTCAGGCTGCTGACCCTGCTGGTCGAGCTTAACAAGATGGGCAAGACCATCGTGGTGGCGACCCATGATCTGAACCTGATCCGCAGCGCCAAGGCGCAGGTGGCAGCACGGGTGCTGCGCATCAAGAACCGACGCATCCAGCTTGCGGGGGCAGACCTGTGATCCGCGCGCTGCTGGCCGATCTGTTCAAGCCCGATCGTCACGCCGCAAGGGTGGTGCCGAGGGCGGGCCACACCGCCTGGCTGACCAGCTTTACCGCTGCGGCGATGACGTTTCTGGCGGTGTTCGCGCTGGCGCTATCATTGGCTGCGGGGCGGCTGGCCGAGCGCTGGTCGGCGGCGCTGGCGCACACCGCCACGGTGCGCATCGCCGCCCCCGCCGATCAGGTCGAGATTCAGACCCGCGCGGTGCTGGGGGTGCTGGCCACCACGCCGGGCATTGCCGCCGCCCGGGCGCTGAGCGACGCCGATCAGCGCGCCCTGCTGGCCCCGTGGTTCGGCCCCGATCTGCCGCTTGAGGCGCTGCCGATCCCGCGGCTGATCGAGGTCACCGAAGACCCTGTCGGCTACGACAGCGAAGGTCTGCGCCAGCGCCTGGCCGCCGAGGCGCCGGGGGCGGTGCTTGACGATCATACCCGCTGGCGGCGACCGCTGGCGGTGGCTGCGGGGCGGTTGCGGCTGCTGGCGGCGGTGTCGATCGTGCTGATCCTGACCACCATGGCGGCGATGATCACCCTGGCTGCCAATGCCGCCCTTGCCGCCAATGGCCAGGTGATCAAGGTGCTGCGGCTGGTCGGCGCGCGCGACGTCTATATCGCCCGCGCTTTCGTGCGCCGCTTCACCCTGCGGGCGCTGGCCGGTTCCGCGGTGGGGGCGGCGGCGGGCATGCTGGGCGTGGCCTTGCTGCCTGCCGCCGACGCGGCCGGCGGGTTTCTGACCGGGCTTGGCTTTCAGGGGGCCGACTGGGTGCTGCCGCTGCTGCTGCCGGTGCTGGCCGCCGTCATCGCCTTTTTCGCGACCCGTCTGGCCGCATTCCGCAAACTGAAAGAACTGACCTGATGAAATACGCCGTCCAGTGGCTGCGCTCGCTGATCTTCGTGGCCCAGATGTATCTGGCGATCCTGATCATCATGCTGGCCTATACCCCGCTGGTGCTGATCAATCGCAACGCCGCGCTGCGCTGGATGCAGCTTTACGCCCGCTGGGTGCGGCTTTCCGCAGCCTGGATCGTCGGCCTGAAAACCGAACTGCGCGGCGAAGTGCCGACCGGCGCGGTGCTGGTGGCATCAAAACATCAGTCGTTTCTCGATTCAGTGGTGCTGGTCAGCAGCCTTGGCGCGCCGCGCTTCATCATGAAAAAGCAACTGGTCTGGATTCCGCTGGCGGGCTGGCACGCCTTGCGCGCGGGATTCGTGGCGGTTGACCGCGGCAAGCGCGGGGCGGCGATCAAGCAGATGCTGGCCGATGTCCAGAATGGCGCCACCGGGCCGGGGCAGTTGATCATCTATCCGCAGGGCACCCGCACCGCGCCGGGCACCTATCTGCCCTACAAGATGGGCAGCGCCGCGCTTTATGCCCAGCTTGGCCAGCCCTGCATTCCGGTGGCCACCAACGTCGGCGTGTTCTGGCCGCGCCATGGCATCTATCGCAAGCCGGGGCGGGCGGTGATCGAATTCCTGCCGCCGATCGAGCCGGGCCTTTCGGCCGAGGCGTTCATGGCGCGGCTTGAGGCGGCGATCGAGACCGCCTCGAACCGGCTGCTGGCCGAGGCCGGGTTCGCGGGGTGATGGCGGTGCTGGTTTGGGGGGTGCTGCGGCGCGGCGGGGCGGCGCTGACCTGAGGCCAAGCGATTGCGACGCGCGATGTCGCGGGTGATGCAGACGGGGCGGGGCGGATGCCTGTCAATGCTCTGACGCACCATGGTAACCCGATACATCCCCCTTTTTCTCAAGCACTCATCGCCGCGCGGGGTCGAGGCCTTTGCCGTGCTGGCCGGGCTTGAGGCCTCGGTGCGCGGCATGATGATCTCGGTCATGCCGCTGACGGTCTACGCGGCGATGAAGGATGCGGGCGTGGTCAGCCGGGTGTATTTTCTGGCCGGGATCGCTTCGCTGATCTGGGGCCTGCTGGTGCCCTGGGCCACAAGGCATGTGCCGCGGCGCTGGATGTATAGCCTCGGGGCGGGGCTTTATCTGGTGGGCATGACGCTGGTCATTCAGGGCGGGACGCTGGCGGTGCCGCTGGCGATCATGTGCAACGCCTTGGCCACGGTGACGATCTTCGTCTGTTTCAACGCCTATGTGCTGGATTTCATTCCGCGCGCCGAGCTGGGGCGCGGGCAGTCGTTGCAGATGGTCTATGCCGCGACGCCGTGGGCGGTGGGGCCGATGCTGGGGGTGTGGCTGCGCGGGGTGTGGCCGCCGCTGCCGTTTCTGCTGGCGGGGATGTTCGCGGTGCTGCTGCTGGGCACCTTCTGGGTGCTGCGGCTGGGCAACGGCAAGCAGATCACCCGCGCCAAGGGTCCGGCCCCGAACCCGCTGGCCTACCTTGGCCCGTTCTTTCGCCAGCCGCGGCTGGTCGCGGGCTGGCTGTTCGCGGTCATCCGCTCGTGCGGCTGGTGGGTTTATGTGGTCTATCTGCCGATTTTCTGCATCGAGGCGGGTCTCGGCGACAAGGTCGGCGGGGTGGCGCTGTCGATCTCGAACGCGCTGCTGTTCGTCTCGCCGCTGATGCTGCGGCTGGTGCATCGCACCTCGGTGCGCCGCGCGGTGCGGCTGGCCTTCGCGCTGTGCACGGTGGCGTTTGTGGGCGCGACGCTGGTGTCTCCCTACCCCTGGGCGACGGTGGCGCTGATGATGGTAGCGGCGACCGGGCTGGTGCTGCTGGATGCGGCGGGGGGGCTGCCGTTCATGATGGCAGTCAAGCCCTCGGCCCGCACCGAGATGGCGGCGGTCTATTCCAGCTTTCGCGATGTCTCGGGGATACTGACGCCCGGCGTCGCATATCTGGTGCTGCTGGTGGCCCCGCTGGCTGCGATCTTTGCCGTTTGCGGCGCGGGCACGGCGGCGGCCTGGGCGATTGCCGGGCGGATGCACCCACGGCTTGGAGTCACGCGCCCGTCACGCGGCGGGGTGGTGCGGGAAGCTCAGGCTCAGGGGGCGGAAGCTTCGAGCACGAACTTGTAGCTGGCGTGGCACGCGGTGCACATCGCCAGCACGTCGCCCAGCTCATTCAGCGCGGCAGCACCGTTGCCGCTGGTTTCGGCGTTTTGCGCCAAGGTGTCGAACGCCGCGTGGGTGCCGAAGCCCAGGGTTTTCAGCCCCAGCGGCAGTTTACCCATCAGCGCGACCGGCTCGTTGCCGGTTGCCGCCATGCCGACGCTGCGCGCGGCGGTGGCCAGAGCGGGGATGTCACCCGCCCCTGCGGCCTCGACGATTGCCTGCACCGCTACCAGAAAGGCGCGCATGTCGCCCAGCACCATGTCGCGCTCGGGCGCGGTGACCACCACCGCGGTGCGGTCGTCGGTGCTGGCGGTAACATTGCCCTGCACCAGAAACAACCAGCCCCCAGCCGCCAGTGCCGCCAGCAACAGCAGGTTAAGCCCGAGACTGATCTTGTAGCCAAGCCGCATTGCGCCCTCCCAATCCTGCCCCTGCCCCTGCCTAGCTGTCGGCGACGGGCGCGTAAAGCGCCTCAGTCCAGCAGCCGCCGCGCGATCACCTGCGCCTGAATTTCCGCCGCGCCCTCGAAGATGTTGAGGATCCGTGCGTCGCACAGGATCCGGCTGATCGGGTATTCCAGCGCAAAGCCGTTGCCGCCGTGGATTTGCAGCGCATTGTCGGCCGCCGCCCAGGCGACACGGGCACCCAGCAGCTTGGCCATTCCGGCCTCAAGATCGCAGCGCTTGCCGTGATCCTTTTGCCAGGCGCTGAAATAGGTCAACTGCCGCGCCACCATGATCTCGACCGCCATCATTGCAAGCTTGCCCGCGACGCGCGGAAATTCGACCAGCGCCCGCCCGAACTGGTGGCGCTCGGTGGCGTAGCGCAGCCCGACCTCAAGCGCGTTCTGCGCCACCCCGATGGCGCGGGCGGCGGTCTGGATGCGGGCGCTCTCGAACGTCTGCATCAACTGCTTGAAGCCCTGACCTTCCACTCCACCCAGCAGGTTCTCGCCCTTGACCGCAAAGCCGTCGAAGGCCAGTTCGTATTCCTTCATGCCGCGATAGCCCAGCACCCCGATCTCGCCCCCGGTCATACCCGGCGTCGGAAACGGCACCGCGTCGCTGCCGGGGGTCTTTTCGGCCAGAAACATGCTCAGGCCGCGCCAGTCGCTGGTGGCGGGGTCGGTGCGCGCCAGCAGGGTCATGACATGGGTGCGGGCGGCGTGGGTGATCCAGGTCTTGTTGCCGGTCACCTGCCAGTCACTCCCCAGCTTGACCGCGCGGGTGCGCAGACTGCCAAGGTCGGACCCGGTGCCCGGTTCGGTGAAGACTGCGGTCGGCAGGATCGCGCCCGAGGCCAACCCCGGCAGCCATTGCGCCTTCTGATCGGGCGTGCCGCCGCACAGGATCAGTTCAGCCGCGATCTCGCTGCGGGTGGCCAGCGAGCCGACCCCGATATAGCCGCGCGACAGTTCCTCGGACACCACCACCATGCTGGCCTTGGACAGGCCAAGACCGCCGAATTCCTCGGGGATGGTCAGGCCGAACACCCCCATCTCGGCCAGTTGCGCGATCAGATCCAGCGGGATCAGTTCGTCGCGCAGGTGCCAGCCATGGGCAAAGGGCACCACACGCGCGTCGGCAAAGCGGCGAAACTGGTCGCGGATCATCTCGATCTCGTCGTCGAGTCCGGTCGCCCCGAAAGTGGCGTGGCCATGGTTTTCCAGCATCAGCGCGACCAGCCGCGCCCGTGCGGGTGCCGTGTTGCCGCCCGCCATCAGCGCCGCCACCGCCGCCCCCGGCGCGGGCGGCACCAGCCCCAGATCACCGGGACGCGCGATCTCGCCCTGACTCATCGCGATGCCGCCCCGGATCTGGCAAAGGTATTCGCCAAACGCGATCTGCAACAGCAAGACTTCCATCTCGCCAAACTTGCCGGCCGCCGCCAGCCGCCCCGCCCAGGCCCGCATCTGGCGCAGGCTGGCGTCATAAGTGGCAAGCCAGGCCAGCGCGTGGGCGGCAAACTGGTGCGCCTCCAGCGCCGCAGCCTGCACCTTGCCGCCAACCGCCACCCGTTCCCGCAGCGCCGCGCGCGCCGCATCCAGCAGCGCCTCGACCTCGGGCAGGGCGGCTTCGGTCAGGGCCAGCAGGTCGTCCAGCACCGGCCCTGCGGCAAGCGGCGATCCATCCTGGGGCATCGGAAACTCCTCATGCTGCACCTGCGAAAGGAAATAGGGACTTTGCAGACGCAGCGCAACAATAATTCGCTTGGCATGCGCATTTCGACTGAAAGTGTCGCACAGCTTTCCCCGTGCCAGCCATTCCGCAACCGGCTATAGCTGCCGGAACCGGGAGGGTCGGATGGATCAGGTGATGGGCGGGCTGGCACCGCTGGCGTTCTGGGCGGCGGTGGCGGTCACGGGCTTTGCCGGCTTCGTCAAGGGTGCGGTGGGATTCGCCATGCCGATGATCATGATCTCGGCGTTCAGCGCCTTCGTTCCGCCCGAGCTGGCGCTGGCCGGGCTGATCCTGCCGACGCTGGTGACCAATCTCAGCCAGGCCTTCCGCCAGGGGTTTGCCGCCGCCTGGGCGACATCGCGACGCTACCACCGCTTCCTGATCGCGACGGCGATTTTCATCACCGTCAGCGCCCAGTTCGTGCGCCTGATCCCGCAGGATCTGTTTTTGCTGCTGCTTGGCCTGCCGATCACCGCCTTCGCGGTGCTGCAACTGCTGGGCCGCAATCTGGCGATCCGGCTCGAGCACCGCGACCGCGCCGAGTGGCTGCTTGGTGTGATCGGCGGGCTTTACGGCGGGGTGTCGGGGGTCTGGGGGCCACCGCTGCTGGTCTATCTGCTGTCGATCGGGGCCGAGAAAACCGAAGCCATCCGGGTGCAGGGTGTGGTGTTCCTGATGGGGGCGGTGGTGCTTTGCGCCGCCCATCTGCAATCAGGCATCCTCAACGCCGCGACCTTGCCGTTTTCCGCCATCCTTGCGCTGCCCGCCGTTGCGGGCCTTGCCCTCGGCTATGCCGTCCAGGACCGCCTTGATCATGCCCGCTTCCGGCGCTGGACCTTGATCCTGCTGGCGCTGACCGGCCTCAATCTTGCCCGCCGCGCGGTCGGGCTCTAGTGGCCTGATTCACGTCACCCGGATTCAGGCAGGGCTCACGGCCTGCGCGCGAGAAAGGCCAGACGCTCGAACAGATGCACATCCTGCTCGTTCTTCAAGAGCGCGCCGTGCAGCCGGGGCAGCAGGGCGCTGGCGTCTCGCGCAGCGCGAAGAACTGGGTCAGGGCTTGGGTCAGCAGCGCCGGTTTGATGCCCGGAAAGTGCACCGCCACGATGGCGCGCAGGGTGGCATCATCGGGAAACCGGATGAAGTGAAAGAAACCACGCCGCAGAAAGGCGTCGGGCAGCTCTTTCTCATTGTTCGAGGTGATGATCACCACCGGGCGATGGCGGGCGCTGCAAGGTAACGGCGGCGTTAACCGCCACGGTCAGGTCTTCGGTGGCGATATAGCTGGCGGTCGAGGCAAATTTCATTGGCGTCCCGTCAAAGGGTTACCGCTGCAACCCTAGCACAGGGCAATTTCGCGGCAAGCCCGTGCCAACCGCTAGTGACAACAGCTTTGGCTTGCGGTAAGGCACCGCCAGCAGAAGCGCTGGATGTCGGATGCCGACCTGCCGGTGCCGCCCGACCCCTTGGAGAGAGCAGTGATGAAGGCTGAGGTTTTTCTTTCCGATGATTACCACCCGGCGGAAGACGAGCCGTTCATGAACGAGCGCCAGCGTGAATATTTCCGCCGCAAGCTGCTGGTGTGGAAACACGAGCTGATGTCGCAAAGCGCCGAAACCATCGAGGGCTTGCAGGAATCGGGCCACAACGTTGCCGATATTGCCGACCGCGCCAGCGAGGAAACCGACCGTGCGCTGGAACTGCGCACCCGCGACCGGCAGCGCAAGCTGGTGGCCAAGATCGACGCCGCGCTGCGCCGGATCGAGACCGGCGACTATGGCTATTGCGAAATGTCCGGCGAGCCGATCTCGCTCAAACGGCTGGACGCGCGTCCGATTGCCACGCTGACGCTGGAAGCCCAGGAAAGGCACGAGCGCCGCGAAAAGGTGCACCGCGACGACTGACCGCGGCGCGGTCCGGGGTTCTGGCGCTTGCGCAAGCCCGCGACACAGGCGAAAGTTGCGCCGGGCCCTTGTGCGCCCGGCGTTTTCATTGGCGGAGCATTGCGATGGCGCTGAACGGGCAAGAGGTCACGGTTCTGGGCGCAGGTGTGGCCGGGCTGGCGGTGGCGCGGGCGCTGGCGTTGCGCGGTGCTTCGGTCACGGTGCTGGAACAGGCCGACGCAATCCACGAGGTCGGGGCGGGCTTGCAGATCAGCCCCAATGGGGCGGCGGTGCTGGCAGCACTTGGTCTGGGCAAGGCGCTGGCGGCGGCCTCGACGCGGGCCGAAGCGGTCGAGTTGCGCGACGGGCTGGATGGCAGCGCGGTGCTGCGCCTTGACCTCGGGCGGTTGCAGGCCGGGCCGGGCTATCACCTGCTGCACCGCGCCGATCTGATCGCCCTGCTGGCCGAGGGCGCGCGGGCGGCCGGGGTGCAGGTGCAGCTTTTGCAGCGCATCGATCAGGTCGATCTATCCGGCCCGCGCCCCCGTCTGGTGACGGCGCAGGGGGCGGAACGGGCGCCCGCGCTGGTGATTGGCGCGGACGGGCTGCACTCGAAGGCGCGCGCTGCGCTGAACGGGGCTGAAGCGCCGTTCTTCACCAATCAGGTCGCCTGGCGCGCCACCATTGCGGCCCAGCCGGGTGAGCCTGCGGTGGCCGAGGTCCACATGGGGCCGGGTCGGCATCTGGTCAGCTATCCGCTGCGCGGCGGCACAATGCGCAATATCGTGGCGGTCGAAGAGCGCCCGATCTGGGTCGAGGAAGACTGGAACCTCAAGGACGACCCGATGGCGCTGCGGCTGGCCTTCGCGGGCTTCAGCCCGCGGGTGCGCGGCTGGCTCGAGGCAGTTGATGAGGTCTGGCTGTGGGGCCTGTTCCGCCATCCGGTGGCCCCGGTCTGGCAGCGCAACCTGGCGCAAGGCGCGGTGGCGATACTTGGCGATGCCGCCCACCCCACCCTGCCGTTTCTGGCCCAAGGCGCCAACATGGCGCTGGAAGACGCCTGGGTGCTGGCGGCAGCGCTGGCGCGCCCCGGCGACCGCGCCGCCGCCCTTGCCGCCTATCAGGCGGCGCGCGCCCCGCGCTGCACCCGCATCGTCGCGGCCGCCAACAGCAACGCCCGCGCCTACCATCTTGGCAGCCCGATCCGCGATCTGGCCCATTTAGGGCTGAAGCTGGCCGGGCGGCTGGCCCCGGACCTTATGCTCCGGCGCTTCGACTGGATCTACGGCCACGACGTGACCGCCGCCTGACCCCCCGGCTTCTTCTTTGCCCAAATACTCGCGCCGCAGGCAAACTCGCCCGTCAGGTCAGGCATCGAGGTCGATCCACACCGGCACATGGTCCGAAGGCTTGTCGCCCGCCCGCACATCCTTGTCGATCCCGGCGTCGCACAACAGATCGGCGGCCTGCGGCGATAGCAGCAGATGGTCGATCCGGATGCCATCGTTGCGCGGCCAGGCGCCGGCCTGATAATCCCAGAAGCTGTAGTGCCCGGGTCCGGGCTGGCGCAGCCGGAACGCGTCACTGTAGCCAAGGTTCAGCAGGCGCTGCAAGGCGGCGCGGCTGGCGGGCAGGTAAAGCGCATCCTCGACCCATGCGGCAGGTCGCGCCGCGTCGATCGGCTGCGGGATGACGTTGTAATCGCCGGCCAGCACCACCGGCTCTTCGGTCGCCAGCAGCGCTTGCGCGCGGTCGCGCAGCCGCGCCATCCAGGCCAGCTTGTAATCATACTTCGGCCCCGGTGCCGGGTTGCCGTTCGGGGCATAAAGCGCGGCCACCCGCACCGCACGGCGACCGATCACCGTGGCCTCGATCCAGCGCGCCTGCGCGTCGCTATCGTCGCCGGGCAGGCCGCGCACCACATCCTCCAGCGCCAGACGCGACAGGATCGCCACGCCGTTGAAGCTTTTCTGGCCATGGGTTTCGACCCGGTAGCCCAGATCCTCGAACAGCTCGCGCGGGAAAGCCGCGTCAACCGATTTGATCTCCTGCACGGCCACCACATCGGGTTCGGCCTCGGCCAGCCACGCGGGCAGCGCCGCAAGCCGGGCCTTGATGCCGTTGATGTTGAAACTGGCGATCTTCATCGGCGGCGCTCTCAGATCGAGAACGATGTTCCGCAGCCGCAAGAGGCGGTGGCGTTGGGGTTCTCGACCTTGAACCGCGCCCCGATCAACTCGTCGCTGAAGTCAATTACCGCACCTGCGAGGAATGGCAGCGAGACCGCATCGACCAGCACCGTCTGCCCATCCTTTTCCAGGATCAGGTCGCCTGCCGCCGGGTCATCCAGCCGGATGTCATACTGAAATCCGGAACAGCCGCCGCCCTCGACTGCCACCCGCAAGGCGCGCAGCGTGCCGGTCGCTTGCGCGATTTCGGCCAGCCTGGCATAGGCACGATCCGTCACGCGCGGCGGCAGGTTCAGTGTCATGGCGGGAAAACCCCATATCATTCGGTCGGTCCCTGACATATAGGAGGAAGTCAATGGTCACACAAGCACAGGCACCCCCCATGCCGGCCCCCTATGCAGCCCAACCCGAGCAGTCGCGCGGGCGGCTTTTCCCCGAGGCATTGTCCAGCTTTCGCTCGCCGTTCCAGCGCGACCGCGACCGCATCATCCATTCCAGCGCCTTCCGCCGCCTGCAACACAAGACCCAGGTCTTCGTGGTGCATGAGGGCGATTACTACCGCACCCGCCTGACCCACACCATCGAGGTCGCCCAGGTGGCGCGCACCATTGCCGGGGTGCTGGGGCTGAACACCGATCTGGCCGAGGCGGTGGCACTGGCGCACGACCTTGGCCACACCCCCTTCGGCCATACCGGCGAGGATGCGCTTGGGGCGCTGATGCAGCCCTATGGCGGGTTCGACCATAATGCCCAGGCGATTCGCATCGTCACCCGGCTGGAGCGCCACTACGCCGATTTCGACGGGCTGAACCTGACTTGGGAAAGCCTTGAAGGCATTGCCAAGCATAATGGTCCGATTGTCGGCGTAGCGCCGACGGGGGGCCCGGTGCAAGCACCGATCGCCTATGCGCTGGCCGAAGCCAATGCCGAATTCGATCTTGAGCTCGACACCCACGCCAGCGCCGAGGCCCAGGTCGCGGCGATTGCCGACGACATCGCCTATTCGCACCACGACCTGCACGATGGTCTGCGCTCCGGGCTGTTTGGCGAAGGCGAGCTGATGGAACTGCCGGTCACCGGCCCGGCTTTCGCCGAAGTGGACGCGCTCTACCCCGACATAGATCCGATGCGCCGCCGCCATGAAGCTTTGCGCCGGGTGTTTGGCCGGATGGTCGAGGACGTGATCGCGGTGGCACGAAACCGGCTGGATGCGGCGCAACCGCAGTCGGCTGGTGAAATCCGCGCCATGGGAACCACCATCATCCGTTTTTCCAAACCGCTTTATCAGGACCTCAAGGCGGTGCGCTCGTTCCTTTACAGCCATATGTATCGCGCCCCCTCGGTGATGGCCGAACGCGCCCGCGTGACCCGGGTCATCAACGATCTGTTCCCGCTCTACCTCGCCCACCCCGAAGACCTGCCCGCCGAGTGGCGCGCCGACATCGAGCGTGCGGCTGACGCCACCGCCCTGGCCCGGATCGTAGCCGATTACGTGGCCGGCATGACTGACCGCTTCGCGCTGGCCGAGCACGCCCGCCTCTGCGGCTGACCCCTGCCACCCGCAGCGGGGGGGCTTCGCGCCCCCCTCGGGCAGGCTGCGCCTGCCCTCCCCCTGCGGGATATTTGAACAGAGAAGAAGCTGAGCGATGCGACTCGCGAACCGCACATCCCCCATTCTCCTTTGATCAAATACTCTCGGGGGGTGCGGGGGGCAGACAGCCCCCCGTCCGGCCCGTCATCGCCGCGCCGCCGCCAGCCAGATCAGCGCCAGCCCGAGCGACAGCACCACGTTGAGATTGGCCATCGACAGGCCCAGCAGGGTCCAGCCCAGTTCGTCGCAGCGCACCACCGGGGTGGCCAGAATCTGGCTCAGCAGTTCGTCGGGCTTGAGTCCCGCGATGCTGCCCGCAGTGCAGGTGGTCGGCCCCTCCCACCAGTGCCGTTCGACCCCGGAATGATAAACCCCGATCGCCGCCGTGGTCAGCGCTGCCAGCGCGCCGCCAGCGCAAAACCAGCGCCACGGCCAGGCCAACGCCAGCAGCCCGATCACCACTGCCGCCGCATGCGGCCAGCGCTGCAACAGGCACAGATGGCAGGGGGCGAGGCCACCCAGATACTGAAAGCCGAAGGCTGCCAGCAGGGTGGCCAGCGAGCCCCCGGCGGCCACCACGATCAGGATACGGTTCATAGATACCTCACTGCGGCAAAGCCGCCCAGCAGCAGCGCCATCGCCAGGGTGAACATCAACCCCAGCCTGCGCTCGATGAAATCACGAATCGGTGCGCCGAACTGCCACAGCAGCGCCGCCACCA
>CAYQPD010000007.1:0-17992 GCA_964419305.1 uncultured Rhodobacter sp.
AGGCCGCAACACACCCGGTTATCGTGGCGGGCGGCGGCGTGCAATATTCCGGGGCTGAAGCCACGCTTGCGGCATTTGCCGCCGCCCACAACATCCCGGTGGTCGAAACCCAGGCCGGCAAGGGCGGGATGGACTGGCAGAACCCGCTCAACTTTGGCTCGCCCGGCGTCACCGGCGCAGGCGCGGCCAATGCGATCTGTGCGCTTGCCGATCTGGTGATCGGGGTCGGCACCCGGTTTCAGGATTTCACCACCGGCAGTTGGACGGTGTTTCGCAACCCTGAGCGGCGGCTGATCGCGATCAACCTTGCCGCGTTCGATGCCGCCAAGCACCGCGCCCTGCCGCTGGTGGCGGATGCCAAGATCGCGCTCACCCGGATTTCTGCGGCGCTGGCCAGGCACCGCTTTGCCGACCCCGATTTCGCCTTGCGCGACGCCTGGTTCAAGGCCACGGCGGCGGTCACGGCAGCACCCGGCGCGAACCAGCTTCCGACCGACGCGCAGGTGATCGGTGCGGTGCAGCGCGCGGCCTTGCCGAACTCGGTGGTGATGTGCGCGGCGGGCACCATGCCGGGGGCGTTGCAGGTGCTGTGGCAGGCCAGCCCCGGCGGCTATCACATGGAATACGGCTATAGCTGCATGGGCTACGAGGTGGCGGGGGCGCTGGGGATCAAGCTCGCCCGCCCCGAGGCCGACGTGATCTGCTTTGTCGGTGACGGCAGCTACATGATGGCGAACTCGGAACTGGCGACGGCGGTGATGCTGGCACAGCCCTATATCGTGGTGCTGACCGACAACCGGGGCTATGGCTGCATCAACCGGCTTCAGATCGGCTGCGGCGGGGCCCCGTTCAACAACATGTATGCCGATTGCCGGGTGGAAACCGCGCCCGTGATCGACTTTGTCGCCCATGCCGCAGCACTGGGGGCGCACGCCGTGAAGGCGGGCGATATTGCGCAACTGGAGGCCGAGATCAGGGCCGCGCGCGGGCGACGCATCCCGACGGTGATCGTGATCGACACCGACGCCGGTCCCGGCACCGGGGTGGGGGGCGCGTGGTGGGACGTGGTGGTGCCACAGGTCTCGGACCGCGCCGAAGTGACCGCGGCGCGGGCCGAGTATGACGCCAATGCACAATATCAGCGGTCTGCGGACTGAAGGAGAGGCAGGACATGATCCGTTACGGCACCAACCCGATTGCCTGGAGCAATGACGACGACCAGACCCTGGGCGCGGACATCACGCTGGCGCAATGCCTGGACGAGTGCGCGGCAATCGGCTTTGACGGCATCGAAAAGGGCCACAAGCTGCCGACCACGGTGGCGGGGCTGAAGGCGGAACTTGGCCCGCGTGGCCTGGCGTTCGTGTCGGGCTGGCACTCGACCAATCTGCTGGTCAACGATATCGCCTCTGAGAAAGCCGCGATGCAGCCGTTTCTCGATGTGCTGAAGGGCATGGGAGCCTCGGTCATCATCGTGTGCGAGACCTCGAACGCGATTCACGGGGCCGATGATGTGGCGGTCAATGATCGCCCGCATCTGCGCCACTCGCAGTGGGCGGGGTTCGGAGCCGGGATCGAGGCGCTGGCGGGTTTTGCCGCCGCGCAGGGCATCACGCTGGCCTATCATCACCACATGGGCACCATCGTCGAAGCGGAATGGGAGATCGACCGCCTGATGGCCGAAACCGGGCCGCACACCCATCTGCTGCTCGACACCGGGCACTGCTGGTTTGGCGGCGGCGATCCGGTGCGGGTGGCCAAGCGGCACATGGCGCGGGTCGCGCATATCCACGCCAAGAACGTGCGGCCCGAGATCGCGCGGCAGGTGCGCGAGCAGGGGCTGTCGTTTCTGGAAGGGGTGCGGCGCGGCGCTTTCACGGTGCCGGGCGACGCCGAAGGGGTGGTCGATTTCTTTGGTGTGCTGGAAGTGGCGGCGCAGCATCGCTATTCCGGCTGGCTGGTGATCGAGGCCGAGCAGGACCCGGCGGTGCGGGTGCCTGCCGATTATCAGGCGCTGGGGCTGCGGGCGCTGAAGGGGTTTGCGGTGCGGGCGGGGCTGGACCGGCGCTGAGGCCGGACGGGGGGCGCTGCCCCCCGCCCCCCCCCGGAGTATTTTTACAAAGAAGAAGGTCAGGATGGCAGATCTGTTGGTGAGACCGGACGGGGTGCGCGGCAAGGTGCATGACATCTCGCCGGAGCGCGCGGGCTGGGGTTATGTCGGGTTTGGGCTTTACCGGCTGGCGGCGGGTGAGCGGGCGGCGGAAGTGACCGGCGCGCGCGAGGTGATTCTGGTGCTGGTCGAGGGTCGGGCGCGGGTGGTGGCGGCGGGTGTCGCATTTGGCGAGCTGGGTGATCGGATGAGCGTGTTCGAGCAGACCCCGCCGCATTGCGTCTATGTGCCAAACGGCACCGACTGGGCGGTCGAGGCGACCACGGCCTGCACCCTTGCGGTGTGTTCGGCCCCCGGCAAGGGCGGGCACAAGGTGGCGCAGATCGGGCCGGAGGGGATCGTGCTGACCCAGCGGGGCAGCGGGGCCAACACCCGCTTCATCAACAACATCGCGATGGAGGGGCTGGACGTGGCCGACAGTCTGCTGGTGACCGAAGTGTTCACCCCGGCGGGCAACTGGTCGTCCTATCCCAGCCACCGCCATGACGAAGACGACTTTCCGCGCATGACCTATCTTGAGGAAAGCTATTACCACCGGCTGAACCCGGCGCAGGGTTTTGCGGTGCAGCGGGTCTATACCGAGGACGGCAGTCTGGACGAAACCATGGCGGTCAAGGATCACGACGTGGTGCTGGTGCCGCGCGGCCACCACCCCTGCGGCACGCCTTACGGTTACGATCTTTACTACCTCAACGTGATGGCCGGGCCGCTGCGCAAGTGGCGGTTCCAGAATGACCCGGCGCATGACTGGATCTGGCAGCGCGACAATCGCGCTTGAGGCGGCGCTGCGGGCGTGACACGGTTGGCGCAAAAGGAGTCCGCCATGGCCGATATTCCCGATACTCTGGTGCGCCGGGTGCCCTGGCCTGCCAGCGTCAGCCGCCCGGTCGCAACCCCGTTGCAGCCTTCGGTGGTCTATGCCTCGGAAAGCCCGGATCAGCTTGACAGCCAGTATGCGGGCGAGGTGGCGGGCTACACCTATGCCCGCGAGGGCCACCCCAATGCCGACGTGCTGGCGGCGAAGATCGACGCGCTGGAAGGGGCCAGCGGCGGGCTGATCACCGGCTCGGGGATGGCGGCGGTCTCGGCGGTGCTGCTGGGGGTGCTGCGCGCGGGTGATCACGTGATCGGCGGTGATCAGCTATACGGGCGATCATTGCGGCTGATGGCGCAGGATTTGCCGCGCTTTGGCATTGCCACCAGTCTGGCCGACCCGACCGATGGCGCGGCCGTGGCGCGGGCGATCCGCCCCGAAACCCGGATGATCCTGATCGAGGTGACCTCGAACCCGACCCTGCGGGTGGCCGATCTTGACGCCATCGCCGCGCTGTGCCGGGCGCGCGGCATCCTGCTGGCGGTGGATGCGACCTTTTCCACCCCGCGCGCGATCCGCCCTTTCGATCATGGCGCGGATTTCGTGATCCATTCGGTGACCAAGTTGCTGGCGGGCCATTCCGACGTGACGCTGGGCTATGTCGCCAGTCGCGACCCGGTGCTGCGCCGCGCGGTTTACGATTTCGCGGTGACGGTGGGGCTGACCCCCAGCCCGTTCGACTGCTGGCTGGCCGAGCGCGGGCTGATGAGCTTTCACCTGCGCTATGACCGGGCCGAGCAGAACGCCGCCGCTCTGGCCGACCATCTGGCCGGGCTGGCGGGGGTGCGCCGGGTGATCTATCCCGGTCGCCGCGACCACCCCGACCACAACCGCGCCGTGGCCCTGCTGGGCGGGCGCGGTGGCAACATGCTGTCGTTCGAGCTGGACGGCGGGCGGGCGGCGGCCAATGCCCTGACCCGCGCCATGCCCGATCTGGCCTTTGCCCCGACCCTGGGCGACATCGGCACCACCCTGTCGCACCCGGCCTCGAGCTCGCACCGGGCGCTGACGCCGGACGCGCGGGCGGCAATCGGGATCAGCGAGGGCTTTTTCCGGGTCTCGGTCGGGGTCGAGGATATCGGCCTGCTGCTGCGCGATTTCACCGCCGGGGTGGCGGCGGCCAGTCGGGTTAGCCCGGGGCCGGGCATTCGATCAGATGCACCGTGACGCCGGGGGCAAGGGCGCGCAACTCGGCCTCGACCATGGCGCGGTCGGGCAGGGGGGCGGTCAGCACGCAGATCCGGCCACGATAGCCAAGCTCGGCCAGCCGCTGCAACGCCTGCGCCACGTCAAGTCGCGGATCCAGCAGCGGCAGCGCGATGCAGTCGGGCCGGACCCGATCAAGCAACGCGGCGTCAAGCTGCGGGAACAGCGAAACCACCACCTCGGGCGGATTTTCAAGTTGCGCCACCAGCGCCAGCGCCTCGGGGGCGTCGATGATCAGCAGCGTCTCACGCGGCGCGTAGGCAGGGGCTGGAATCTCGAAGGTCGGTTTGGCAGACATCGGGCGGCTCTCGGGTCAGGGGCGCGGGCAGGCTGGGCTTGAGGGGGGCGTGGTGGCAATCGGGGAAATGCACCTTATTGGTGTGTTGAACCAACTACCGCACGGGAAAAGAGTATTGACCCGAATCGGGGCTGGCAAGTGCTGATTCGACTAAGGTATGAAAATCGCAGACCCGGGGTCGGGCCGGGGTGGAGGGATGATGGACGCGACCCGGCTTGACAGCCTGCTTGCCGCAGTGCCGCTGCCGCTGGTGCTGATCGACGCCGAGGCGCGGCTGATGGCGGCCAATCGGGCGGCGCTGGCGATTCTGGACGAGGCGATGCTGGGGCGGCACTTTGGGCTGACCATCCGCCAACCTGCCCTGCTGGCCGCGATCGAGGCCGGGCTGCGGCAGGGGCAGGCTGGGCAGGCGCGTTATGGCGGGGGTGGGGCGGCGCACGAGGCCAGCTATCTGGTCAGCGTCACGCCAGTTGCGGGCGACGGGCAGCAGGGGGTGCTTTGTGCCTTTCAGGACATCACCGAACAAGAACAGATCGGCCAGTTGCGGCGCGATTTCGTGGCCAATGTCAGCCACGAGCTGCGCACCCCGCTGACCGCGCTGGTGGGTTTCATCGAGACCCTGAAAGGGGCGGCGCGCGATGATGCGGTGGCGCGGGCGCGGTTTCTTGACATCATGGAGCGCGAGGCCGGGCGGATGAACCGGCTGGTGCATGACCTGTTGCAACTGAGCAAGGTCGAGGCCGAGGAGCGCCTGCGCCCGACCGAGGCGGTTGATCTGGTGGCGCTGATCAAGGCGGTGGCGGCCAGCCTGCGCCCGCTGGCCGAAAGCGCGGGGGTCGGGGTCGAGATCACCGGGGCGGACGGGCCGCTGAGCGTGGCGGGCGATCCCGATCAGTTGACCCAGGTGTTTCAGAACC
Organism: uncultured Rhodobacter sp.; assembly: GCA_964419305.1. Taxonomy (GTDB): domain Bacteria; phylum Pseudomonadota; class Alphaproteobacteria; order Rhodobacterales; family Rhodobacteraceae; genus CAYQPD01. The sequence goes on from CAYQPD010000007.1 coordinate 5,466, forward strand.
TGATCGAGAACGCCGTGAAATACGGCCACCCCGGCAAGCTGGTGACGGTTGCGTTTACCCCGCTTGCGCGTGACGCCGGGCTGCGCGGCCAGGCGCTGCGGGTCGATGTGATCGACCGGGGCGAGGGCATCGACCCGCAGCACCTGCCCCGCCTGACCGAGCGTTTCTACCGCGTCGATAGCCACCGCTCGCGCGAGATGGGCGGCACCGGGCTGGGGCTGGCGATCGTCAAGCATATCGTCAACCGCCATCGCGGGCGGCTGGCAATCGCCAGTGCGCCCGGTCAGGGCAGCACGTTTTCGGTGATCCTGCCTGCGCGCTGAAGGTCGGCACATTGCGGGCAGGCTTCATCAAACTGTTACAATACTGTCGCAAAAGCGTGGCGAACCGCGCCTAGAGCAAGCCTCAAGGTCGCCATCCGGGTGGCCCGTTTGACAGATAAGGAGCTATCCCATGCCCGCCCTCAAACTTGCCACCTCGGTGCTGGTGCTTGCCACCGCCGCCACCGCCGCCGCGGCGCGCGATCAGGTGCGCGTCGTCGGATCCTCGACGGTATTTCCCTACACCCAAGCCGCGGCCGAGAACTTTTCCAATGCCACCGGCATGGCGGCCCCGGTGGTCGAATCGACCGGCACCGGCGGCGGCATGAAGATCTTTTGCGAAGGTGTGGGCGAAGGCTTTGCCGACATCACCGGTGCCTCGCGGGCGATGAAGAAATCCGAATACGAGCTTTGCGCCAGGAACGGCGTCACCGACATCACCGAAGTGCTGATCGGCTATGACGGCCTGTCGATCGCGGTGTCGCGTGACACCACCTTCACCTGGGCGCTGACCGAAGCGCAGATCTTCCAGGCGCTGGCCGCCGAAGTGCCGGTGAACGGCGCATGGGTTGCCAACCCCAACATGAAGTGGTCCGACATCGACGCCGCCCTGCCCGATACCGCGATCCTCGCCTATGGCCCGCCGCCGACCTCGGGCACCCGCGACGCCTTTGTCGAACTGACGATGCATGACGGCTGCAAGGTGCTGCCGGAATACCAGGCGATCAAGGCCGACAAGGAAGCCGCCGGCAAGATGCTGGAAGAGCATTGCTCGCGGATGCGTCAGGACGGCCCCTTCGTCGAAGCCGGCGAGAACGACAACCTGATCGTGCAGCGGCTTGAAGCGGACCCCAAAGCGGTCGGCATCTTCGGCTACTCGTTCCTCTACGAGAACAATGACAAGCTGATGGGGATTGCGATCGACGGTGTCGAGCCCAGCCCCGAAACCATCGCCGATTTCTCTTATGGCGTGGCGCGGCCGATCTACTTCTACGTCAAGAACGCGCACCGCGGCGTGATTGCGGGGCTGAACGAGTTCATCGCCGAATATGTCTCGGATGGCTCGCTTGGCGACGGCGGCTATCAACAGGAGCGCGGCCTGACCGTGCTGGCCGCCGACAAGCTGGCCGAAGTGCAGGCTGCGGCGACCGGTGCCGTTGCCATGACGGCGCCCGAAAAGTAAGACCGATACCTGCCGCCCGTGCCCAAAACGCGGGCGGCAATCCCTTCCTGAACCATAGGCTGCGCATGACCCTTCTTGCCTTTCTTTTGTTGCTGACGGCCGCAACGCTCGGCTTTCTGGTCAACCGACGGGCGGCGCAGATGATCAAGGTCGGCGGCGGCGCGCTGCATTCGCTGACCACCTACCACGGCGGTTTCTCGGCGCTGCTGGTGCTGCTGCCGGGGGCGGCTTTCCTGCTGATCTGGGTGCTGTTTGAAGGCGCTGTGATCATGGCGCTGGTGATGGCCGCGCTGCCTGCGGGCGTGCTGGACGGGCTTGATGGCGGCGCGGTGCAACTGGTGCAGACCGAGATCACCTCGCTGTCCAAGGGCCAGGTGTTCGCCACCCCCGAGCCGTGGAAGCTGGCCGCCGCCGCGCATCTGCAAGCGTTGCAAACTACCGCGCGCTGGCTGATGCTGGGCCTGCTGGGGTTGATCATTGCCACCGCGCTGATCTTTGCCCGCGCATCGGTGCGGGCCGGGTTTCGGGCGCGCCAGGGGGTCGAGCGCATCCTGCTGGGCCTGATGATCGGCTGCTCGCTGGTGGCGATCGTCACCACCATCGGCATCGTGGCGTCACTGGCGTTCGAGAGTTGGCGCTTTTTCAGCATGGTGCCGCTGACCGATTTCCTGTTCGGCACCAATTGGGAGCCCCAGATCCCGCTGCGCGCCGATCAGATTGCCGGGGCAGGGGCGTTCGGCTGGCTGCCGGTGATTCTGGGCACCATCGTGATCACCACCATAGCACTGGTGATCGCGGTGCCGATCGGCCTGCTGTCGGCGGTCTATCTGTTCGAGTTCGCCTCGCCCCGCCAGCGCGCCGTAGCCAAGCCGGTGCTCGAGGTTCTGGCCGGCATTCCGACCGTGGTTTACGGCTTTTTCGCGGTCCTGACGGTGGCACCGGCGCTGCGCGAAGGGGCCGGGGCGCTGGGCATCGCGATGTCGCCCAACACCGCGCTGGCGGCGGGCGGGGTGATGGCGATCATGCTGATCCCGTTCATCTCGTCCTTTACCGACGATGCGCTGGCGGCGGTGCCACGCAGCTTGCGCGATGGCAGTCTGGCGCTGGGGGCGACGCGGGCCGAGACCGTGACCGGGGTGCTGATCCCGGCCGCGATTCCGGGCATTGTCGGCGGTGTGCTGCTGGCCGTCAGCCGGGCCGTGGGTGAGACCATGATCGTGGTGATGGCGGCGGGGCTGATTGCCAGCATGACCATCAACCCGCTTGACTCCGTTACCACCGTGACGGTGCAGATCGTCACCCTGCTGATCGGCGACACCGCTTTTGACAACCCCAAGACGCTGGCCGCCTTTGCGCTGGGGCTGATGCTGTTTCTGGTGACGCTGGCGATCAACATCCTGGCGCTGCGCATCGTGCGCAAATACCGCGAAATCTACGATTGAAGGGCACCGCCATGACCACCATCACGCCACCGCCCGCCACTGGTAGCCGCGCCAATCTGCTGCGCCGTCGCCACCGCCGCGAGGGGGTTCTGCAAGGCTTTGGTCTGGCAGCAATCGCGATTGCCTTCCTGATGCTGGCGCTGCTGGTGGGGTCGCTGATCGTGACCGGCTGGCAGGCCTTCAGCCAGACCCATGTCACCATCGACTTCGCCATCGACCCCGCCAAGGTCAAGGCCGACAAGCCCGCGGCCGGCAATTACCGCGCCCTGGTGCAGGCGGCGATGGTGGCGGCCCTGCCCGATGTGCCTGCCGCGCAGGCGAAAAAGCTGGCCGCCATCGTGTCGAATTCGGCCCAGTTCACCCTGCGTGACCGGGTGGTGGCAAACCCCGGCCTGATCGGCCAGACCGTGACCCTGACGGTGCCGGCATCGGACCCCTACGACCAGTTGAACAAGGGCCTGATCGACCGCGCCACCCCGGCTGCCAACCGCCGCCTGAGCGACGCCGAGGTCGCCGCGTTTGATACCCTGGCCGCTGCGGGCCGGATCAGCACGCCCTTCAACTGGGGCCTGTTCACCAACGCCGACAGCCGGTTTCCCGAACTGGCCGGGCTGAAGGGCGCGGTGGTGGGGTCGTTCTACGCTCTGCTCACCTGCTTTGTGCTGTCGTTTCCGATGGGCATCGGGGCGGCGATCTACCTGGAAGAATTCGCGCCGCAAAACCGGGTCAGCGATTTCATCGAGATCAACATCAACAACCTGGCGGCGGTGCCCTCGATCGTGTTCGGCCTGCTGGCGCTGGCGGTGTTTCTCAACGGCTTCGGCCTGCCGCGCTCGGCCCCCTTTGTTGGCGGCCTGACGCTGGCGCTGATGACGCTGCCCACCATCATCATCGCCACCCGCGCCGCCCTCAAGGCGGTGCCGCCCTCGATCCGCGAGGCGGCGCTCGGGATCGGCGCGTCAACCCAGCAGGTGGTGTTTCACCATGTGCTGCCGCTGGCCATGCCGGGCATTCTGACCGGCACCATCCTGGGTCTGGCGCGCGCCCTGGGCGAGGCGGCACCCCTGTTGCTGATCGGGATGAATGCCTTCATCACCGCCGCCCCCGGCAGCCCGTTCGACCCCGCTACCGCCCTGCCCACCCAGATTCTGATCTGGGCCGACAGCACCGAGCGCGGCTTTGTCAGCCGCACGTCGGCGGCGGTGCTGGTGCTGCTGGGCTTCCTTCTGATCATGAACGCCCTTGCCATCTATCTGCGCGCCCGCTTCGAGCGGAAATGGTAGGAACACCCGATGAAAGACCTTGCCATGACTGACACCAGTGTTGCCACCACCGCCCTCAAGATGACCGCGCGCGGGGTGAATGTGCATTACGCCACCAACCACGCGCTCAAGGATGTCAGCGTCGATATCCTCGACAAGACCGTGACCGCCTTCATCGGCCCCTCGGGCTGTGGCAAATCGACTTTCCTGCGCTGCCTGAACCGGATGAACGACACCATCGCAAGTTGCCGGGTCGAGGGCGAGATACTGCTCGACGGCGCGAACATCTATGCACCTGCGGTCGATCCGGTGCAGTTGCGCGCGCGGGTGGGCATGGTGTTTCAGAAACCCAACCCGTTTCCGAAGTCGATCCATGACAATGTGGCTTACGGCCCGAAAATCCACGGCCTGACCCGCAACAAGGCGGAAATGGATGAGATCGTCGAGAAATCCCTGCGCCGCGCCGCCCTGTGGGGCGAGGTAAAAGACCGCCTTGCGGCCCCCGCCACCGGCCTTTCCGGCGGCCAGCAGCAGCGCCTGTGCATCGCCCGTGCCATTGCCACCAGCCCCGAAGTGCTGCTGATGGACGAGCCGTGCTCGGCGCTTGACCCGATTGCGACGGCGCAGGTCGAAGAGCTGATCGACGAGCTGCGCTCGCAGTTCTCGGTCGTGATCGTCACCCATTCGATGCAGCAGGCCGCCCGCGTCAGCCAGCGCACCGCGTTCTTCCACCTGGGCAATCTGGTCGAATACGGCGAGACCGGGCAGATTTTCACCACCCCGCGCGACCCGCGCACCGAATCCTACATCACCGGCCGGATCGGCTGAGAAAGAGGCCCCGATGAACAGCGAGCAACGCCACATCGCCACCGCCTTCGATCGCGATCTCGAAGCGATTCAGGCGATGATCATGAAGATGGGCGGCATGGTCGAACATGCGATTCTTGAATCAGCGCAGGCGCTTGAGGCGCGCGACGCGGAACAGGCCGAACGGGTGCGTCAGGGCGACAAGGCGATCGACGCGCTGGAAGATCACATCAACCACGAGGCGGCGCGGCTGATCGCCCTGCGCTCGCCCACGGCGGGCGATCTGCGCACCGTGCTGACGGTGATGAAGATCGCGGCCTCGCTGGAACGCTGTGGCGACTATGCCAAGAACCTGGCCAAGCGCTCGACCGTGCTGGCCCAGATGGTCCCGATCGGCAGCTCGGCCGGATCAATCCGGCGGATGGCCAAGGCGGTGCAGGCGCAACTGAAGGATGCGCTTGATGCCTACATCCGGCGCGATGCCGAACTGGCCGGCGAGGTGCGGCTGCGCGACCGCGATGTCGATCAGATGTATAACGGCCTGTTTCGCGAATTCCTGACCCACATGATGGAAGACCCGCGCAACATCACCGCCTGCATGCACCTGCATTTCATCGCCAAGAACATCGAGCGGATGGGCGATCATGCCACCGGCATTGCCGAACAGGTGATCTATCTGGTGACCGGCAGCCTGCCCGAAGAGGCACGTCCCAAGGGTGACACCACCTCGGATGCCCCCAGTGCAAAGGAATGACGGGATATGCCAACCGCTGAACACCCGCTGGTGCTGCTGGTCGAGGATGAACCCGCGCAGCGCGAGGTGCTGGCCTACAATCTGGCGGCCGAGGGCTATCGCGTGGCGCAGGCCTGCGACGGCGAGGAGGCGCTGCAACTGGTGGACGAGGCCGCGCCCGATCTGATCGTGCTCGACTGGATGATGCCAAGGGTTTCAGGGCTGGAAGTCTGCCGCCGCCTGAAAACCCGGCCCGAGACCCGTGCCATTCCGATCATCATGCTGTCGGCCAAATCCGAAGAGGTGGACCGGGTGCGCGGGCTGGAAACCGGGGCCGACGACTATGTGACCAAGCCCTATTCGGTGACCGAGCTGATGGCGCGGGTGCGCGCCAACCTGCGCCGGGTGCGGCCCTCGACCGTGGGCGTGGTGCTGACCCATGCCGACATCCGGCTTGATGGTGAAACTCACCGGGTTTATCGCGGCAACAAGGTGGTGAAACTGGGTCCGACCGAGTTTCGCCTGCTGGCCACCTTCATGGAACGGCCCGGAAGGGTGTGGAGTCGCGAGCAGTTGCTGGATCGGGTGTGGGGGCGCGCGATCTATGTCGAGACCCGCACCGTCGATGTCCATATCGGCCGGTTGCGCCGGGCGCTGAGCGTGGCCGGCGGTGACGACCCGCTGCGCACCGTGCGCGGCGCAGGCTACGCCCTGGGATAAAGCGGTTTGCCCCGACCAAGGCCCGCTCATCACTCCCTTGCGGTCGTTCTTCGCTGGCACCAGCGAGGAACGACCGCAAGGGAGTGATGAGCGGCTGGGTCGGATGTTTTGCAAGCTGCTTTCAGGGCGGGGGGCGGGGGCGCGTGTCACTCTGGGGATATTTGCGCCAGTGTGAAATTGGGCGTCAAAGCCGCCCGATCCGTTCGGTCAGCAGCGCGTAAAAGCCGTCGGCATCGACCGATCCGATGAACAGCGCGTTCGGTTTTCGCGCTGTCACCCCCCACCAGTCGGCCACCGTCATGCCCAGGGTCAATTCGCTGACGGTTTCGATTTCCACGTTGATGTGGCGCCCGGCAAACAGTTCGGGCTCGATCAGGTAGGCGATCACGCAGGGGTCGTGCAGCGGCGCGCCCTCGCCGCCGTATTTCTGCATGTCGAAGCGCTCGAAAAAGTCGGTCCATTCCGCCACCATCCGCCCCGGCTCGGTGCCAAGGGCGCGGAAGGCCTCGATCCGGGCGCGGTTGGTCAGCGCGCGGTGGGTGACATCAAGCGGCATCACCACCAGCGGCACACCCGCGCGGAACACGATTTCGGCGGCTTCCGGATCGACGAAGATGTTGAATTCGGCCGCTGGGGTGATGTTGCCAACCTCGAAATAGGCCCCGCCCATCAGCACGATCTGCTGCACCCTGGCGACCACATCGGGGGCGCGCCGGAAGGCGGTGGCGATATTGGTCAGCGGCCCCAGCGGGCACAGGGTGACGGTGCCCGAGGCTTCGCGGCGCAAGGTCTCGATGATGAAATCGACGCCGTGCTGATCTTGCAGCGCCATCGTCGGAGCGGCCAGTTGCGGGCCATCGAGGCCGGTCTTGCCGTGGACATGCTCGGCGGTGACGAGCTTGCGCTTGAGCGGCGCGTCGCAGCCCGCGAACACCCGGGTTTCCGGCTTGCCGGCCAGTTCGCACACGATCCGGGCGTTCTTCTGGGTCAGCGCCAGCGGCACGTTGCCCGCCACGGCGGTGATCCCCAGCACCTCGATATCCTCGGGGCTGGCCAGCGCCAGAAGGATCGCCACCGCGTCGTCCTGACCGGGGTCGGTGTCGATGATGATCTTGCGCGGCTGGGTCATGGCGGGCTCCGTTTGGTGGCAACAGAGCGCAGGCGGCGGCAATTGTCCAGCCGTCCCAAAGCTTAGCCGTCGAAGTTGATTTCTTCCATCAGCTTCAGCGCCTCGCCGCGCCTTGCGGCAACTTCGGCCAGCGCCAGCGGGTCGGCGGTGAAGGGGCCCCAGCCTTGGACCAGCGCCGAGCGCGCCACCGCCGGGTTGACCGGGAACTCGTTATTGGTCTCGGCATAGATCGCCTGCGCCGCATCCGACGACAACCACTCCATCAGCCGCAGCGCGGCATCGTGGTGCGGCGCCGCCTTGGTCATCGCGATGCCCGAGACATTCATGTGGGTGCCGCCATTCTCAAACACCGGGAACACGATCCGCACTGCATCGGCCCAGACCTTCTGTTCCGGATCGGCCAGCATTTCGCCCATGTAATAGGTGTTGCCCAAGGCAATATCGCATTCCCCGGCCCAGATCGCCTTGACCTGATCGCGGTCGCCGCCTTGCGGGCGCTTGGCAAGATTGGCGCGCAAGCCTTCGGCCCAGGCCTTGGCCGCGTCATGGCCGTGGTGGGCGATTTCGGCCCCGAGCAGCCCCAGATTGTAGTCGTGGGTGCCCGAACGGGAGCAGATGCGCCCCTGCCATTTGGGCGAGGCGAGGTCTTCGTAGGTGGTCACCTCGCCGTCGGCTACCCGCTCGCGGCTGGCGTAGATCACCCGGGCGCGGCTGGTCAGCCCGAACCACTGATCGTCGGGGGCGCGGTACTCGGCGGGAATATTGGCGGCCAGCACCGTTGAATGCACCGGCTGCGTCACCCCGGCCGCCACCACCTCGGTCAGGCGGGCGATATCGACCGTCAGCACCAGATCGGCGGGCGAGCGGTCGCCTTCGGCCAGCAACCGCTCGACCATGCCCTTGTCAACAAAGGCCACGTTCACGGCAATGCCGGTTTTGGTCGTGAAGGCATCAAGCAGCGGCTGGATCAGTTCGGGCTGGCGGTGGGAATAGATGTTCACCTCGTCAGCCCGTGCGGCAGGGGTGCCGAGCACAAGCACGGTAGCGAGCAGGGCGGCGGAAAGGTTCATGGCGGGCCTCGCAAAGTTGAAGGATGGTGCCATTTACGCCAGGTCCGGGTGGGTGGTCAATAGTTGAGTGAAGTTGTCGGGAAATTTTACACGGCAAATTGCGTGGCGCTTGGGCGGGGTTGCGGTTAGCTGGTGGGATGCGCCTGATGTTGCTGACCGCCCTTGCGATGATCGCCTTTGCCGCCAACTCGGTGCTGAACCGGCTGGCGGTCGGCGGCGGCATGATCGGCGCGATCGACTTTGCCCTGCTGCGGCTGGCGGCCGGGGCGGGGATGCTGGCGGTGCTGGTCATGCTGCGCTACCGGCTAAGGGGTGGGGTGGTCTGGCCGGGGGGCGCGGGGCGGCTGGTGGGCGTGGCCGGGTTGCTGCTTTACCTGTTCGGCTTTTCGCTGGCCTATCTGTCGCTTGACGCCGGGGTGGGGGCGCTGATCCTGTTCGGCGTGGTGCAGATCACGATGTTCGCCGGGGCGCTGTGGTCGCGCGAGCCGGTGCCGTTGCGGCGCTGGCTGGGGGCCGGGCTGGCGTTCGGCGGCATGGTGGTGCTGGTGGCACCGGGTGGCGCGCGGGCCGATCTGTGGCACGGCGGGGTGATGGCGCTGGCCGGGTTTGGCTGGGGCATCTATTCGCTGGCCGGGCGCCGCGCCGGTGACGCGCTGGCGGCGACGGCGGCCAATTTCGGGCTGGCGCTGCCGGTGGCGGCGGGGCTGGTGTGGCTGCTGCCCGAAACTTTGACGGGGGGGGCTGCGGCGGTGACCGCGACCCCGTTCGGGCTGGCGCTGGCGGTGATCTCGGGCGCGGTGACTTCGGGGCTGGGCTATGCGCTGTGGTATGCGCTGGTGCCGCAGCTTGGGGCGGCGCGGGCGGCGGTGGCGCAACTGACCGCGCCGGTGATCGCGGCGCTGATGGGGTTTGCGGCGCTGGGCGAGGGCATCAGCCTGCGCTTTGTCGCCGCCGCTTTGCTGGTGCTGGGCGGGGTGGCGCTGGCCAGCCTGACCCGCCGTTCGCGGTAAACCTGAAGCGCCCGCGCCATGCGGATGCGGACATGGGTATTCACCCCGACTGCCCCGCGTCAGGCATAGCGGATCGCCATGATTTCAAGCGCTTCGACCCCCGAGGGCTTGCGCCAGGTGACGCTGTCGCCGACTTCGGCCCCCAGCAGGGCGCGCGCCAGCGGCGAGTGCGGCGCAATCCGGCCCTGCGCCGGGTCGGCCTCGTCTTCGCCGGTGATGTGGAAGGTGCGGCTCTGGCCGTTTGCCCCCACCACCGTGACCCGCGCGCCAAATGCCACCACCCCGGCAGGCTGGTGCGAAGGGTCGATCGGCAGGGCGCTGCGCAACCGCGCGTCAAGATAGCGGATGTCGCGCTCGGCGGCGGCTTCGGGCAGCTTGTCCAGCCGCTCGGGGCGGGCGCGCAAACCCGCCAGCCGCGCCTGTGCCTCGGCCAGCCGCGCCTGCAGGGTGGCCAGACCTGCGGGGGTTACGTAATTCGGATGCGGGCTGAGCGGCAGATCGGGCAGCGGCTCAAGGTCGTTGCCGTCTTCCTTGACGAAAGCGCGGCTCATCGCGGCATGCCGGTTGCGGCACCGGGGCCAGAACGGGGACGGGGCTGTTTCATGCCGCCACGCTGCGGCTTTGCCGCTGATTTGTCCATGCCCCTCGCAATCGCGCCCGGCGGGCTTATCTTTGCCGCATGATCCGGTTGTGTCTGCTGATCCTGGCACTGGCGGGCCTGCCCGCGCAGGCCGAGTGTGTGGTGCTGCTGCATGGCCTGGCCCGCACCTCGACGTCGCTGCGCCCGATGCAGGCGGCGCTTGCGGCGCAGGGGCTGCGGGTGGTCAACCAGGGCTATCCCTCGACCGCCGCCCCGATTGCCGAGCTGGCGGCGACCCATGTCGGCGCAGCGGTGGCCGCGTGCGGCGATGACCGGGTGGATTTCGTCACCCATTCGATGGGTGGTATTCTGGTGCGGCTGTGGCTTGCCGACCACCACCCCGGCAAGATGGGCCGGGTGGTGATGCTGGCCCCGCCCAATCGCGGCTCGCAACTGGTGGATGCCCTTGGGCATATGGCGGCGTTCGAGTGGCTGAACGGCCCGGCGGGGATGCAGCTTGGCACCGGGTCGGCGTCAGTGCCGCTGGCGCTGCCGCTGCCGGATTTCGAGCTGGGGGTAATTGCCGGGGATCGCTCGCTGAACCCCTGGTATTCGGCGCTGATCAGCGGGGCCGATGATGGCAAGGTCTCGGTCGCCAGCACCCGGCTTGCCGGGATGGCCGACCATATCGTGCTGCCGGTTACCCACACTTTCATGATGCTGAACCCCACCGTCATCGCCCAGACCATCATATTTCTGAAAACCGGCAGGTTCGATCCCGATCTCTCGCCGCAGCGGGCGGTGGCGATCACCCTTGGCGGGCAACCCTGAGGGCTTCGGTCAGTCGGGCAGCACCTTGCCGGGGTTCATCAGGTTGCCGGGGTCGAGGGCGGCCTTGAGCGTGCGCATCACGTCCAGCGCCACCCTGTCCTTGCGCCGCGCCATCGAGGCGAGCTTCATCAGCCCCACCCCGTGCTCGGCCGAAAAGCTGCCCCCCAGCGCCTGCACCACGTCTTCGACCGCGTTGATCACGCTGTCCTCCAGCGCCGGATCATCGCGGCTGGGATAGACCGCGAAATGCACGTTGCCATCGCCAAGATGGGCGATCGACACGGCTTCGGCGCCGGCATCAAGCGCGGGCAGGCGGGCGTCGATCTGGGCGAAAAAGGCGTCCAGCCGATCCAGCGGCAGGGCAATATCGGCCTCGAAGAACGGCTTGCGCGCGAACATCACTTCGGCGGCCAGCTCGCGGCGCTGCCACATGGTGCGGCGCTGGCTCTCGGATTGCGCGATCACCGCGTCCAGCAGCGTGCCGTTGGCCAGCATCGCGGCAAGGGTGTCTTCGAGCAGGGTCACGATCGGCAGGCTGCCGTCGGGCTGCGGGTCGGCATCGCGCGGCGCGGTGGCACCAAGCTCGACCAGAATGGTCACTTCGGGAATGGTGGCAAACGGCAGCGAAATGTCGGGGCGCGCCTCGGCCAGGCGGCGCAGATAGGCGGCGGGCATATACTCGAAGGCCTCGACCGTGCCGCCGGTCGCACCCTGCAAGCGGTTGAGCAGCGCCAGCGCATCGGCCAGGCTGCGCAGCGCCAGGGTTGCGGTGGCATGGGCGCGCGGGGCGGGGACCAGCTTCATCACGGCGGCGGTGATCACCCCCAGGGTGCCCTCGGCCCCGATGAACAGATCGCGCAGATCATAGCCCGAATTGTCCTTGTGCAGCGCGCTCATCAGATCGAGCACCCGGCCATCGGCCAGCACCACCTCAAGCCCCAGACACAGCGCCCGGGTCGAGCCGTAGCGCAGCACGTTGCTGCCCCCGGCATTGGTCGAAAGAGCGCCGCCGACCATCGCCGACCCCCGCGCCCCGAACCACAGCGGGAAGTAAAGCCCCTGCGCTGCGGCGGCCTCGTGCAGGTGCGCGAGCACCACCCCGGCCTCGACAATGGCGATCCGGGCCGGTGCGCGGATCTCGCGGATCCGGTTCATCCGCTCGAGCGACAGCATCAGCCCGCCGGTGGTCATCGCCCCGCCCACCAGCCCGGTGCGCCCGCCGACCGGCACCACCGGCACACGGTGCGCGCTGGCAAGGCGCAGGCAGGCGGCCACTTCGCCGGTGTCGGCCGGTCGGGCCACGGCCAGCGGACGGGCGGTGTAATGGCCGGTCCAGTCGCTGCAATAGGCGGCAAGGTCAGGGCCGGTCAGCACATGGGCGGGGCCAAGCAGGGCGGCGAGGTCAGCGACAAGGGTCATGGCGGGCCTTGGGGTTGCGAG
>CAYQPD010000007.1:18092-24207 GCA_964419305.1 uncultured Rhodobacter sp.
CCTCAGCGCGGCACTAGCGCGAGCAGGGCCAGCACCTCGGGGCCAAGGCTTTCGACGATCAGCGAAACACCCTCGGCGTTGGGGTGCAGGCCGTCGGCTTGCAGGAATCGCGTCAGGGCGGCGGGGCCTGCGGCGGTGAGCGGGGCGAAAAAGTCGGGCACCAGCAGGGTGCCGTAGCGCGCCGCCAGCTCGGGGTAGATGGCGTTGAACGCGCTCTGGTAGTCGGGGCCGAAATTGGCGGGCGCGGGCAGCCCGATCAGCAGCACCGGCAGGCCGCGTGCCTGCGCGCCGTGCAGGATGGCATCAAGGTTGGCGCGGCTGCTGGCGGGGTCGATGCCGCGCAGCAGATCGTTGCCGCCCAGGGTGACGATCAGCGCATCGACCTCGGGCGTCAGGGTCCACTCGAGCCGCGCCAGCCCGCCGGCGGTGGTGTCGCCCGACACCCCGGCGTTCAGCAGCCGCACCTCCGCCCCTTGCGCATCAAGCCAGGCTTGCAGTTGGGGCACCAGCCCCTGTTCGGTTGGCAGGCCGTAACCGGCGGTCAGGCTGTCGCCCAGGGCGGCCACCGTCACCGGCTCGGCCAGCGCCGGTCGCGCGATGGTGAGGACGGCCGCGACCAGCAGCGCCATTGCGCCGTTGCACAGGGCACGGATTGCACCATATCCAAGGGCGAGGCAGGTTTGAGGGGCAGGGCACATGGCGGAACCGATTCTGGCGCTGAAGGAGGTTGCCCTTACCTTGGCCGGAAATGCCGGTGCCGTCGAGATCCTGCGCGGCATCACCCTGTCGGTGGCGCGTGGCGAGACCCTGGGGCTGGTGGGGCCGTCGGGTTCGGGCAAGTCGTCGCTGTTGATGGTGATGGGCGGGCTGGAACGCGCCAGCGCGGGGTCGGTGGTGGCACTGGGCCACGACCTGAGTGCGCTGAACGAGGATGGTCTGGCGCGGTTTCGCCGGGGCAACCTGGGCGTGGTGTTCCAGTCGTTTCACCTGATCCCGACCATGACCGCGCTTGAAAACGTGGCGGTGCCGCTGGAGCTGGCGGGGGTGCGCGATGCTTTCGCGCGCGCCGAGGCCGAACTGCGCGCGGTCGGGCTGGCGCAACGGATGGATCATTACCCCAGCCAGATGTCGGGCGGCGAGCAGCAGCGGGTGGCGCTGGCGCGTGCCGCCGCGCCGCGCCCGGCGATCCTGCTGGCCGACGAGCCGACCGGCAACCTTGATGGCGCCAATGGTGCTGCGATCATGGACCTGCTGTTCGGCTTGCGTGACCGCCATGGCGCGACGCTGGTGCTGGTCACCCACGCGCCCGAACTGGCCGCACGCTGCGACCGGGTGGTGCGGCTGGCGGATGGCCGGATCGTGGGTGACGAGGCGCGGACATGACCGGCCTTGCGCTGGCCGCCCGGCTGGCCCGGCGCGAGATGCGCGGCGGCTTGCGCGGGTTCCGGGTGTTTCTGGCCTGCCTTGCCCTTGGCGTGGCGGCGATTGCTGCGGTCGGTCTGGTGCGGGCCGCGATCGGGGCGGGGCTGCATGAGCAGGGGGCAGCGCTGCTGGGCGGCGACGCGCAGATGGAGTTCACTGCGCGCTATGCGACTGCGGCCGAGCGCGCCTGGATGGCGGATCGGGCCGGGCTGGTGTCGGAAATCGTCGATTTTCGATCTATGGCGGTGGTGGGGCAGGCCGGGGCCGAACAGCGCGCACTGACCCAGGTCAAGGCGGTGGACGGCACCTATCCGCTGGTGGGGGCGGTGGTGCTGGAGCCAGCGCTGGCGCTGGCGCAGGCGCTGGCGGGGGCGGGCGGTCTGCCCGGCGCGGTGATGGACCGGGTGCTGGTGGCGCGGCTGGGGCTGAAGGTCGGCGACAGCTTCCGGCTGGGGGTGCAGGCGTTCCGGCTGGGGGCGGTGCTGTTGCGTGAACCCGACAGTGCCACCGGGGGCTTCACGCTGGGGCCGCGCACCATCGTGACCAAGGCCGGGCTGGCGGGGGCGGGGCTGATCGGGCCGGGATCGCTGTTCGAGACCGCTTACCGGCTGGACCTGCCGCCGGGGGCCGATCTGGCGGCGTTGCAGGCCGAGGCCGAGACCGCCTTTCGCGACGCCGGGATGCGCTGGTCCGACAGCCGCCGCGCCGCACCGGGGGTCGAGCGCTTTGTTGACCGGATCGGGGCGTTTCTGGTGTTGGTCGGCCTTGCCGGGCTGGCGGTCGGCGGAGTCGGGGTGGCGGCGGCGGTGCGGGCCTATCTTGACGGCAAGGTCGCGACCATCGCCACCCTCAAGACCCTCGGGGCCGAAGGCGGGATGATCTTTCGCCTTTACCTGATCCAGATCGGGGTGCTGGCCGGGCTTGGCGTGGGGGTCGGGCTGGCGCTGGCGGCTGGGGCGGTGCTGCTGGCAGCACCCCTGATCAGCGCGGCGCTGCCGTTTCCGGTGGCGTTTGCCCTTTACCCCGCGCCGCTGCTCGAGGCCGCCTATTACGGCGTGGTGACGGCGTTCCTGTTCACCCTGTGGCCGTTGGCGCGCAGCGGGCAGGTGCGGGCGGCGGCGCTTTATCGCGGCGGCACTGCGGCGGGATGGCCGCGCCTGCGGCACTTGGCGGTGCTGGCCGGCCTCGCGCTGGCGCTGGTTGGTGGGGCGATGCTGTTTTCCGGCATGGCCTGGCTGACGCTTGGCGTGGCGGCCGGGGTGGTGGCGGCGCTGGTCGTGTTGCTGGCCGCGGCGCTTGGCTTGCGCCGCGCGGCGCGGCGGCTGGCGCGGGGGGCTTGGGTGCGCGGGCGCGTTGCCCTGCGGCTGGCGCTGGCCGCGATCGGCGGGCCGCTGCCCGAGGCGGTGTCGGTGATCCTGGCGCTGGGGCTGGGGCTTTCGGTGCTGGCGGCGGTCGGGCAGATCGACGCCAACCTGCGCGCCGCGATTGCGCGCGACCTGCCCGTCCGCGCGCCGAGCTATTTCTTCGTCGATATCCAGCAAGACCAGATCGACGGCTTTCTGGCGCGGGTGCAGGGTGATCCGGGGGTGTCAAAGGTGGAAAGTGCGCCAATGCTGCGCGGCCTGATCACCAGGATCAACGGCCGCCCGGCGCGCGAGGTGGCGGGCGAACACTGGGTGGTGCGCGGCGACCGTGGCATCACCTATTCCGCCACCCCGCCCGCCAACGCCAGGGTCACGGCCGGGGCGTGGTGGCCTGCCGATTATGCCGGACCGCCGCAGGTCTCGTTTGCCGCCGAGGAGGCGGGCGAGATCGGGCTCAAGCTTGGCGATACGGTCACGGTGAACATCCTTGGGCGCGACATCACCGCCACCATCACCAGCTTTCGCGCGGTCGATTTTTCCAGCGCCGGGATGGGGTTCGTGATGGCGATGAATCCAGGCGCGGTGGCGGGCGCGCCGCACAGCTTCATCGCCACGGTCTATGCCACCGAGGCGGCCGAGGCCGCACTGCTGCGCGATCTGGCCGGGGCCTATCCCAACATCACCGCGATAAGGGTGCGCGATGCGATCGACCGGGTGGTCGAGGCGCTGAGCGCGATTGCCACCGCTACCGCCTGGGCCGCGGCGGCGACCCTGATCACCGGCTTTGTGGTGCTGATCGGGGCCGCGGCGGCGGGCGAGCGGGCGCGGGTCCACGAGGCGGCGGTGCTGAAAACCCTGGGCGCGACGCGGGCGCTGGTGCTGGCAAGTTTTGCCCTGCGCGCGGCCCTGCTGGGTGCTGCGGCGGGGGTGGTGGCGATTGTCGCGGGCGGGCTGGCGGGCTGGGCGGTGATGACCTTCGTGATGGATACGGCGTTCAGCTTCGAGCCGTGGTCGGCGCTGATGATCGTCGCGGGCGGGGTGCTGGCGACGCTGCTGGCCGGGCTGGCCTTTGCCTGGCGACCGCTGGCGGCGCGCCCGGCGCCGGTGCTGCGGGCGCAGGAATGACCCGTGCCGGTGCGGGCGGCAAGGTGGATATTTGGGCCAGTAAGAAAGCGGGGTTCGGTCAGGGCACCCTGATCTCGATCAGGCCGGGGCCGGGGCCGCTGGCGTGCAGGGCCGCGCCGAGGGCGGCGGGGGTTGGCGGGACGGTGCAGAACGCCAGATCGCAGGCGGCGGCGAAGGGTTTGAGGTTCAGCGGCGACGGGTCGCAGCCCAGCACCGGCACCCCGGCGGCGGCCATCGACTCGGCGATCTCGCGGTAACCGGCGTTGTTCCACACCAGGAATGTGATCGGCAGGTTCTCGTCGCGGGCGGTGCGCAGCTCGCCGGGGCTGAACTGCAAGCCGCCGTCGCCGATCAGGCAGATCACCGGTGTGCCGGGGGCGGCCAGCGCCGCACCCACCGCGGCACCGGGGGCAAAGCCGAGTGCGCCGTAGCCGGTGGCGGCGTTGAACCAGCCGCCGGGGCGGTCGTGGTCAAAGTAGAGGTTGCCCGCATAGACCGGCTGGGTGCTGTCGCCGACGATGATGCTGCTTGGGCGGGCGTTGCGCAGGGTCTCGAGCAGGGCAAGCTGATGCTGCATGGCCGGGGTCAGTTCGGCGCGGGCGGCGCTGCGGGTGGTGGCGGCGCGGGCGGCGGCATGGTGGCTGGCCGGGGCCAGCAGAGGCAGCAGGGCGCTCAGGGTGGCGCTGGCGTCGCCTTGCAACGTCAGCGCGGCAGGGTGGCGGGCAAGCTGGGCGGGGCAGGTGTCGATGCGGATCATGGTGGCCAGATCAGGCAGGCCGCCCCGGCCATACATGTCGTAGTCGGTCGGGCCAAGCTCGGTGCCAACCGCCAGCACCTGATCCGAGGCGGCGATCAGGGCGCGCACCGCGACCAGGCTGGGGCTGGCGGGCACCACCAGCGCGTGGCCATGCAGCAGGCCGCGGGCGTTGCTGGTCTGAACCACGGGGGCATCCAGCCGTTCGGCCAGCGCCTGCAAGGCCACCCCGGCGGCGCGCGCGCCGCCACCGGCCAGGATCAGGGGGTGCCGGGCGCTGGCAAGGCGGCGGGCGGCGTCGGCCAGGTGCGCCGGATCGGGAAGCGGGCGCGGCGGGGCGCTGCCGGGGGTGCCGGGGGCGGGGCAGGGCAGGGCCATGACATCGGTCGGCACCTCGAGATGCACCGGGCCGGGGCGGGGGCTGGTCAGGGCGGCGAAGGCGGCGCTCAGGGTGGCATCAACCGCCGCCGGATCGCTGATCCGGAAGGTCGGGCACAGGGCGCCCACCAGCGCCGCCTGATCGGGCAGCTCGTGCAGCAGGCCAAGGCCGCGCCCCAGACTGTCGCGGCGGTTGACGCCGGAAATCACCAGCATGGGCACCGAATCGGCGCGGGCCTGCGCCATCGCGGTCAGCGCGTTGGTCAGGCCCGGCCCGGTGATCACCAGCGCCACCCCCGGTTTGCCGGAAACCCGGGCATAGCCATCGGCCATGAAGCCCGCGCCCTGTTCGTGCCGCGCCGTGACGTGGCGGATGCCCGACCCGGCAAGGCCGCGATAAAGCTCGATGGTGTGCACGCCTGGAATGCCAAACACGACCTTTACCCCGCGCGCCGCCAGCCCGGCGATCAGCGCTTGCCCGACGGTGATCATGCCGCGTCCTTGAGGGTTCGGGCAAAGCCCGCGATGCGGGCGCAGGCCTCGGCCACCACGCCGTCGTCCTGGGTCAGGCTGAGGCGCAGCCAGCCCGCGAGCCCGGCCCCGAACGATTCGCCCGGCATCACCGCCACCCCGGCTTGCGCCAACAGACCGCTGGCGAACGCCTGCCCGGAAAGCCCGGTGGCGCGGACATCGACCAGCGCGAACATTCCCGCAGCGGGGTGGTTGACGGCCAGCCCCGCCACCCCGTCGAGGTGTTCGGCGATCAGCGCCGCCCGGCGCTGAAAGCGCTGGCACATGCCCGCCGCCACCGGCGAAGGGGCGGCCACCGCGGCGGCGGTCATGTCGGCGATGAAGGGCTGGTTGCCGAACAGCATGGTTTCCGAAAACGGCAGCAGGCGGGCGGTGAATTCGGCCGGGCCTACGCACCAGCCCGAGCGAAAGCCGGGGGCAGCGTGCGATTTCGAGATCGAGCTGGCCACGATCACCCGCTCGGCCAGCGCCGGATCGTCGAGCGGCGAGGCAAATTCGGTGCCCGCAAACACCAGATCCTCATAGACCTCGTCGCACAGGA
>CAYQPD010000007.1:24307-31571 GCA_964419305.1 uncultured Rhodobacter sp.
CCGATCAGCACCTCGTCGCCCGCCTGCACCAGCCCCATCAGCACGGCAAAAAGCGTGGTCTGGGTGCCGGGAAAGCACATCACCTGATCTTCGCCGATCACCCGCCCGCGCCGCGCGCTGTAGCGCGCCGCCAGGGCGTGGCGCAGCGCGGGCTCGCCCCGGCCATTGGAATAGCCGGTGCGCCCGGCCTGCATCGCGGCGGTGGCGCGGGCGATCAGATCGGGCGGGGTGGGCACGTCGGGCTCGCCGATGGTCAGCTCGATCACCGCCCGCCCCGCCGCTTTCATGGCACGGGCGCGGGCGTGGATTTCCCATTTGGCCCCGCCCAGATCGGCCAGACGTTCGGTGATGGCGGCGTATCTCATGGTGTGTCCTTTTGCGGCAGGGGCGGCAGATGCGCCGCCAGATCAATTCCCAGAATGGCGGCCACGGCGGCAACCCCGATCGTGGCCAGCTCGTCTGGCCCAAAAGCCTCGGGCAGCGCGCCGCCTTCGAGCCACAGCCCGTCGATCACCCCGTTGCAGGCAATCGCCAGCCGCCGCAGGTGGGCCGGATCGCGCGCACCGGGCAGCGCCGCGATCAGCGCCTGAAGCTGGTCGCGGTAGGCCAGATAAGTGGCCGCGTGCACCTCGCGCATCAGGGGGTCGCGCCGCACCAGATGGATGAACCCGGCCCACAGCCCGGTCGCCGCCGGGTCCAGCACCGGCGGGCGCAAGGATGCGGCCACGAACGCCGCCAGCCGCGCCTCGGGGGTGGGCGGCGCGGTTTCCAGCACGGCGGCATTGGCGGTGTTCATCCGCTCCATCACCGCGCGGTAGGCGCTGCGGGTGAGGTCTTCCTTGGTGCGGAAATAGTGCCGGATCAGGCCCGGCGTCACCCCGGCACGCTGGGCGATCGCGCGCACCGTGGCGGCAGCGGGGCCACCCTCGGCGATCAGTTCCAGCGCCGCCGCGATCAGCGCATCGCGCCGCCGCTCTTCGCCTTCACGGGTGAATTTCCGCCGCTCGCCGTTCACACCCAGCCTCGCAATTATACGCTTGCATAATTACCGCTTCGACGGCTAACTTCAAGCCATGATCCGACGGAGTTCCGATGGCAACCGCCGCCCCCGCCCCCAGTGCCGACCAGCGCCCCGAGGCGATCCGGATCGCGGGGCTGCACAAATCGTTCGGCGCGCTCGAGGTGCTCAAGGGCGTGTCGCTGACCGCGTGCGAGGGTGATGTGGTGGCGATCATCGGGGGCTCGGGCTCGGGCAAATCGACTCTGCTGCGCTGCATCAACTTTCTTGAAAACCCCAGCTCGGGCAGCATCGTGATCGGTGGCGAGGCGGTGAGCTTGCGCCCCGACGGCAGCCCCGCCAACCGCCGCCAGATCGAGCGCCTGCGCCAGCATCTGGGCATGGTGTTCCAGCAGTTCAATCTCTGGAGCCACAAGACCATCCTCGAGAACCTGATCGAAGTGCCGGTGCATGTGCTGGGCACGCCCAAGCCCGAAGCGGTGGCGCGGGCGCAAAAGCTGCTGGCGCGGGTCGGGCTGGCGGAAAAGGCTGATGCCTTTCCGGCGTTCCTGTCGGGCGGCCAGCAGCAGCGCGCCGCGATCGCCCGGGCGCTGGCAATCGAGCCCCGCGCCATGCTGTTCGACGAACCGACCTCGGCGCTCGACCCCGAGCTGGTGGGCGAGGTGCTGAGCGTGATCCGCGACCTTGCCGGCGAAGGCCGCACCATGATTCTGGTGACCCACGAGATGAAATTCGCGCGCGAGGTCGCCAGCCACGTGATCTACCTGCACAACGGCGTGATCGAGGAGGAAGGCCCGCCCGACGCGGTGTTTGGCGCGCCGCAATCCGACCGCCTGAAACAGTTCCTGAAAACCGTCTCGTGAAAGCCGGGGCCAACCCGGACCACCCCAACAGAAAGGCTCTGAAATGAAAAAGACACTTGTCACCCTTGCCGCCGCACTGCTGATCGGCACTGCCGCCAACGCCGACCCGCTGAAGATCGGGATCGCCGCCGAACCCTATCCGCCCTTCGCCAGCCCCGACGCGGCCGGCAACTGGGTCGGCTGGGAGGTCGATTTCATCAACGCGGTCTGTGCCGCGGGCGCGATGGACTGCGTGGTCACCCCGGTGGCCTGGGACGGCATCATCCCGTCGCTGACCGGCGGCCAGATCGACGCCATCATGGCCTCGATGTCGATCACCGAAGAGCGGATGCAGGCGATTGATTTCTCGGACAAATACTACAACACCCCGACCGTCATCGTGGCCGCCAGAGGGGCGGGGCTGACGCCCGACGCGGCGGGGCTGGCGGGCAAGATCCTCGGGGTGCAGGTCTCGACCATCCACGAGGCTTACGCGCAGGCGCATTTCGCCGGCAGCGTGGCCGAGATCAAGGTCTATCAGACCCAGGACGAGGCCAACCAGGATCTGGCCGCCGGGCGGATTGATGCGACCCAGGCCGACAGTCTGGCCCTCGACGATTTTCTGGCCACCGATGTCGGCAAGGCCTGCTGCGAGCTGATGGGGGCGGTGGCCGATGATCCGGCGATCCTTGGGCTTGGCGTGGGGGTTGGCCTGCGCAAGGGCGAGGACGCACTGAAAGCCCAGTTCAACGCCGCCATCGCCAAGGTGATTGCCGACGGCACCTACGAGGCGATCTCGAAGCCTTATTTCACCTCGTCGATCTACGGCGGCTAAGGCACGCGGCGCTGATCGGCCATGGCTCTGGCCTCGACCCTTGATCTGCTGGCCTATTCGCCCCCCGGCTGGGGGGCGAATTTGCTGCGCGGGTTGCAGAATTCGGTGCTGATCGCCTGCGGCGCCTACGCCATGGGCCTGAGCATCGGCATCTGCGGTGCTTACGGCAAGCTTTACGGCGGCCCGATCCTGCGCGATCTGCTGGGGGTCTATACCACCATCGTGCGGGCGGTGCCCGAGCTGGTGCTGATCCTGATCCTGTACTACGGCGTCACCGACGCCATCAACCAGATGCTGGTGCTGAACGGCTTCGGCCGCATTCAGCTTTCGGGTCTGGCGGCCGGGATCATCGTGCTGGGGGTGGTGCAGGGCGCCTATGCCACCGAGGTGCTGCGCGGCGCGATTCTGGCGGTGCCCGCGGGCCAGATCGAGGCGGCGCGCGCGATGGGCATGCCGCCCCTGCTGCTGGCGCGCCGCATCACCCTGCCCACCATGATGTCTTTTGCCATTCCCGGCCTTGCCAACCTGTGGCTGGTGGTGACCAAGGATACCGCCCTGCTGGCGGTGGTGGGCTTTGGCGAGCTGACCCAGGAAACCCGGCAGGCGGCGGGTTCGACCAAGGCCTATTTCACCTTCTTCATGGCGGCGGGGGTGCTTTATCTGGCGCTGTCGCTGGTGTCGGGGCGAATCTTCGCGCGGATCGAGGCCTGGGCCCGGCGCGGCGAGCCTTCGCTTTCGGGCAGCGGCCAATGACCCGGTTCTGGCAACCCCACCGGCTGGTGATGGCGGCGCTGACGCTGGCGCTGGTGGCGTGGTGCGTGCTGGCGCTGCGCTGGGACTGGCTGCCGAAATACCTGCCGCTGGCGGCGCTGGGGATCTGGCGCACGATCTGGATTCTGGCGGTGACCTGCACCCTTGGCATGGCGATGGCGATTCCGCTGGGGCTGGCGCAGGCGGTGGGGCCGTGGTTCCTTGCCGCCCCGGCGCGGCTGTTCTGCACCGTGATCCGGGGCACGCCGCTGCTGCTGCAACTGTGGCTGCTCTACTTCGGCCTTGGCTCGCTGTTCCCGCAGTTCCCCTGGATCCGGGACAGCAGCCTGTGGCCGATCCTGCGCCAGGCCTGGCCCTATGCCGTGCTGGCGCTGACCCTTTCGTTCGCCGGCTATGAGGGCGAGGTGATGCGCGGCGCGTTCAAGGGCGTGCCCAAGGGGCAGCTTGAGGCGGCGCGGGCGATGGGGATGCCGCGCCTGACCATCCTGCGCCGGATCTGGCTGCCGCAGGCGCTGCACCGCGCCTTGCCGACCCTGGGCGGCGAGGTCGTGCTGCAACTCAAGGCCACCCCGCTGGTGGCCACCATCACCGTGGTCGATATCTATGCGGTGGCCAGCCGGGTGCGCCAGGATACCTTCATCGTTTACGAGCCGCTCTTGCTGCTGGCGGTGGTCTATATGGCGATCACCGGGGTGCTGGTGCTGGCCTTCCGCTGGCTTGAGCACCGGGTTCCGGCGCGGGTGGCGTGAGGCTGGCCTAGCCGACGGCGGCTTTCGGCGCGTCCTTCGGGGCGGCAGGGGGGCCGGCCGCCCTGGCCGCAGTCACCTGATCATGCAAGAACAGCATCGACTTGCGATCGACGCAATAGGGCGGCGGGGCCTCGATCAGCCCGTGCTGCGCTTTGAGAAACCCGGCGCAGGTCTGGTGTTCGGCGCAGACGGCGCAATGGCTGATCATGCGCTCGATCGCCGCCTCGGTCAGCGCCGAAGCGGCGATCGCGGCGTTGAGATCGACCCCAAGTTCGATCGCCATGGCCTCGATCTGGCCCTGATAGCCTTTCGGCGGACGGGTGCGGTGGCGAAACATCATCCTGCCTTTCAACGCCGGGTTTCCCTGAAGCTGGCAGACATCGGTTACCAAAGGCTGAACCCGCGCCGGATTTTCCGGTCAGTCGCGCGCCACATCCATGTGAACGATCACATCGGCGTCCGGGTAGGCCTCGCGGATCGCCCGTTTCAGGGCGGCGCTGATGGCATGGGCGGCAACCAGCGGCTGGGTGCCATCAAGCTCGATATGGATCTGCACGAACACCCGGCTGCCGGCGGTGCGGGTGCGCAGATCGTGAAAGCCGTGCACCCCCGGCCAGTCCCGGGCAATCGCCGCCACCCCGGCAATCACCGCCGGATCGGCGCGCCGGTCCATCAGCGCGTCCCACGCCCCCTTGCCGATTCTTAGCGCGCCGATGGCCAGCAACGCCGCCGCCGCCAGCGCCACCACCGAGTCGATCTGCGCCATGCCAAAGCGCTGCGACGCCCACAGCGAGGCAATCGCGCCGATGTTGGGCAGCAGGTCGCCGAGATAATGCAGCCGGTCGGCCTGCACCACCCGGCTGCCGGTGCGCCGCGCCACCCGGCTTTGCCAGACCACCAGCCCCAGCGTCAGCGCCACCGACAGCGCCATCACCGCCATGCCGCGCCCCTCGGCGCTTAGCCGTCCCGGCTCGGGCACCATCAGCCGCGCCACCGCAGCCCAGGAAATCACCGCGGCCGAAATCAGGATGAACAGTGCCTGACCCAGGGCGGACAGGTCTTCGACCGAGGTATGACCGAAGGCGTGATCCTCGTCGGGCGGGCGGGCGGCATAGATCAGCGCCGCCATCGCCCCCAGCGACACCATCAGGTCCATCGCCGAATCGGCCAGCGATGCCGCCACCGACAGCGCCCCGGTCGCGCCCAGCGCCCAGAGCTTGAGCGCCACCAGCAGCCCCGCCACCACGACCGAGGCCGCGCCTGCCGAAAGATTGAGCCGGATCGACGGCGGGGGAGTGGTCATGGCACCTGCCTTGGCAACAGCGGTCGGGCCACCGGCCTAGCCGATCGGGCGGGTCCGCACAAGCGCGCCCGCCGGGGGCCGTCACTCGATGATTTCACCGGGGTCCACGCCCCACAGGGCGGTCTTCGGCACCCAGCCTTTGCCGCCCTCGACGCCAAGGCGGCACCACTCGGGCAGGCATTGCAGCAGACGGGCGATCACATTGGCCTCGGCCCGCAAGACC
This sequence comes from uncultured Rhodobacter sp., assembly GCA_964419305.1. Lineage (GTDB taxonomy): Bacteria > Pseudomonadota > Alphaproteobacteria > Rhodobacterales > Rhodobacteraceae > CAYQPD01. The sequence continues at coordinate 30,049 of CAYQPD010000007.1, forward strand.
ACCTCGGCGGTCGGATCGGGCCGGGTATGAAACGCGACCATATCCTGCACCACCAGCACCGAGCGCACCCCTGACAGCAGGGTGAAATGCACCCAGCCGCCGACCCCGTCCTGATCCTCGACGCGGCGCCAGTTCTCGTATTCGGCGGTCAGCCGCAGCGGCATCCCGGCGCGGGTGAAGACCCAGTCGATGCGGTGCGTCAGCCCCGGCCCGCGCCGCGCGTTGCCCTCGCCGGTCTTCAGCGTCACGTAGCGCGGCAACGGCAGGTTGGTCACCGGCCCAAGCAGCGGCGGTGCCGTGGCCGACCCGCCTTGCACACCCTGGCCCTGCGCCGCCGCCATCGCCAGCACCATCATCAACGCCAGTGCCGTGCCGCAAATCGCCTGTCGCATCCGCTTCCGCCTGCCCTTGCCCCACACCGCCGACCCGAAAGCCGGGATTCGCCGCTGTCGCGTGATCGGGGGCTTGTGCGCCGCCCCGCTTGGCGTCACCTTGCCACCAACCGGACCGATTTGAAAGACCACGGAGAAAGCCATGCCCGCACAACGCCTGAGTGTCGTGGTCACCCGCCACCTGCCCGAGGTGGTGGAAACCCGCATGAAAGAGCTGTTCGATGTCGAGTTGCGCGACCCCGACACCCGGATGACGCGCGACGAACTGGCGGCCGCGATGCGCCGCGCCGACGTGCTGGTGCCCTGCATCACCGACCAGATCGACGCCGCCCTGCTGGCGCAGGCGGGCGACAAGCTCAAGCTGATCGCGAACTATGGCGCGGGGGTCGATCATATCGACGTGGCCTCGGCCCGCCAGCGCGGCATTCTGGTCTCGAACACCCCCGGCGTGATGACCGAGGATACCGCCGACATGGTGCTGGCGCTGATTCTGGCCGTGACCCGGCGCATGCCCGAGGGGCTGGCGGAAATGCAGTCCGGTCGCTGGCAGGGCTGGGCCCCGACCGCGCATCTGGGCGGACGGGTCGGCGGGCGGCGCCTTGGCATTCTAGGCATGGGCCGGATCGGTCAGGCGGTGGCGCGCCGCGCCCGGGCGTTTGGCATGCAGATCCATTACCACAACCGCCGCCGCCTGCGCCCCGAGATCGAGGCCGAGCTGGAAGCCACCTGGTGGGAAAGCCTCGATCAGATGGTGTCGCGGATGGATATCATCAGCATCAACTGCCCGCACACCCCCGCGACCTTCCATCTGATGAACGCGCGGCGGCTGAAACTGATGAAACCGACCGCCGTCATCGTCAACACCTCGCGCGGCGAGGTGATCGACGAGAACGCCCTGACCCGTGGCCTGCGGGCGGGCGAGATCGCCGGGGCGGGGCTTGACGTGTTCGAGCATGGGGCCGAGATCAACCCGCGCCTGCGCGAGTTGCCCAACGTGGTGCTGCTGCCCCACATGGGCTCGGCCACGATCGAGGGCCGGATCGAGATGGGCGAGAAAGTCATCATCAACATCAAGACCTTCGCCGATGGCCACCGGCCCCCCGATCAGGTCCTGCCGGGGATGCTGTAGGG
>CAYQPD010000007.1:31671-33967 GCA_964419305.1 uncultured Rhodobacter sp.
CCTTCGCCGATGGCCACCGGCCCCCCGATCAGGTCCTGCCGGGGATGCTGTAGGGGCGGTGTCGATTTTGAAAGGAGCACATATGCTAAGCAGATTACTCGCGCTTGTCATGCTGTCCGCGTTTTCGGGCAGTGCCGCGCTAGCCGCCGATGGTGCCGAGTGTGCGGCGATCCCTGACCCCGACGCGCGGTTGAACTGCTACGACTCCCTGTTCAAGGTGGTCGAACCGCCGACCACCGTGGAAAACTGGCGCAGCGATTCCTCGATGTCGCTCCTGGACGACAGCAAGATAGTAACGCTTTTTCTTTCCTCGGATGCCCCGATAAGGTCGCGCTTTGGCTCGTCGCAGCCCGCCGATATGATCGTGCGCTGCAAGGAAAACACCACTGCACTCTATTTTCTCTTCGCCGACCAATTCATGTCCGATATTCAGGGCTACGGGCGCGTCAGCTACCGCATCGACAGCGCCAAGGCGGCTGTATGGCCGATGGATGTGTCAACCGACAATAAAGCGCTTGGCCTTTGGAGCGGCAGCACGTCGATCCCCGCCATCAAGCAGCTGATTGGCGGCAACTCTTTGTTCCTGCGCGTGACGCCCTACAATGAGTCTGCAATCGAGATGACCTTTACCATCGCCGGGCTAGAGGCTGCGGTGAAACCGCTTCGCGAGGCGTGCGGCTGGTAGCAACTGCTTCAGCGCACCGCGCGCGGAGGCATTTTCGGTGGAAGGCATGACGCGGTGCACCTTCCCCAACGTGGTGCTGCTGCCCCACATGGGCTCGGCCACGATCGAGGGCCGGATCGAGATGGGCGAGAAAGTCATCATCAACATCAAGACCTTCGCCGATGGCCACCGGCCCCCCGATCAGGTCCTGCCGGGGATGCTGTAGGGCGCTTTTTCCGTCCCTTGCGGTCCGTCATCGCGCGCGAAGCAAGCCGTCAGGCTGATGAGGGGCCGGTCCGACGCCCTGCTTGGCTGGCAGCCGTCAGGCCGCCCCGTCGCGCACCAGCCGGAAGCCCAGATAGTCCGGCGGCAACCCGCCCGAGCAGCCCCCCGAGCGCGCGTCGCGGATGAAGTCAACGACGAAGGCGCGGTGTTTGCCCTGCGCCGCGCGCACCCCGCAATAGTTCGACGTTGTGGCGATGGCGGTTCTGTCGGGGGTCAGGGTGCCGTTCTGAAAGCAGGTCTCGGTCCATTCCCAGACATTGCCCGCGAGGTCGGCAACCCCCAGCCCGTTTTCGCCGAAATGCCCGATCGGGTGTGCCGCGAGATCGGCCTTGCCGCGCAACGCCGCTTCGCGCAGGTAGCTGGCGATCCAGCGGCGCGAGGGGTCGGGACCGTTGGCCTCATCGGAAAACCCGTCGTCACTGCCGCGCTCGGCCGCCGCGTGCAGCCATTCCGCATCGGTCGGAAGCCGCCAAAGCTCGCCGGTCCGGGCCGAAAGCCAGGCGGCATAAGCGGTGGCATCGGCATGGTTGATATTGGTCTGGGCGAAATCGGGCCGCCCCGACGTGGGCGCGGGCGGGCAGGCGCTTTCGGCCACGCAGAGCGCATAATCGGCCTCGCTGACCTGGTATTTCATGATTTCCAGCGCGCCGGCTGCCTGCTGTTGCTTTGGCGCATCGACCACCCTCGTGCCCTGGCGAAACTCGCCCGCCGGCCGGTAGTCCTGAAGCCCGGCGGCAACCAGGACAGTTTCGGGAGGCGCCACCGGCGGTGCTCGGTCGCGCCACATCGCGACCGAGCCCCCCAGAGCCAACACCACCACCGACGCAACTGCCAACCGACGTTTCATGGGTTATCTCCGCGTCAAACGGGGCGACCCCGCAACCGGAGTCGCCCGATGCCGAGTGCCAACCGGATTCATGGCGACGTGGTGCCGCCTTCCTTGGCCGGGTCGTAGGCGACCGGGGCCACCACCTGTTCCATCAGATCGTTGTTCCAGTCGCCGCCGACCACCACATGCGCCGCAGCCCCCAGATTGACCGCCTCGATCAGGTTGTGGTTGAGGTAAACGTAAAGGCCCGGCTGCAAAAAGGTATAGAGCGCCGCCCCCGCCGATCCGCCCCGAACGAACCAGGTTTGCAGATCGCGCGCGGGTGGGTTGCTGAAGCTGCCGGTCTCCCACACCAGATCGCCATGCCCCCCGATCAGGTGCGGGCGGGTGTCGCGGTTGGCCTGGCTGTGGATGAACAGCACGGTTTCGCCCTGTTCCGCCTTCAGCGCGTTGTCGCCGGTCAGCGCCCCGGCACTGCCATTGAATACCACATGCGACGGGATCAGACCGTTCATCAC
>CAYQPD010000007.1:34067-42402 GCA_964419305.1 uncultured Rhodobacter sp.
GGCACCACCAAGCGCGCCGGTGGCGGCGTGCAGGTCGATGTTGTGCTGCAACGTGTTTTCCGGCGGGTTGTAGAGGGTCAGTTCGACATAGTCGCCCTCGTGCACCACCATCAGGGGGCCGGGTATCGAGCCATTGAAGGTCAGCGCCTGCATCCAGGCATCTTCTGCGACCTGAATTTCCTTCTGGACGATCGTCATCTCGAATTCGACGATCTCGGGGCCGGTGCTGGCGACCTGTTCATGCGCATGCACGAACGGCGGGGTCACCAGTTCCACCTTGCGGCGCGGCAGGCTGGACAGATCGACGGGTGTCGCAGCTACCGTGCCCGTCACCGTTTCGGCTCCGGCGGTCTTGATGACATAGGGGGCTGCGGCAATCCCCGCGACCCCCATCAGTGCAGCGCGTCTGGTCAGCATCTGGTCCTCCCTGCTGGTCGCCATCCGGTTCTCCTTGGCGCGTGGAGAATCCTTGTTAAATGGATAGTCATCCTAGCAATCTGCGCCTCGGAACGGATTTTGCCTAGGGTCAAGATCTTCAAGTTTTCGTGAACCGGGACCGGCGACGTGATCGAGCTGCCAGTGCGGGGCGCAGTGAACGCCCGGCCCGTGGCCGGGCCGGAACGGGGGGCTGGCCCCCGGTCGGCATCAGCGCGTGAACCGTCCGGCGGCATAGGGGGCAAGATCGACCTCCGGCGCGCGCCCCGCGATCAGGTCGGCCACCAGCCGCGCGGTGATCGGGGCCAGCGTCAGGCCGATGTGGCCGTGGCCAAAAGCGTGGATCACGTCGGCCCCGCCGCGTGACGGCCCGATCACCGGCAGGCTGTCGGGCAGCGAGGGGCGAAAGCCCATCCAGGTCCGGTCGGGTTCGCCCAGATCGGGAAAATACGCCCGCGCCCCGGCCACCAGCCGCTTGATGCGGTGCGGTGAGGGCGGGGCGGTCAGGCCACCCAGCTCGACCGTGCCCGCGACCCGCAGCCGTCCGGTCATCGGGCACAGATAGAAGCCGCGTGCGGTGGCGCAGACCGGGCGCGCCAGGCGCGGTTGCACCATATCCCATTCGGCATGATAGCCACGCTCGGTATCGAGCGGCACCAGATCGCCGGCCTGCCGCGCCAGCGCCCGTGAGTGCGCTCCGGCTGCAATCACCACCCGCCGCGCGTGCAGGTGAAACCCCGGCCCGGTCACGATCACGCCATCGACCTGACGCTCCAGCCGCTCGGCCCGCCCGCGCAGAATGCCGGCCCCGGCGGCCACCGCTGCCGCCGCCAGCAGGCCCATCATGCGACCGGGATCGGCCAGATGCACGGCGTGCGGAAAGAATGCCCCGCCGCCGGCCACGGCGGGCAGGCCGGGCTCGAGTGCTGCCACCGCGCCGGGCTCGATCAGATCGACCTCGACGCCAAGGCGGATGCGCCAGGCGATGTCGGCCTTGGCGGCCGCCATCGCCCGGGGCGTCTGATAAAGGTAAAGGCAACCACCGCCGTGCAGCAGGTCGGCCCCACCGATCCCGGCGGCCAGCGCCTGCCAGCCGGGCGTGGCCGTGGCCAGCAGTGCGGCCAACGCCTGCGCGTTGCGCCGCGCCGCTGTCGGCAGGCACTGGCGTGCGAAACGCGCCAGCCATGGGGCCAGCACCGGCAGCGCGGCGTGGCGGATCGCCAGCGGCGAGTTGCGGTCAAACAGCAGCGCGGGCAGGCCTTGAAGCACCGCCGGCGTGCCGACCGGCAGCACCGCATAATCGGCGATGGTGCCCGCGTTGCCGTAAGACGCGCCCATGCCCGGATCATCCGGGTCGATCAGCAGAACCTCGCGCCCGTCGCGCGCAAGCTGCAAGGCGGTGGTCATCCCCACCACCCCGGCACCGATCACGGCGATTTCGGTGCGGATATGTCGTGTCATGGTCAGGCTCCGGCGCTGCCTGGGTGCGGCGCGCACCCAGCCAGCCCGTTCCTACATGCAGGCGTCGAACAGCGCACGCGTGTTTTCGCGCGTCATCACCACCGGGTTGCCGCCACAGCTTGGGTCTTCCAGCGCCATCTCGGTCAACTCGTCCAGCCGCGCGCGTTCCACCCCCAGCGCGGTCAGATTGGCCGGGATCGAAAGCAGGGTCCGCAGGTCCATCACCGCTGCGCGAAAGCCGTCGAAGCCGCCCTTGATGCCCAGATAGGCGGCCAGCCGGTTGATCCGTTCCTCGATTTCGGCGCGGTTGAAATCCAGCACCATCGGCATCACCACGGCGTTGGTGGTGCCGTGATGGCTGCCGTAAACCGCGCCCACCGGGTGCGACAGGCTGTGAATGGCCCCGAGGCCCTTCTGGAACGCCACCGCCCCCATCGCCGCCGCCGCCATCATGTGGGCGCGGGCATCAAGATCGTTGGGGTTGGCATGGACCTTGGGCAGGTTCTCGAACACCAGCCGCATGCCCTCGACCGCAATGCCCTGCGACATCGGGTGGTAGAACGGGCTGCAATAGGCCTCAAGACTATGGGCCAGCGCGTCCATCCCGGTGCCGGCGGTGATGAAGCGCGGCATCCCCACCGTCAGCGCCGGGTCGCAGATCGTGACCGCGGGCAGCAGCTTGGGGTGAAAGATGATCTTCTTCTTGTGGCTGGCCGAGTTGGTCAGCACCCCGGCGCGCCCCACTTCCGAGCCGGTCCCCGCGGTGGTCGGCACCGCGATGATCGGGGCGATCTTGCTGGCGTCAGCGCGGGTATACCAGTCGCCGACATCTTCCAGATCCCAGACCGCCAGCGCTTTCGGCTGATGCGCCATCAGCGCGATCATCTTGCCAAGGTCAAGCGCCGAGCCGCCGCCAAAGCAGATCACCCCGTCATGCTTGCCGGCCAGATAGACGGCAATGCCGTCGGCCATGTTGCGCTCGTTGGGGTTGGGGTCCACTTCGGAAAACACCGCATGTCCCAGCCCGGCCTTGTCGAGCACCGCCAGCGCGTTGGCGGTGATCGGCAGGCTGGCCAGCGCCTTGTCGGTGACCAGCAGCGGTTTCTTGATGCCGACCGATTGGCAATGTTCGGCCAGCTCGGCAATGCGGCCGACCCCGAACTTGATCGCGGTCGGATAGGACCAGTTCCGGTTGGGAACGTGATGGGTCATTTCGTCACCTTCTTGAGATGGTAGGATTTCGGCCGCGTGACCGAATAGTAGCCCAGAATCGACAGGCTGCCGCCGCGCCCGGTGTCCTTGCAGCCGGTCCAGCACAGCGCGGGGTCGAGGTAATCGCAGCGGTTCATGAACACCGTGCCGGTCTCGACCTGCGCCCCGACGGCCGCGGCGGCCTCGGCATCCTTTGTCCAAATCGAACATGTCAGGCCGTAGGGGCTGTCATTCATCAGGGAAATCGCCTCGGCGTCGTCTTTGACTTTCATTATTCCAACAACGGGGCCGAAACTTTCTTCCATCATCACCCGCATCTTGTGGGTGACGTTCACCAGAATCTGCGGCGCGAGGTAAGCCCCGCCGTCATCCTCGGGGAACAGCTTGGGGTCGATCAGCGCGCGGGCCCCGGCGGCAATCGCCTCGGCGGTCTGGGCGCGCACCACGGCGGCAAAGCGCTTGTTGGCCATCGGACCAAGGGTCGAGGCGGCGTCGAACGGGTTGCCGAGTTTCAGCTTCTTGACCCAGGCCACGGCTTTTTCGACGAAGGCATCGTAGAGGCTGGCGTGGACGTAAATCCGCTCGATCCCGCAGCAGCACTGACCGGCGTTATACATGGCGCCGTCCATCAGGCTGTCCACCGCCGCTTCCAGATCGGCGTCGGCGCGCACGTAGCCCGGATCCTTGCCGCCCAGTTCCAGCCCGATGCCGGTAAAGGTGCCCGCCGCCGCGCGCTCGATGGTCTTGCCCCCGCCGACCGAGCCGGTGAAGTTGATGAAGTTGAAGGCGCGGTTGGCGATCAGGTGCTCGGTGGTGGCGTGATCCAGCACCACGTTCTGGAACACGTCCGCCGGAATACCTGCGGCATGAAACGCCTCGGCCAGCCGCTCGCCGACCAGCAGGGTCTGGCTCGCGTGCTTCAGCATTACCGCGTTGCCCGCCATCAGCGCCGGGGCCAGGGTGTTGATCGCGGTGAGATACGGGTAGTTCCAGGGGGCGACGATGAACACCACCCCGACCGGCTCGCGCGCCAGGCGGCGCTCGAAGCGGTCACTCGCTTCGACCACGATCGGTGCCAGCGCGCTGGCGGCAATCTCGGCCATATAGGCGGTGCGGTCGTTGACGCCGCCGAATTCGCCGCCGTAGCGCACCGGGCGGCCCATCTGCCAGGCCAGTTCGGTGACCAGCACCTCTTTCATCTCGTTGAGCCTGGCCACCCCGGCCTTGACCAGGGCCACACGCTCGGCCAGCGGCCGCGCCGCCCAGGCCTTTTGCGCGGCACGCGCGCGCGCGGCGGCGGCCATGGCGTCGGCTTCTGAGAGCGGCATCCGTTCGGCGTAAACCGAACCGTCCACCGGGGTTATCAGTTGGATAGGTTTTGTCATGTCGTCCTCGTTTCGCCCTGCGCGCTTCACGCGCGTTCCAGCAGGCGGCTGATTTCAAAGTCGGTCACCACCCGGTCATGCTCGCGCATCTCCCACTCGGCGGCGTGGTGGTAGTGGTCCACCACATCGTCGCCAAAGGCGGCGCGCAGCATGGCCGAGCCATGCAGCAGATCGGCGGCGTCGCGCAGGGTGTGGGGAATTTCGCGGATACCTTCGGTGTGATACATGTCGCCCACCATCTCGGGTTCCAGCACCAGCTTGCGGTCGATCCCGTCCAGCCCGGCGGCCAGCAGCGCCGCCATCGCAAGATAGGGGTTCATGTCCGAACCACCGATCCGGCATTCGACCCGCACCGCCTTGGTGCCATCGCCGCAGACCCGGAAGCCCGCCGTGCGGTTGTCGCGCGACCATACCGCCTTGGTGGGCGCGAACATGCCGACGCAGAAGCGCTTGTAGCTGTTGATGTAGGGCGCAAGGAAACAGGTGATTTCGCTGGCATGGGCCAGTTGCCCGGCCATGAACTGCTTCATCAGCGCCGACATGCCGTGCGGATCGGCCGCGTCGCGAAACGCCGGTTGGCCGTCAAGCGTCCACAGCGATTGGTGCACATGGCTGGCCGAGCCCGCCTTGCGGTGGTCGTATTTCGCCATGAAGGTGGCCGAGCGCCCCTTGGACCAGGCGATTTCCTTGACCGCGTGTTTGGCGATCGAATGGGTGTCGGCCATGTCGAGCGCGTCGGAGTAGAGCACGTTCAGCTCTTCCTGCCCGGCGTCGGCTTCGCCCTTGGTGCATTCGACCTTGATCCCCGCGCCGTAAAGCCCGTTGCGCACCGCGCGCATCACGTCGTCTTCCTTGGTGGTCTGGAAGATGTGGTAATCCTCGTTATAGGCCCCGATCGCGCGCAGCCCGCCAAACCCGTTGTCGCGCAGCGATTCATAGCTGTTCTCGAACAGATAGAACTCCAGTTCCGTCGCCATGAAGGGGGCAAAACCCATGGCGCGGGCGCGGGCGATCTGGCGTTTCAGCATGGCGCGCGGCGAGTGCGGAATTTCAAGGTGGGTGTGGTGGTCCAAGAGGTCGCACAGCACCAGCGCGGTGCCCGGCAGCCACGGCACCAGGCGCAGCGTCGCCATGTCGGGTTTCATCGCATAGTCGCCATAACCCGCCGCCCATGAGGTGGATTTGTAGCCCTGCACCGTGGTCATTTCCATGTCGGTGGCCAGCACATAGTTGCAGCAGTGGGTTTCGCCGCCCGCGCCATCGACGAAGAACTGGGCGTGAAAGCGCTTGCCCATCAGGCGGCCCTGCATGTCGATCGCGGCCACCAGAACGGTGTCGATCTCGCCGGCGGCCACGGCTTTTTTCAATGCGTCGAGGGTAAGATTTCCAGGCATGTCGGATCTCGTTTCATCATAGGATCAGTGCCCGCCGCAGCGGGCCGGGAAAGGGCGATTTCGGCACCCCGAACGACCTCAGCGCTGCGCGGCGCTGTGCCCGGTGGCCCCGCCAAATTCCGGCTTGCGGGTCTCGAAGGGGGGGCGGCGCGCGCCCGTTTGCGGCGTTCCGGCCCGGTCTGATCGGCGTGGCGGTCGCATGGCATCTTTCCTGCAAAGTAGTGGGGGGCAGAGCCTTCTGCCCCCCGTTAGTGGTTCAGAAGCGGTAAGGCACACCGGCCTTGACCATGGTTTCGTTGTATTTCTTGATGATCGACACGACCTTGGCCTTGGTCTCGGATTCGGCCGCGACCTCATCCCAGAACTTGGCGGCTTCGGCCTCGACGGTGGCCCATTCCGCATCCGGGATGGTGGTCAGCTTGAGCTTGGTCTCGTTGACGCGCAGGCTGGCCTCACCCGCCCAGTACCAGTGCTGGCGATAGTAGTGCGACTGCTCGAAACACACTTTCACCAGCTCTTGCAGGCGCGGGGTCAGCTCGTTCCAGCGGTCCATGTTGGCAAAGAAGTGGCCGATCCACGCGCCCGAGATGTTGTTGGTCAGGAAGTAGTCGGTCACATTGGCCCAGCCCACGGTGTAGTCTTCGGTGATGCCCGACCACGCCAGCCCGTCCAGTTCGCCGGTTTGCAGCGCCACTTCGACATCTTCCCACGGCAGCGTTACCGGCACCACGCCGAAGCGTTCCAGGAAGCGGCCCGCGGTCGGGAAGGTGAAGATGCGCAGCCCTTGCAGATCGGCCAGGGTGTTGATCGGCTTCTTGGTGGCAAAGTTGGCCGGATCCCACGACCCCGCCGAGATGTGCTGCACCCCGACCTTGGCGTATTCTTCTTTCCAGATCTCATCCAGCCCGTAGGTGTTGAACAGCGCGGGCACGTCCAGCGAGTAGCGCAGCGCCAGCGGGAAGTAGCCGCCGAACACCGTGACTTCGGTGGGCGAGGCCATCGAGTCGTCATCCGACTGCACCGCGTCGATGGTGCCCGACTGCATCGCCTGGAACAGCTCGCCGGTCGGCACCAGTTGGTCCGAGAAGTAAAGCTCGATGTTCATCTCGCCTTCGGCGATCTTGTTGAAGCTGTCGATCGCCGGTTTGATGACATGCTCGCCCAGCGCCGGGCCGGCATAGGTTTGCAGCCGCCATTTGATCGGTGCCTGCGCCAGCACGGCGGGCGCGGCCAGGGTGGCCGCACCGGCGGCCAGCGCGCCGGTGGTGAGGAACTTGCGTCTTGTGGTCATTGTAGCCTCCGTCAGGTTGGGGTTTGCGGGGGCGGTTGTGCCCGCCCCTCGGGGTCATTTGGCGTAGATATACTGCGGCAACCAAAGCGCGATCTGCGGGAATATGATCACGATCGCCAGCGCGAAGGTCATCACCAGCACGAACGGGATGATCGAGCGGTAGATGTCGAAGATGGTGATCTCGGGCGGGGCCATGGCGCGCATGAGAAACAGATTATACCCGAACGGCGGGGTCATGTAGGCAATCTGACAGGTGATGGTGTAAAGCACACCATACCAGATCAGATCGAACCCCAGTGCCCCCACCAGCGGCACGTAAAGCGGGGCCACGATCACCAGCATCGCGGTATCGTCAAGAAACGTGCCCATGATGATGTAGCTGAGCTGCATCATGATCAGAATCTGCCACGGCCCCATCGCCAGCTTGTCGATGAACAGCCCCTCGATCGCCTTCACCGCGCCCAGGCCGTCGAACACTGCGCCGAACGACAGCGCCGCGAGAATGATCCACATGAACATGCAACTGATCGCCAGCGTGAGCCGGGTCGAGGTCTCGAACACCACCCAGCTCATCCGCCGCTTCCACACCGCGGCGATCAGCGTGGTGACTGCCCCGATCACCGAGCTTTCGACCAGGCTGGTGTAGCCCTTGACGAAAGGCACCATCATCACCGCAAAGATCACCAGCGGCAGCGCGCCGGCCCAGAGCAGGCGGTATTTCTCGGCCCGGGTGATCTCGGCGCGTTCCTCAGCGCTCAGCGGTGGCCCGATCTCGGGGCTGATCTTGCAGCGGATCCAGATGTAGAGGGCGAACATCGCCGCCATCATCAGGCCCGGAAAGATCCCCGCCAGCCACAACTGCCCCACCGGCTGGCGCGCGATCAGGGCGTAAAGCACCAGCACCACCGAAGGCGGGATCAGGATGCCAAGGCTGGATCCGGCCTGAATCACCCCGGTAATCATCACCTTGCTGTAGTTGCGCCGCAGCAGTTCGGGCAGCGCGATGGTCGAGCCGATCGCCATCCCCGCCACCGACAGCCCGTTCATCGCCGAGATCAGCACCATCAGCAGGATGGTGCCGATCGCCAGCCCCCCCGGCACCGGCCCGAACCAGACGTGGAACATCCGGTAAAGGTCGTCGGCCAGGCGTGATTCCG
>CAYQPD010000008.1:0-40417 GCA_964419305.1 uncultured Rhodobacter sp.
GCCGGAAACCGGGGAGGCAGAATGCGCGCAGCGGTGATGCACGGGGTTCGTCAGGATCTGGCGGTCATGGCGGTGCCCGATCCGGTCTGCCCGCCCGACGGGGTGGTGCTGCGGGTGCTGGCCTGCGGCATCTGCCGCTCGGACTGGCACGCCTGGACCGGCGCCGATCCGGTGGCTTTGCCGCATGTGCTGGGTCACGAATACTGCGGCATGATCGAAGCGGTGGGGCCGCTGGTTTCGGGCTGGCGGGTGGGTGACCGGGTGATCGCGCCGTTCATCCTCGGCTGTGGCACCTGCCCCGATTGCCGCGCCGGGCATCAGACCCTCTGTGCGACGCAGGCCTTGCCGGGGTTCAACATGGCCGGAGCCTACGGCGAGCTGCTGGCGGTGCCCCATGCCGACGCCAATCTGGCGCGATTGCCCGAGTCAATGGACCCGGCGCTGGCGGCCGCCCTGGGCTGCCGGGTGACGACCGCCTGGCACGCGCTGACCGGGCGGGCAGCGCTGGCACCGGGCGAATGGCTGGCGGTGCAGGGCGCGGGCGGGGTTGGGCTGTCGGCGCTGCTGCTGGGCCGGGCGCTGGGCGCGCGGGTGGTGATGGTCGATGTGGTGGCGGAAAAGCTGGCCTATGCCAAGGCCTTGGGGGCCGACGCGGTGGTGAATGCCGCCGAAGTCGATGCGGTGGCGGCGATTCGCGACATCACCGGCGGCGGGGCGGATGTGGCGGTTGAGGCTTTGGGCATCGAGGCCACCACGGTGGCGGCGATTTGCTGCCTGCGCAAGCTCGGTCGGATGGTGCAGATTGGCATGCCTGCGGGCGCGCATGCGACCATGCGCCTGCCGATGGATGCGGTCTATTCCGGGCAGTTGGCGATCTATGGCACCCGCGGCATGCCGGGCTGGCGCTATCCCAGTCTGTTCGGGCTGATTGACGGCGGCCATGTGGACCTGAGCCCGCTGATCGCGCGGCGGGTGGGGCTGTCGGCGGTCTCGACGGAATTGCGGGCGTTTGACGGTCCAGCGGCACCGGGGGTGGCGGTGATCACCGATTTTTCCGGCTGAGGCAGCGGCGGGGGGCTCGCCCCCCGCACCCCCGAGGATATTTGTGCAAAGGTGAAGGGGGGAAGGCTGGATTGGCGGCGACGTGTGCGCTATGGGACCGTCCAGACCCATCCTGGAGTGTCAGCCATGAAAGTTGCGGTGATCACCTTTCCCGGCTCGAACTGTGACCGCGATCTGGCGGTGGCGTTCGAGCGGGCGGGGGCAAGAGTGGTGCGGGTCTGGCACAAGGATACCGAGCTTCCGGTGGGTGTCGATGTGGTGGGGATCCCGGGCGGGTTTTCGTTTGGTGACTATCTGCGCTGCGGCGCGATTGCCGCGCGCTCGCCGATTGCGGCGGCGGTGCAGCGCCATGCGGCGCGCGGGGGGCACGTGCTGGGGATCTGCAACGGCTTTCAGGTGCTGACCGAGATGGGGCTGCTGCCGGGTGTGCTGATGCGCAATGCCGGGCTCAGGTTCATCTGCAAGGTGGTCGCGTTGCGGGTGGCGACGGTGGCCAGCGCTTATACCAGCGGTTACGCCCGTGGGCAGGTGATCGCTCTGCCGGTGGCGCACCACGATGGCAACTACGTGGTGGACGCGGCCACCCTGGCGCGGCTTCAGGGCGAGGATCGGGTGGCGTTCAGCTATGTTGACAACCCGAACGGGTCGATGGGCGACATTGCCGGGGTGCTTTCGGCCAATCGCCGGGTGCTGGGGATGATGCCGCACCCCGAGCGCGCGGACGACCCAGGCCAGGGCGGCAGCGACGGCGCGGCCCTGTTCGCCGGGCTGATCGGCAAGATGGCGCTGGCCTGAGGCCGAATTGGCGCTGCGGCCTTGAGGCCGGTCCGGGCACCGCCTAGATTTGCCGGATGCAGAACCGCGATCCCCACAGCGACGATCTGGTGCCCGCCCGCGCTGTGGCCTGGCCGGTGCGGGTGATCATCACGGTGCTGGTAGCCCTCGCGGTCGTGGTGGTGATGGTCACCAATAGCTGGCTGGGCGACCGCTTCACCGAGGCTACCCGCAACAAGGCCGAGCTGCGGCTGGCGCTTTATTCCGGCAATCTGGTGTCGGAATTGCAGCGCACCGCGGTGGTGCCCTTGCTGCTGGCGCGCGACCCAGAGCTGATCGGGGCCCTGACCAGCGGCAACTATTCCCGCACTTCGGCCCGGCTGATCTCGTTTCAGGCGGAAATCGGGGCGGCTTCAATCCAGCTTCTGGATGGCGACGGGCGCACGGTGGGGGCGACCAACCGCAATCTGCTGGGCACCAGCCTGCGCGGCACCCCCGGTTTCGTCGATGCGCTGCGCCAGAACGACACCGTGTTCACGGCGGCGCGGCGCGAAGTGGGGGGCTATGATTTCACCTATTCGCGCTCGGTGCGGGCAGAAAACCGGGTGCTGGGCGTGGTGGTGGTGGCGGTTGATCTGGTGAAATACGAGCGCGCCTGGGCCGGGCTGCAGGATGTGGTGCTGGTGGCCGACAGCGCGGGGGTCGTGATTCTGGCAACCGAGCTGCGCTGGCGTGGCCTGCCGCTGGACGAAGCACTGGCCGCGCGTGACGTGCCCTCGGCCTTGCGGCGCGCCTTGCAGGCCACCACCGACTGGGCCCGGAACCCGCCTGATGCCTACGTGCGCGGTGAGGCGGTGATGCAGACCGAGGCGCGGGTGCCGTTCCGCGGCTGGCGCATCGTGACCTTCACCGCCTACAATTCGGTGCGCGAGCAGGTCAATGGCGTGCTGGCGCTCGAGATCATGGGCTTTGCCATCCTGCTGGCGATGACCTTCTATCTGCTGTCGCGCCGGGCCTGGTCGCAAAGCATGTCGTTCCAGCGCGAGTCGGCCGAGTTGCGGCTGTTGAATGCCCGCCTTCAGCGCGAGATTGCCGAGCGCGAGAAGGTGCAGAAGGATCTCGCGGTGGCGGAACTTACCTTGGCGCAAAGCTCGAAACTGGCCGCCCTGGGCGAGATGTCGGCGGCGGTCAGCCACGAACTCAATCAGCCGCTGGCAGCGATGAAAACCTATCTGGCGGGGGCGCGACTGCTGCTGCAGCGCAAGCGGCCCGACGAGACGCTGTCGTCGTTTCAGCGCATCGACGATCTGATCGACCGGATGGCGGCGATCACCCGGCAGCTCAAATCCTATGCCCGCAAGGGCGGCGAGGCGTTCGAGCCGGTCGATCTGCGCACCTGTGTGTCATCGGCGCTGGCGATGATGGAGCCGCAACTGAAACTGCGGGTGGTGCGCATCACCCGCGCCCTGCCGCGCGCGCCGGTGATGGTGATGGCCGACCGCATCCGGCTGGAGCAGGTGATCATCAACCTGTTGCGCAATGCGCTTGATGCCACCCGCGACGCGCCCGAGCCGCAGATTGATCTGATGCTCTCGACCGGCGAGACCGCAACCCTGACGGTGCGTGACAACGGCCACGGCATTGCCGATCTGGTCAATCTGTTCGAGCCGTTCTACACCACCAAGAAAGCCGGCGAAGGCGTGGGGTTGGGGCTGGCGATTTCCTCGGGGATCGTGACCGACCTGGGCGGGCGCCTGACCGCGCATAATGCGACCGGCGGCGGCGCGGTGTTCGAGATGCAACTGCCGCTTGTCGATCAGAAAATCGAGGCAGCAGAATGAGGACCAGATGGCCCGTGCAATGAAAGTGGCAATCGTCGATGACGAAGCCGACATGCGCCAATCAATCAGCCAGTGGCTGGCCCTTTCGGGGTTCGACACCGAAACCTATGCCTCGGCCGAAGAGGCGCTGGCCGGGATCGGGGCCGAGTTTCCCGGCGTGGTGGTCTCTGACATCAAGATGCCGGGGATGGACGGCATGGCGCTGTTGAAGCGGCTGATGAGCCTTGATAGCGGCCTGCCGGTGATTCTGATCACCGGCCACGGCGATGTGCCGATGGCGGTGGAAGCGATGCGGGTCGGGGCGTTCGATTTTCTCGAAAAGCCGTTCAATCCGGATCGGATGACCGAGCTTGCCAAGCGGGCAACCCAAATGCGCCGCCTGACGCTCGACAACCGGGCGCTGCGGCGCGAGCTTTCCGATGGCAGCGTGTTGATGCACAAGCTGATTGGCGGATCCGAGGTGATGGAGCGCTTGCGCGAGGATATTCTTGATCTTGGGCAGGCCGACAGTCACGTGCTGATCGACGGCGAAACCGGCACCGGCAAGACCCTGGTGGCCCACGCCCTGCATGCCGTCGGGCCGCGCGCCGGGCGCAGGTTCGTCACGATTTCCTGCGCGGCCTGGGGCGAAGACCATCTGGCGGCGCGGCTGTTCGGGCCCTCGGATGACGGCACGATCCCGCTGGTGGAAGAGGCGCGCGGCGGCACCCTGTGCCTTGAGGACATTCAGGCCCTCAGCCACCCGCTGCAATCGCGGCTGCTGGCGCTGATCAACGATCAGGCGACCCCGCCGGAAACCCGGATCATTGCAATCTGCAACGAACACGCCCCCGACAAGACCCTGGCCGACGTGCTGCGCCCGGACCTGTTCTACCGTCTGAGCGCGATGACGATCGTGCTGCCGCCGCTGCGCCAGCGCGGCGAGGACATATTGACGCTGTTCACCCGGATGTCCGAGCAGTTTGCCGAAGAATACGGCTGCGACGCGCCACTGGTGACGGCGCAAGAGGCGGCGCAACTGTTGCAGGCACCATGGCCCGGCAATGTGCGCCAACTGGTCAATATCGCCGAACGCGCGGTGTTGCAGAACCGCCGCAGCTCGGGCTCGATCGCCAGCCTGTTGATGGCCGACAACGAGGCGTCCGGCCCGGCCCTGACCACCGAAGGCAAGCCCCTCAAGGATTATGTCGATGCTTTTGAGCGCATGTTGATCGACAACACCATGCGCCGCCACAAGGGCAGCATCGTGGCGGTGATGGAAGAGCTGTGCCTGCCGCGCCGCACCCTCAACGAGAAGATGGCGAAATACAACCTGAGCCGGGGCGATTACGTCTGAAGCCGGGGAGGCGCGGGTCGTGTGCAACCTTGGCGTGTGAGCCGGTGAAATAAGGCATTGTAATCTGCCCCGGACTACCCCTAATGTCGCATGACGAGGGGTCTTGGCTGAACGCTGGCACCCGTCGCCTCAGTTTCGCTGCCGGGCACCGCGCCCGAACCACTGGTTCACGCGCCTGTCATGTGCAGACCGATTGGCCGCAAGGCCGCTAATTTGCCCGCAAGGCTTTGATGATGCGGGCTTTCAGGATGGGTGTCGGCTTCGGCATCCGGGATAGAACCGCGATGCAGCGCGCCGAAAGCAGGATGATCAGCGACCGATGCCCAACCGGCATTGCCGCCCCTTTCCGCCTCAGTGCCATCGCCCGAACAAGGCACCACAGGCACTCCGACCGACCGACCGGGGTTCGCCCCGGCCCGCTCGGGGGGCTTGGGTGCGATGGAACACAATGGCCAAGAAGATGCTTATCGATGCCACCCACTCCGAGGAGACCCGGGTCGTGGTGGTGGACGGCAACAAGGTTGAGGAATTCGATTTTGAAACCGTCAACAAACGCCAGCTTGCCGGCAATATCTACCTTGCCAAGGTAACAAGGGTCGAGCCGTCGTTGCAGGCGGCCTTCGTCGATTACGGCGGCAACCGGCACGGCTTTCTGGCCTTCGCCGAAATTCACCCCGATTACTACCAGATCCCGGTGGCCGACCGCAAAGCCCTGCTGGACGAAGAGCGCGCCTTCAATCGCTCGGAAGACGATGACGAGGGTGGCCATGGCCAGCACCGCCACAGCGCGCGCCCGCGCCGCGATGCGGTGCGTGCCGAGGCGGCGCAATCCGCCCCCGTGGTGCACAGCGACGAAATTGCCGGCATGAATGTGGTTGACCTTGGCGAGGAAACCGGGGCCGACGCGCTGTTCGAGCCGGTAGAAGGCTTCGCGCCCGAGGTGGCCTTTGGTCACGACGACCATGATGGGGGTGAAACCCCTTACCGCGCGATGGACCACGCCTCGGATACCGATGACGAGATCGAATCGGTCGCCGAAGAAGACGTGGCCGAGGAAATCCAGGCCCCGCGCCGCCCGCGTGCCCGGCACTACAAGATTCAGGAAGTGGTCAAGGTGCGCCAGATCATGCTGGTGCAGGTGGTCAAGGAAGAGCGCGGCAACAAGGGGGCGGCGCTGACCACCTATCTGTCGCTGGCGGGACGCTACTGTGTCCTGATGCCCAACACCGCCCGTGGTGGTGGCATTTCGCGCAAGATCACGATGGCGGCCGATCGCAAGAAGCTCAAGGAAATCGCTCAGGAAATCGAGGTGCCGGAAGGTGCCGGCCTGATCATCCGCACCGCCGGGGCCAAACGCACCAAGCCGGAAATCCGGCGCGACTACGAATACCTGATGCGGATGTGGGAACAGGTGCGCGAGCTGACGCTCAAATCCATCGCCCCCGCGCCGATCTACGAGGAAGGCGACATCATCAAGCGCTCGATCCGCGATCTTTACAGTCGCGAGATCGACGAGATTCTGGTGGAAGGGGCCGAAGGCTACCGCACCGCCAAGGAATTCATGCGCATGATCATGCCCAGCCACGCCAAGGTGGTGCAGCCCTACAGCGAGCCGATGCCGCTGTTCGCGCGCTTTCAGGTCGAGGGCTACCTGGCCGGCATGTTCAACCCCAACGTCCAGCTCAAATCGGGCGGCTACATCGTGATCGGCGTGACCGAGGCGCTGGTGGCGATCGACGTGAACTCGGGCCGCGCCACCAAGGAAGGCTCGATCGAGGAAACCGCACTCAAGACCAACCTCGAGGCCGCCGAAGAGGTGGCGCGCCAGTTGCGCCTGCGCGATCTGGCAGGTCTGATCGTGATCGACTTCATCGACATGGAAGAGCGGCGCAACAATGCAAGCGTCGAGAAGCGTCTGAAAGACAAGCTGAAAACCGACCGCGCCCGGATTCAGGTCGGGCGCATCTCGGGCTTTGGCCTGATGGAGATGTCGCGCCAGCGCCTGCGCCCCGGCATGCTCGAATCGACCACCCAGCCCTGCCCGCACTGCCACGGCACCGGGCTGATCCGCTCGGACGACAGCCTGGCGCTGCAGATTCTGCGCGCCCTGGAAGAAGAGGGCACCCGCCAGCGCAGCAAGGAAGTGCTGCTGAAAGCGCCGGTGGCGGTCGCCAACTTCCTGATCAACACCAAGCGCGAACACATCGCCCTGATCGAAGCGCGCTACGGCATGTCGGTGCGGGTCGAATCCGACCCCGCTCTGGTCAGCCCCGATTACGTGATCGACAAGTTCAAGACCGCGACCCGCATGGTGGCCGAGGCCCATGCCCATGTGATTTCCGGCAACATGGCCCTGATGGGCGCGGCGGTAGCCGAGGACGAAGACGAGATCATCGACGACGAGATCGACGAGATCGACGAGGTCGCCCCCGAAGCGCTGGCCCCTGACGCGCGCCCCGAGAGCGGGACCGAAGGCAATGGCACCCGCAAGAAGCGTCGGCGTCGGCGGCGGCGCAAGGGTGGCGCTGGTGGCAATGGTGAGGTCGGGCCAGCGACCGACGTCGAAGACGATGGCGGCGATGACGAAGCCGGGGACGCAACCTCGAATGAGATGGCTGAAGCCCCCCCGGTGGCGGCAATCCCCGAAGATGTCGCCGTGTCCGCGGCAGCCCCGACGAAACCCACCCGCACCCGGACCCGCAGCCGCAGCGCCAAACCAGCCGAGCCGGTCGCGGCCGAACCCGCGCCGGAACCGGTCCCGGCCAAAGCGTCAAGGGGGCGCGCCAAAGCCGCCCCCGCCCCCGCCCCCGCCCCGACCGAGGCGGTCGAGACGGTCGAGGCTGCGGTCAAGCCCAAGGCCCCCGCCCGTCGGCGCACACCGCGCAAACCCAAGGCCGACGAGGCCGCGCCCGCGCCGGAGGTGGTCGAGGCTTCCCCGATCGCGGCAACGCCCGCCCCAGTGGCGCAGCCCGATCCGGGCGATAGCGCCGCCCCCGAGGCTGCGGCTGACGCCAAGCCCAAGCGCAAGGGCTGGTGGTCGCTCGGGCGCTAAGCCGAAACTGAGGGGCACCGGCCAATCCCGGTGCCCTGCCTGCCATTCTCGCTGGCTCAAATATCCTCGCCGAAGGCGGCCTTGCCACGCGCCCGAGCCGCACGCCAATGTGACCAACGGCCCCGGTGACGCGCCCGCCGTGATCGGCTATCTCAAGCCCAAAGGGGATCGCCATGTTCGGAATCGAGTTGATTGACGCAGGTCTGCTGCCCGCCATGCTGGTGGCGCTGCTGGCCGGGGTGCTGTCGTTTCTCAGCCCCTGCGTGCTGCCGATCGTGCCGCCCTACCTGGCCTACATGGGCGGCATCTCGATGGGCGAGCTGGCCGGCACAAGCGCGCGCCGCCGCGCGCCGGTGCTGGCGGCGCTGGCGTTTGTGCTGGGCCTTTCCACCGTCTTTCTGTTTCTCGGCTTCACCGCCTCGCTGTTCGGCGCATTCTTCCTGCGCAACTCGCAGTTGTTCGCCACCCTGGCCGGGATCATGGTGATGGTGTTCGGCGCGCATTTTCTGGGCATCTTTCGCATCGGCCTGCTTGACCGCGAAGTGCGCATGAATGCCGGCGATCGCGGCGGCTCGGCGCTTGGGGCCTATGTTTTGGGGCTGGCGTTCGCCTTTGGCTGGACCCCGTGCATCGGCCCGCAACTGGGGGCGATCCTGTCGCTGGCGGCGTCCGAGGCCGATGTCGCGCGCGGCACCACCCTGCTCGGGGTCTATGCCATGGGGCTGGGCATCCCGTTCCTGCTGGTGGCCGCGTTCTTTCCCCGCCTGACCGGGCTGATGGGTTTCATGAAGCGCCACACCGACCGGATCGAGCGCATCATGGGCCTGCTACTCTGGACCATCGGCCTGTTGATGCTGACCGGCGGCTTTTCCAGCTTTTCCTACTGGCTGCTGGAAAATCTGCCATTTCTTGCCCAACTCGGCTGACCGCCTCGATTTTGCCCGACCTTTCGCCTAGGATCGGCGCAGCAAAGGTCGTGCGATGAGCCCTACCCCAAACCCCAGGGCTGCCAGCCAGCCGTTTCGCCGCCGGGTGTTCTACATCCCCGGCTATGACCCGGTGCCGCCGCGCCGCTACCGCGAGATCTACCGTCGCGAGGCGGCCGCGCAGGCCGCGGTTTCAGGCTACCAGATCGCGCTCAAACCATCGCGGCACAAAGGCACCTTCGGCTGGCACGTCACCGCCGAGATGGAGGGCAGCGCCACCGAGTCCGATGTCGAAGTGCTGGTGTGGTCGGACATCGTGCGCGACAGCATGGCGGCGGGGATCGCGGGCACTTATCTGCAACTGCTGCGCACCGTCTGGGCCTATGTCGCGTCGGGCGCGATCTTCCGGCTGGCGCGGCTGCGCAAGGGGCCAACCCTGGCGGCGCTGCTGCCGATCGTGCTGCTGACCGGGCAACTGGCGCTGGCCGGTGCGGCGGGCTGGGGGTTGGCCGCCGTGACCCTCCTGATCACCCCGCCGGGCTGGCACGGTGTGCCGGGGCTGCTGGCGGGGCTGGTTCTGGCGGGCGTGATCCTGCGTTGGTTCCAGCGCCACGACAGCCGCTTTCTGGCCTATTACCTGATGCACGACTATGCCTACACGGCGCAGTTCGGCGGGGCCAACCCAGCCGATCTGGAAGCGCGGATGGCGGCCTTTCGCATGACCATTGCCGAGGCGATGCAAGGTGATTTCGACGAGGTGCTGGTGGTCGGCCATTCCTCGGGGGCGCAGCTCGGGGTGTCGATCCTGGCCGATCTGATCCGCGCGGGCCTGCCTGCGGGTGGCCCGGCGCTGGCCTTGCTGTCGCTGGGGCAGGTGGTGCCGATGGTGTCGTTCCTGCCGCGCGCCTGGCGGCTCAGGGCCGACCTGCGCTATCTTTCCGCCCGCCCCGAGCTGACCTGGGTCGATGTCACCGCCCCCGGCGATGGCTGCGCCTTTGCGCTGTGCGATCCGGTGGCGGTCAGCGGCGTCGCCCCGCCTGATCAGCGCTGGCCGCTGATCCTTTCGGCGGCGTTTACCCAGACCCTCTCGCCCGAGCGCTGGCAAGCCCTCAAGCGGCAGTATTTCCGGCTGCATTTCCAATATATCCACGCTTTCGACCGGCCCGGCGACTATGACTATTTCCGCATCACCGCCGGGCCGCAGACCCTGGCCGCCCGCTTTGCCGGGCGCGCGCCGTCAAAAGGCCGCATTGACCGGGCCGCCTCGGGGCATACCAGTATCACCCCATGACCCCCCCGAAGCCCATCCCCCGGCCTGACAAGGTTTCGCTCTGGCACTATGGGCGGCTGTTCCGGCGCGATATCCTGTCGGCCCAACCGGCCCGGCTTTACCACGCCTGGATGGCCGAATTCCGCACCCCGTTCTTTCGCAGCTTCCTGTGCAACGACCCCGCGCTGGTCGATCTGGTGCTGAAGGAACGCCCGCGCGATTTCCCCAAATCCGAGCGTATCCGCGAGGGGCTGAAGCCCTTGCTCGGCAATTCGGTGTTCATCACCAATGGCGCAACCTGGGAGCGTCAGCGCCGCATCATCGACCCGGCGTTCGAGGGCGGTCGCCTGCGCGATACCTTTCCGGCGATGTGGGATGCCGGCATTGCCGCGGTCGAGCGCCTGCGCCCGCTGGCCGATGGCGCGCCGGTCGAGATCGAGGCCCAGACCAGTCACGCGGCGGCCGACGTGATCTTTCGCACCCTGTTCTCGATCCCGATCGAGCACGCCACGGCGGGGGCGGTGTTCGCCGAATTCCGCGCCCATCAGCGCGCCCAGCCGATTTTCAACATCGGCGCGCTTTTGCCGCTGCCGCGCTGGTTTCCGCGCTTTCACAGCCGCGCGACCAAGGCCACCGCCCGCCGCATCCGCGCCCTGATCACCGATCTGACCACCGCGCGCGCGGCGGCGCTGGCGGCGGGGCAGGCACCGAACGATCTCGCGACCAAGATCATGACCACGCGCGATCCGGTCTCGGGCGCGGGGTTTGACACCGCCGAGATGGTCGATCAGGTGGCGATCTTCTTTCTGGCCGGGCACGAGACCAGCGCCTCGGCGCTGGCCTGGGCGCTTTATCTGCTGGCCTGTGACCCGGCCTGGCAGGACCGTCTGGCGGCTGAGGCAGCGGCGGTGATCGGCCCGGAAATCCCCTACTTTTCCATCGTCAACCGGCTCAAGGTGGCGCGCGCGGTGTTTCGCGAGGCGATGCGGCTTTACCCGCCGGTGCCGATGCTGGTGCGCGAGGCGACCTGCCCCGAAGTCTTTCGCGGCCGCAAGGTGGCCCCCGGCGCGCAGATCGTGATCTCGCCTTGGCACCTGCACCGCCACGAGCGGATCTGGGATCACCCCGACGAATTCGATCCCGGCCGGTTCCAGACCGAGAACGGCCGCGAGGGCTTGCGCGCGGCCTATATCCCGTTCTCGACCGGGCGTCGGGTCTGCCCCGGCTCGAGCTTTGCCATGGCCGAAGGGCCTTTGCTGCTGGCGTTGCTGGTGCGGGCGTTCCGGCTGGAGGCGGTCGAGGGCCGCGCGCCAGTGCCGCAGGCGCAACTGACGGTGCGGGCCCGCGATGGCATCTGGCTGCGCCTGACCCCACGCTCGCCCGAGGTTTCTGCCGCCCCCGCGCCGTGAGGGCCGCTTGCCTGGGATCGGGCAAGGCTGTGGTCGGGCTCCAGCCGGTGCCGTCAAAGGCGTGCTCACGGTAAACCTCGGAACAGGAACCCTGATAACAGGGCACACCCCGTGCGGTGATCTCGGCCACGATGCGGTCGCGCGACCAGCCGGGCGCAAGGTTTTCGGGGCGGACATAGGCGTAGAACTTGTATTGCGCGTGCCGGCAGCCGGTGCCCGGATCGCAGCCGTTGCAGCCCCGGCAACCAAACACCGGCACACGGATCGCGCCGCCCGGCCCGGCCAAGCGGGCAAGGGCGGTGGCGATCGCTGCGGCATTGGCATTGCGGGCCGCCGTCCAACCGGCCATGCGGCCAAGCTGGATGCGGCCAAGCACCGCCTGCATCTCGATCATCCGCCCGTTGGTGCCAAAGCTCTCGTGCAGCCAGCGAAAACCCGGCGCATGCGCGCGCGCGTAAACCGCATCCCAGCTTTTGCCATGGTCCTTGCAGGCCCACATCCGGCCCCACAGGTCGCGGTCATTGGTGGTGACCATGCCGCCCTCGCCGCCGGTGGTCATGATCTTGTCCTGACAGAACGACCACGCGCCAACATGGCCGATCGCGCCGACCATCCGCCCCTTGTAACGCGCACCATGGGCCTGGGCGCATCCCTGATCACCTTCAGCCCGTGGCAAGCGGCCAGCGCCATGATCGGGTCCATGTCGCAGGGCCAGCCCGCCAGATGCACCACCACCACGGCACGGGTGCGCGGGGTCAGCACGGCGGCGATGGTCTCGGCGGTCAGATTGCCGCTGTCGCGATCGCCATCGGCGAACACTGGCGTTGACCCGGCGCTGACCACGCACGACACCGACATAAACGTGATCCGCGATCACGACGTTGCGGTTGCATTTCGCCCCGGGTGCGAAGGTCACGAAATCGCCGATCACGCAGTCATGCGCAACATGGGAATAGATGTTGGCATGAAAGCAGCGACCGATGCGGATGTTCGATATAAGGGTGACAAAAGGCGACAGCACCGCACCTTTGCCGATCTCGACTGCGTCCATGACCACGATATCAGCGGCGCGCACCTTGAACAGGCCAACCCCGGCATCGGCACATTGTTGTGCCAGTTTTTCGTGCACCGCCGAATTGGCAATGGCAAGGCAAACCTGGCGCATAGAGCGGCAGGTATTCCATCAACAGCGGGCGTGGGCCGACCAGGCTCATCGCGCCGGTCAGGACATTCCAGTGTTCCGGCACCTTATCACGGCTGGTGGCGCGCAGGAACCGCCCCAACCGGGTCAGCCGCTCGACATCGGGCAACGCGCGGCCCTGCGCATCAAGGGCATCGTGCATGGTGCGGAATTTCACTATCCGGAACGGCTTGCCGTCCCGTCCGGGCCGAAGCTGGCAAAGCAACACCGATGCCCCCATCCGGTGGCGGATCAGCAGCGCCACCATTTCGCACGATACCCGCTATCATTGCCAGATCCGAAAACGGCGGTTTACCGCAGTCGTTTGAACACCATCTTGCGCGTGATCGCAAGATCAACACCCAAGCCGTCGCGCGGTTGATCAATCAGGTCCGGCGCCACCACGCCGTGGGACAAGGTCCATCCCATGCCCTGCGGGCCTTGGCTGTTGCTTCTTATCTGTAAGCCCGCGCTAGCCGCGATAGTGAAACAGCACGCCCGAGACATCATCGGGAAAATCGCCACCCCCGGCGTGGTCGTTGAGCCGCCACACCAGCGCCTCGAGCAGGGCCTGACTTTCCATTCCCGCGTTGGCGCTCAGGAAATGCTCCAGCCCGTCGGACCCAAGTTCCACGCCCGCAGGATCAGGGCATTCGGTCACCCCGTCCGAGACCAGAAACAGCCGATCGCCGGGGAACAGCCGGGTCTCGACGCGCTCGAAACTGGCCCCGGGGATCAGGCCGATCGGCAGGCCGCCGTTGCCCAGGAATGTGACCGCGCCGCCCGACCGGAGCAGCGCCGGGTGCGGGTGCCCGGCCTGCACCAGCAAAACCTTGCCGGTTTCCAGATCAATCTCGGCATAGGCCATGGTGAAATATTGCTCGACCTGCATGTCCTCGATCATCATCCGGTTGAGCCTTGCCGCCACCATTTCGGGCGGCCAGGCATCCACCTGCCCCGGCCCCGCCCCGGTCAGGGCGATGTTCTGATCGGGCGACGCCCCCGACAACAGCCCCGCCAGCCGTGCCGTCATCATCGCCGAGGCCACCCCGTGGCCCGAGACATCGACCGAATAAAGCGCCACCCGCCGGGGGCTGATTTCGAAAAAGCCAACCAGATCGCCGCCGACATGCCCCGAGGGCCGCAGCAGGATCGACGCCGTCGCGCGCCCGAAATCGCGGTGCCGCTCGCGCACCAGGGTCTGTTGCAGCTTGCGCGCCTCGATCAGGTCGCGGTCAAGCGAATCATAGACCTTCTGCAACTCGTCCAGGGTCTGGCCGATCAGGTGGTTCTTGGCCACCAGTTCGGCCTGCATGCCCTGAATCCGCTCGCCCGCCCGCAACCGCGCCCGCAACTCGTCGGCGCTGACCGGCTTGGCCAGAAAATCGTCGGCCCCGCCATCAAGGCCGTCGGCCACCTCGGCCTTTTCGGATTTTGACGTGAGCAGGATGAAATAGCCGTAGCCTTCGCGCGGCAAGGCCCTGAAAGCCTTGCAGAAATCCAAGCCAGTCATGCCCGGCATCATCCAGTCGCTCAGCACCATGTCGAAGGCGTTCTGCTGGCATAGCGCAAGGGCTTCTTCGCCCGAGCCGGCCTCGGTCACGCGGTAGCCCCAGCGCAGCAGAAACATCGTCAGAATCCGGCGCTGCGCCTTGCTGTCATCGACCACCAGCACATGACGCGGTGCCAGCGGCGCGCGCCGCACGGCCGGGTCGAACATCTGGGTGGTCTGCGCCCGCACCGGTCGCCCTTTCCATCACTTCCCCCCCCGGTATCGCCCGCCGTCCTTAACCAAGGATGAAACCTAAAATTGGCGATGTTTGCGGCGCGCCCGCTTACCGCTTGTTAAACCCGCCCGCCCATGCTGACCAAGGTGGGGCTGAATGCCTGCGGGCAGGGGTGTGTGATGATTGATTGGGAACGGGTCGCCGACCTGCGATCCGAAATCGGTCGCGATGGCTTTGACGAGGTGATCGCGCTGTTTCTGGAAGAAACCGACGAGGTGATTGCCCGGCTTGGCGCCCGGCCCGATCCGGCGCGCATCGAGCGTGATCTGCACTTTCTGAAAGGCAGCGCGCTCAATCTGGGCTTCAGCGCTTTGGCGGCACTTTGTCAGGATGGCGAACGCCGGGCGGCGGCGGGCGAGGCGGCGCTGGTCGATATCGGTGCCGTGGTGCGCACCTATCAGGCCTCGAAAGCGGCGTTCCAGATCGGTCTTGCCCAGGCCTCGGCGGCCTAGATCAGAAACTCGGCCAGCGCCTCGTCGCCGGTGATGTCGCGGTAAACCAGCCCCGCATCCTCCATCCGCGCGAACAGCCGGGCAAAACTGGCAGCCTGCCGGGTTTCGATCCCGATCAGCACCGAGCCGAAGTTGCGCGCCGATTTCTTGAGGTATTCGAACCGGGCGATATCGTCGTCGGGCCCCAGCAGGCTCAGAAATTCGCGCAGCGCGCCGGGGCGTTGCGGCATCCGCAGGATGAAGTATTTCTTCAACCCGGCAAAGCGCTGTGCGCGCTCCTTGACCTCGGGCAGGCGCTCGAAATCGAAATTGCCGCCCGAGGTGACGCAGACCACGGTCTTGCCACGAATTGCCTCGGCCAGAACCGGCAGCACATCGACCGCCAGCGCCCCGGCCGGCTCCAGCACGATGCCCTCGATGTTCAGCATTTCCAGCATGGTGCCCGAGATGCGGTCTTCGGGGGCCAGCAGAACCTGCGCGGGCAGCACCCAGGCCAGCATCCTGTAGGGCAGCGCGCCCAGCCGGGCCACCGCCGCGCCATCGACGAAACTGTTGACCCGTGGCAAGGTGATCGGCCCGCCCGCCTGCACCGCCGCCGTCAGGCTGGCCCCGCCCAACGGCTCGACAAAACGAAAATCGGTGGTCGGGGCAACCGCGCGCAGATAGGCCGTAACACCCGAGGCCAGGCCGCCGCCGCCGACCGGCAGGATCACCAGATCAGGGGCGCGGCCAAGCTGTTCGAGCAACTCCACCGCCACCGAGGCCTGACCCTCGATCACGTCGGGATCATCGAACGGGGCCAGGAAATGCGCGCCCTGCTGGCGGCAGAAATCCTGCGCGGCGGCAAGGGTCTGGTCGAAATAGTCACCGACCAGGGTGATCTCGACCGCATCGCCGCCGAAGGTGCGGGTCTTGTCGATCTTCTGCTGCGGCGTGGTGACGGGCATGAAGATGGTGCCCCGCACCCCGAAATGGCGGCAGGCAAAAGCCACCCCTTGCGCGTGATTGCCCGCACTGGCGCAGACGAACCGGCCCTGCCCGGGTTGCAAGTCCCGCATCTTGCGCATGGCATTGAAGGCCCCGCGCAGCTTGTAGCTGCGCACCGGGGTCAGATCCTCGCGCTTGAGCCAGATCTCGGCCCCATAGCGCGCGCACAGATGTTCGTTGCGCTGCAACGGCGTTTCCGGGAAAAGCTCACGCAGGGCAAGGGTGGCGGCGCGGGCGGCATCGGCAAAATGTGTCATGGGGCCACCTTAACCGGCGGCGCAACCAGGGGGAAGAACCCGCGCCCCTTGTTGCAGCCGGAAAACTTCACTAGACCCGCCGTGAGTTTTGCCAGATGGAGCCCGCCATGGCCGCGCCGAAGAAAGTTGTTCTCGCCTATTCCGGCGGGCTTGATACCTCGATCATCCTCAAGTGGCTGCAAACCGAATACGGCTGCGAGGTGGTGACCTTCACCGCCGATCTTGGCCAGGGCGAGGAACTGGAACCGGCGCGCCAGAAGGCGCTGCTGCTGGGGATCAAGCCGGAAAACATCCACATCGTCGATGTGCGCGAGGAATTCGTGCGCGACTTCGTGTTCCCGATGTTCCGCGCCAATGCCCTTTACGAGGGGCTTTATCTCTTGGGCACCGCGATTGCCCGGCCGCTGATCTCGCAGCACCTGGTGCGGATCGCGGCCGAATGCGGGGCTGACGCGGTGGCGCATGGCGCGACCGGCAAGGGCAACGATCAGGTCCGCTTCGAGCTTTCCGCCTATGCCCTGAACCCCGCGATCCGGGTGATTGCGCCGTGGCGCGAATGGGCGCTGACCTCGCGCACCCGTCTGTTGGAATTCGCCGAAGCCAACCAGATCCCGATTGCCAGGGACAAGCGCGGCGAGGCCCCGTTCTCGGTCGATGCCAACCTGTTGCACACCTCGTCGGAAGGCCGCGCGCTGGAAAACCCGGCCAACGAGGCCCCCGACTACGTCTATCAGCGCACCGTTGCCCCCGAGGATGCGCCGAATACCCCCGAGATGATCGAGATCACCTTCGCGCGTGGTGACGCGGTGGCGATCGACGGCCAGGCGCTGTCGCCCGCCGCGATCCTGACGCGGCTCAACGAACTGGGCGGCAAGCACGGCGTCGGCCGCCTTGATCTGGTGGAAAACCGCTTCATCGGGATGAAATCGCGCGGCGTCTATGAAACCCCCGGCGGCACCATCCTGCTTGAGGCGCATCGCGGCATCGAGCAGATCACGCTGGATTCGGGCGCAGGCCACCTCAAGGACAGCATCATGCCGCGCTATGCCGAGCTGATTTACAACGGCTTCTGGTTCAGCCCCGAGCGCGAAATGTTGCAGGCCCTGATCGACAAGAGCCAGGACCACGTGACCGGCACGGTGCGGCTGAAGCTCTACAAGGGGTCGGCGCGCACCGTGGCGCGGTGGTCCGAGCACAGCCTTTATTCCGAAAAGCACGTGACCTTTGAAGAAGACGCCGGGGCTTACGACCAGAAAGATGCGGCGGGCTTCATCAAACTGAACGCCTTGCGGCTCAAGCTGATCGCCACCCGCAACGCCCGCGTCGCCAAAGCCTAGACCCGCGCCTTCTTACTGGCCGCAAATATCCCTGCCGGAGGCTGATTTTTCGCAGAAAAATCATTTCTTTACAGCCGGTATGCCGCCAGCCGTTGGTAGGCGGGCAGGGCCTGCGCCACCAGCGCCTGGTAGCGTTCGGACAGGGGCGGCAATTCCGCCTCGGGTGGCTCGAACCCGAATGATCCATGCACCGCGCCATACCAGTGCGGGGCCCAGACGCCGTCGAACGGTTTCGGACCCTTTGGCCAGTGCAGCATGGCGTCGGTGAAGCCGATCCCCAGCCCGGCACAAAGGCGGGTCAGTGCGCCGCGCGGGTCGGCGCGGATGTCGGCGCAATCAATCACCAGCGGCGCGCGGCCAAGCTGGCCTGCCACCTGATCGAACAGCTCGGCCTGCTGCACGAATCCGATGTCGGCCAGGGTCGGCCCCTCGCGCTTGCGGACGTAGCTCGCCACCACCCGCGCCGGATGGCGGATCAGGAAGACGTTGGTCAGCCCTGCCATGAAGCCGCGATCGAAACCCGGAATCATGTGCAGTGTCATGTGCTTTTGATAATACAGCGCCTTGCCATCCGGCACCGGCCCCAGGCAGCGCGCCGCTACCCGCACCGGGTCGGTCTCGCCGGCCGTGATCACCTCGGCGGCCATCGGATGGGCGATGCCGGTGGCCTTCAGGTAGGCGGCATAGAACGGCTCGTCCCACACCGCGCAATCGCCGCGCGCGGCAAAGGCATACATCAGCGCGGTCGAAAGGTTGCGCGGCCCCGACCACATCGCAATCCTCATTGTGCCACCAGCGCCTGGTAAAGCCCGCGCAGGCGCTTGGTCACCGGGCCCATCCCGCCGCTGCCGATCACCCGTCCGTCGATCACCCCGACCGGGGTTTGCGCGCCGAAACTGCCGGTCAGAAAGGCCTCGTCCGCCGAATAGGTCTCGACCAGGCTGAAATTGCGCTGAAACACCGGGATGTCATGGGCGCGGCAGAGGTCAATCACCTTGGCGCGGGTGATGCCGTTCATGCAGTAGTCGCCGGTCGAGGTCCAGACCTCGCCCTTCCGGACAATGAAGAAGTTGCAGGCGTTGGTGGTGTTCACGAAGCCATGCACATCGAGCATCAGCGCCTCGTCGGCACCGGCCTTCTCGGCGGCGATGCAGGCGAGGATGCAGTTGAGCTTGGAGTGGCTGTTGAGCTTGGGGTCTTGCGTCATCGGCAGGCCGCGCAGATGCGGCACCGTGGCCAGCCGGATTAGTCGCGGCAGGTTGGGGCGCGAATGCTCGATGATGATCACCACGGTCGGCCCCTTGCGCGGCAGGCCGGGGTGCTGGAAGGGCCGCGATTTTACCCCGCGCGTCACCATCAGCCGGGCGTGGGCATCAGTCGTCATGGCGTTGGCGTGCTGGGTGGCGATCAGCGCTGCCGTCAGCGCGGCGCGGTCCATCCTGATGTCGATGTCGATGGCTTTTGCGGCCTCGAACAGCCGGTCAAGATGGTCGTCGAGAAAGGCCCAGCGGTTATCGTAAAGCCGCAGCCCCTCCCACACCCCGTCGCCCAGCAGAAAACCGGCGTCATAGACCGACACCAGCGCCTGCGCCTTGGGCACGATCTTGCCGTTGACATAGATCAGAATCGTCTCATTGCGGGCATCTTCTTCGGCCTGATGGGTGGTGACGGGATTGGTCATGCGGGCCTCCTCTTGCTGACGCAGGCTAGACGCTGGCGCGCGACGAGCCAATGAAAAACCCCCGTTGCCGGGGGCTTTCACTCGTCGCGTGGAGCGATCAGTGATCGCCGACGGGCGCGCGGCGCAAATCAGCCGCCGTGCCCGACGCGCCGTTGAAGAGCGCGTTCAGAGCAACGGCGCTGATGGTGGCCAGCAGAATGCCACTGTCGATCAGCGGGTGGATGTCGTGCGGCATCCATTGCTTGAAGTTGGGCGCGACCAGCGGAATCATCCCCATGCCAAGGCTGACCGCCACGATGAACAGGTTGTTGCGGTTGGTGCCGAAGTTGACCGCCGCCAGGATGCGGATGCCGGTTGCAGCCACCATGCCGAACATCACCAGACCGGCACCGCCCAGCACCGCGGTCGGCAGCGCTTCGACCAGCGCCCCCATCTTCGGCACCAGCCCCAGCACGATCAGGATCAGCCCGCCCGCCACGCAGACAAAGCGGCTCTTGATCCCGGTCACCCCCACCAGCCCGACGTTCTGCGAAAACGAGGTATAGGGGAAGGTGTTGAAGATGCCACCGATCAGGGTGCCAAGGCCATCGGTGCGCAACCCCGCCGAAAGGGCGGCCGGTTCGATCTTGCGCCCGGTCAACTCGCCCAGGGCAAGGAACATGCCGGTCGATTCGATCATCACCACGATCATCACCAGGCACATCGTGACGATCATCACCGGGTCGAAGATCGGCATGCCGAAGTGGAACGGGGTGATCAGCGCGAACCAGCCCGCCCCTGCTACCTTGGCAAAGGTCATGGTGCCGATCATTGCCGCAATCACCGCGCCAAGGATGATCCCCAGCAGCACCGAGATGTTGGCAACAAAGCCCCGACCGAACCGCGCGATCGCCAGAATCGCCACCAGCACCACCGCCGACAGGGCGATATTGCCAAGCGGCGCATAGGCCGGGTTGCTGACCTTGGCCGCCAGTGCCAGCCCGCCGGGCAGCGGCGGAATGGTGCTGCCGGTGGTGGCGGCAAGCTCGCTTACGGCCTTCAGCCAGTCGGCGTGCGCGGGATCGACGATCTGTGGCGCGGTCGGGCCGAAGGGGTTGCCGAACACCCAGTTGATGCCGATCCGCATCAGGCTGACCCCGATCACCAGAATGATCGAGCCGGTGACGACCGGCGGAAAGAACGCCAGCATCCGCCCGACCAGCGGGGCGACCAGCATGGCGAAAATGCCCGCCGCGATGATCGCGCCGAAGATCATCCGCGCGCCGTCGGGGCCGGGGTTGGCTCCGGCGATCGCCACCATCGGGCCAACCGCGGCGAAGGTCACCCCCATCATCACCGGCAGCTTGATGCCGAACCACTGGGTCAGGCCGAACGACTGGATCAGGGTGGCGATGCCGCAGGCAAAGAGATCGGCCGAGATCAGAAAGGCCACATCCTCGGGCGGCAGTTTCAGCGCGCGGCCGATGATCAGCGGCACCGCGATGGCACCGGCATACATCACCAGCACATGCTGGAGGCCAAGGGTGAACAGCTTTGGCGGCGCGAGACGCTCGTCCACCGGGTGGGTTGTGTCGGTCATGGTCCATACCTTCCCTCGGGGGATTGTCGGTGCCGCCCTGCGTTCCCCCATCGACGCAGGGCCGGTCATGGCCCGGCGGTTCAGCCGCCGGTGCCAGGGGTAATGACCCACGCCGGGGTATAGTGGTGTTCCTCGAGGTTGCGACCGGGGCCGATGCGATCGACCACGGCGAAGCGCCCCGGCGCGTGCAAGGGCGTCAGCACTCCGTGCCAGGTGCCGCGGTTGAGGTTGATGCCCTGCGCGCCATTGGTCACAAAGGCGCGTGGGGTGCCGGGGGTGTCGCCGCGGTCGGGGGCGACGATCACCAGAAACGGCTGCGTGGTCATCGGCAGAAAGGCCTGGCTGCCCTCGGGGTGACGTTCGAGCAGATCAAGCCGGTAGGGCAGGGTGCAGGGCTGGGCGTCGAAGATCGAGAGTCCGGCGCGGCCGGTGGCTCCGAAGTCAAGCCGGGCGCGGTCGTGAAAGCGGGCGCAGAGACCGGCGTTGATCAGCCGGTCGGGCGGGCCGACTGCCTCGAGAACCTCGCCGAACGGGGCGAAGGCGGCGGCGGTCAGGGGTTCGGTGGCGATGGTGCGGCGCATCACCGGCGGCGGTCCTTGCGTCGCGCGCCGGGGGGCTTTCCGCCCCCCCGCCCCCCCGAGGGTATTTGTGCCAATGAGAATGGGGCGTTCATCGCGGCGCGCCGAAAGCGCCGGGGCCGCGCAGGCGGGCGTGGCGGTTGACGTCCTTGTAGAGCAGGTAGCGGAACGGGCCGGGGCCGGCGGCGTAGCAGGCTTGCGGGCAGTAGGCGCGCAGCCACATGAAATCGCCGGCCTCGACCTCGACCCAGTCGCGGTTGAGCTTGTAGACCGCGCGGCCCTGCAGCACGTAAAGGCCATGCTCCATGACGTGGGTTTCCTCGAACGGGATCACGCCGCCGGGCTGAAAGGTCACGATGTTGACGGCCATGTCGTGGCGCAGATCGTCGGGATCGACGAAGCGGGTGGTGGCCCAGGCCCCGTTGGTATCGGGCATCGCGGCGGGCGGGATGTCGGCATCCGAGGTTACAAACGCCTGCGGCGGGGCGAGGCCGGGGGCGGGCTCGTAGAGCTTGCGGATCCAGTGAAAGCGCGCCGGGTGGTCTTGCGCGTTGCGCAGCCGCCAGGTGCAGCCGGGCGGGATGTAGGCGTAGCCGCCGGGGCCGAGGTCGTGCTCGGTGCCGTCAAGCGACAGCCAGACTTCGCCTTCGGTGATGAAGATCACGCCTTGCGCGCCGGGGTCGGGTTCGGGGGCATCCGAGCCGCCGCCGGGGGCGACCGCCATCACATACTGGCTGAAGGTTTCCGAGAATCCCGACATCGGGCGGGCGATCAGCCACAGGCGGGTGCCTTGCCAACCCGGCAGGCTGGAGGTCACGATGTCGGAAAACACCCCGCGCGGGATGAAGGCGTAGGCCGCAGTGAAGACGGCGCGGCCGGTCAGCAGGCGGGTCTGGGGCGGCAGGCCGCCGGGCGGGCTGAAGTAGGGGGTCATGGCAGCATGTCCTTGAGGCGCAGTTCCGCGATGCGTTCGACCTGCGCACAGGCGGTGGCGAATTCGGTGGCCTCGTCGTTGGCAAGGCGGCGCTGGAAGGCGGCAAGAAGGCCGACCTTGGCGTGGTCGCGCACCGCGATGATGAAGGGAAAGCCGAAGCGGGTCTGGTAGTCGGCGTTGAGGCGCTGGAAGGTGGCGCGCTCGGGCTCGGTCAGGGCGTCAAGCCCGGCGCTGGCCTGCTCGGCGGAGGAGGCTTCGGTCAGGTGCCGCGCAAGCGCCAGTTTGCCGGCCAGATCGGGGTGGGCCTTGAGCACCGCGAGGCGTTCGGCATGGGAGGCGGTGCGGAAAATCCGCGCCAAGGCGTTGGCAAGCCCCGCCGCGCGGTCATGGGCCGGGCCGAGTTCCAGCGCGAACGCCCGTTCGGCGATCCAGGGGGAGTGTTCATAGACCCCGCCGAAGCGGGCGATGAAGGCATCGCGGCCGATCTGCGACGGGCGCTCGCGGCGCTGATGCGGGTGGGTGGCGGCCCAGTGGCGGGCGATGTCGATGCGCCGGGGGAACCAGACGCCGGGGTGGCCTTGGGCGTAGTCGAGGAAGCGCTTGAGCCCGGCGAATTTGCCGGGGCGGCCGATCAGGCGGCAGTGCAGGCCGACGGTGAACATCTTGGCGTGCCCGGCCTCGCCTTCGGCGTAAAGGGTGTCGAAACTGTCCTTGAGATAATGAAAGAACTGCGCGCCGGTGCTGTAGCCGGGTGCTGTGGCAAAGCGCATGTCGTTGGCTTCCAGCGTGTAGGGGATCACCAGTTGGTCGCGCGCGCCGACCTCGCGCCAGTAGGGCAGATCGTCGTCGTAGGTATCCGAGACCCAGGCGAAAGCCCCGGTTTCGGCGGCGAGGCGGACGGTGTTGACCGAGCAGCGCCCGGTATACCAGCCGGAGGGCGGGGTGCCGGTCACTTCGGTATGGAGCCGGATCGCCGCGGCCATCGCGGCGCGTTCTTCGGCGTCATCCATGTCGCGGTGCTCGACCCATTTCAACCCGTGGCTGGCGATTTCCCAGCCTGCCGCCTGCATCGCCGCCACCGGCTCGGGGTTGCGCGCCAGGGCGGTCGCGACGGCGTAGATGGTGACGGGAATGTGCAGGCCGGTGAACAGTCGGTGCAGCCGCCAGAACCCGGCGCGGCCACCGTATTCGTAGAGCGATTCCATGTTCCAGTGGCGTTGCCCCGGCCAGGGTGCCGCCCCGGCGATATCCGACAGGAAGGCCTCGGACGCGGCATCACCGTGCAGGATGTTGTTCTCGCCGCCCTCCTCGAAATTCAGCACCAGCGAGACCGCGATGCGCGCGCCATTCGGCCAGGCGGCATCGGGCGGATTGGCCCCATAGCCGATAAGGTCGCGGGGGTAGCGGTTCACGGGCGGCTCCTGCTCGGGTGATCTTCAGTCTAGGGCAGATAAAGCCGCGAAATTATCAAATTATCGCTGAAAGACCTTTTCCCCCCGGCGATGGTTGCGTCGGATGTCAACGCGGGCGCAGCGGTGTATGCTGGGTTGAAGGAGAGCCAGCGATGACCACCGGCAGCCTGACGACCCATGTTCTGGATACCGCGCGCGGCAGGCCTGCGGCGGGGGTGAAGGTCGCGCTTTACCGGGTCAGCGGCAACCGCCGCGCGAAGATCGCCGAAGCGGTGACCAATGGCGATGGCCGCACCGAGGGGCCGATGCTGGCGGGCAGGGGTTTCACGGCGGGGGTTTACGAGCTGGTGTTTGCGGCGGGCGACTATCTGCGCGCCACCGGGCAGGCGACCGGCGAGGGGGGGTTTCTTGACGAGATTCCGATCCGTTTCGGGGTCGGCGATGCGGGGGCGCATTACCATGTGCCGCTGCTGATCGCGCCCTTTGCCTATTCGACCTATCGCGGCAGTTGAGGCCGGGGGCCAGCCCCGCGAACCAGCCGGAGTATTTTTGCAAAGAAGAAGCCGGGGATCAGACGGTGCTTTGGGGGGGCAGGGGCGGTGCCAGCCCCGCCATCTGGGCGGCCATGTCGGCCTTGCAGCGAGCGATGATGAAATCGAGAAACAGCCGGATCTTGGGGTCGCGAAAGCGGCGGTTCTGGGTCAGGCAGGAAAGCTGGGTCGGCAGCGGCGGGGTGGCGGTGGCGACCGGCACCAGCGTCCCGCTGCGCAGGTGATCGGCCACCTCGAAGATCGGCTTCAGCACGATCCCGCGCCCGGCCAGTGCCCAGCCGGTCAGCACATCGCCATCGTCGGATTCGTAAGGGCCGGTGATATCAAAGCGTTTGGGGCCGGTCGCGGTTTGCAGGCTCCATTGAAATTCGCGGGCCCCCGGAAAGCGCAGGTTCAGGCAATCGTGGTGGTCGGCCAGCAGGGCCTCGCCATCGACCGGGTCGCCACGCCGGGCGATATAGGCGGGGGCGGCGCAAAGCAGGCGCGGGCAGTCGGCGACCAGCCGCACCTTGAGGGTTGAATCCTCAAGCTGGCCGAGGTGGAAGGCCACATCGAGGCCCTCGGCGGTGACATCGACGTTGCGATCCGAAAGCCGCAGCCGCACCTCGATCTGGGGGTAGGCGTCCTTGAAGGTCGGCACGTGCGGCGCGATGAAGCGCCGCCCGATGCCAAGGGGCGCGGCGACAAACACCGTGCCGCGCGGGTTCTGGGTGGCATCGACCACCGCCGCCTCGGCCTGGTCGATCGCGTCGAGCACCGCGCGCGCGCCATCATAGAAGATGCGGCCGTTCTCGGTGGGCTGCAAGCTGCGGGTGGTGCGGTTGAACAGCCGCACGCCCAAGTGCTTTTCCAGTTCCGAGATGCGCGCCGAGGCGACCGCGGGCGAGGTGCGCTGATCGCGGGCGGCGGCCGACATGCTGCCCAGATCATAGACCCGCACGAACATCCGGAGGTTGTTCACGTAGGCCATGGGGCGGTTTGCCATTCCCTTGCCGGGTTTGAAAGTGCTCTGTCATTTGCTGGATTAACAGAAAGCTGTGCTTGGGTATAGCCTGACCTGAAAACGGGGAGGCCGACATGGTGGATGCGGTTTACGATTGGGCGCTGCTTTGGGTCTGGGCCGAGGCGGCGCTGCGCTGGACCCATGTCATCACCGCGATAAGCTGGATCGGGGTGTCGTTCTATTTCATCGCGCTTGATCTTGGCCTGCGCCAAAGCCCCGGTCTGCCGCCGCTGGCTGCGGGCGAGGAGTGGCAGGTGCATGGCGGCGGGTTCTATCACATCAACAAATACCTGGTGGCCCCCGAGACCCTGCCCGAGCATCTGACCTGGTTCAAATGGGAAAGCTATGCCACCTGGCTCAGCGGCTTTGCCCTGCTGGTGGTGGTCTATTACCTCGGGGCCGAGTTCTATCTGATCGACCCGACGGTGCTGGATCTGACGGTCTGGCAGGCGGTTGCAATTTCGCTGGGCTCGCTGGCGCTGGGCTGGCTGGCCTATGACGCGATCTGCAAAAGCCGGTTCGGCGACGACAACACCCGGCTGATGCTGGCGCTTTACGTCATTCTGGTGGCGGTAAGCTGGGGCTACGCGCAGGTGTTCTCGGGGCGGGCGGCGCTGTTGCATCTGGGGGTGTTCACCGGGACGATCATGATGCTGAACGTGTTCGTGATCATCATCCCGAACCAGAAGGTGGTGACTGCCGATCTGATCGCGGGGCGCAAGCCTGACCCGAAATATGGCGTGATCGCCAAGCAGCGCAGCACCCACAACAACTATCTCACCCTGCCGGTGCTTTTCATGATGCTGTCGAACCACTACCCGCTGGCGTTTGCCACCCAATACAACTGGGTGATTGCCAGCCTGGTGTTCCTGATGGGGGTCACGATCCGGCACTGGTTCAACACCACCCATGCCCGCAAGGGCACCCCGTGGTGGACCTGGGCGCTGACCGCGATCCTGTTCGGGGTGATCGCCTGGCTCTCGACCGCGCCACTGCGCACCGCCCCCGAAGAGGCCCGCCTGCAAGGGGCGGCGCTGCGCTATGCCAGTGCGCCCGGCTTCGACGAGGTGACCGGCATCGTGCAGGGCCGCTGCGCGATGTGCCACGCCGCCGAGCCCGCCTGGGCGGGGCTGCACTGGCCGCCCAAGGGGGTGGTGCTGGAAACCCCGGCCCAGATCGCGCAGGCCGCCCCGCGCATCTACCTGCAAGCCGGGGTCAGCCACGCCATGCCGCCCGGTAACCTCAGCTTTGTCGAGCCCGCCGAGCGCGCGGCGATCGTGCGCTGGTATCAAGGTGCGCTTGCGTCGGGGGTGGAAGGCTAGTGGTTTCAGCCCGGAGGATCGCCGGTTCCGTGGGTGATCAGCATTTTCGATGGCAAGGTCGCGGCCCGCGCGCGCCACTGCCGCCCCAACCCTATACATCCCCGCCATTCCGCTGTATGCAGCCCGCTCACGGCCCGAGGATTCCGGCAGCAGGCGGCGAGGAGGCCAGCCTGCGATGGGGATGAGGTGCCGCTGATTTGGCATCATCGGGCGCGAGGCGCGCCCCACAGGGACGAACATGACACAGATTGATATTGCCGCACCGCTGGCAGCGGCGCTGGCGGCCAAGGGCTATGACACCCTCACCCCGGTGCAGCAGGCCGTTAGGGCCGCCGCAACCGTGGGGCGCGACCTGCTGGTTTCGGCCCAGACCGGCTCGGGCAAGACCGCCGCCTTCGGCATCGCGATTGCCGACGAACTGCTGCGCGGGGCCGACCGGCTGCTGTTCGCCGATGTGCCGATGGCGCTGATCATCGCGCCGACCCGCGAGCTGGCGCTTCAGGTAGCGCGCGAGCTCGACTGGCTTTACGCCGAGACCGGGGCGCAGATCGCGACCTGCGTCGGCGGCATGGATTACCGCACCGAAAAGCGCGCCCTTGATCGCGGCGCGCATATCGTGGTCGGCACGCCGGGGCGGTTGCGCGACCATATCGAGCGCCACAGCCTTGATCTGTCGGGTCTGCGCGCGGCGGTGCTGGACGAGGCCGACGAGATGCTTGACCTCGGCTTTCGCGAGGATCTGGAATTCATCCTTGCCGCCGCCCCGGCCGAGCGCCGCACCCTGATGTTTTCGGCCACCGTGCCCGCCGCGATTGCCGAACTGGCCAAGGATTTCCAGCGCGACGCCTTGCGACTGCACACCGCAGGCGAGGCGCGCCAGCATGTCGATATCGAATACCGGGCACTGAATGTCTCGTCGCGCGACCGCGAGCACGCAATCTTCAACCTGCTGCGCTATTACGATGCCCCCTCGGCACTGGTGTTCTGCAAGACCAGGGCAGCGGTCAGTCATCTGCTGGCGCGGATGGGCAACCGCGGCTTTCAGGTGGTGGCGCTGTCGGGCGAGCTTTCACAGCAGGAACGCACCCACGCGCTGCAAAGCCTGCGCGATGGCCGGGCGCGGGTCTGCATTGCGACCGATGTCGCGGCGCGCGGGATTGATCTGCCGGGGCTGGATCTGGTGATCCACGCCGATCTGCCCAGCAACTCGGAAACCCTGCTGCACCGATCCGGGCGCACCGGGCGGGCGGGGGCCAAGGGGGTTTCGGCGCTGATCGTGACCCCGGCCGAGTTCCGCAAGGCGCAGCGCCTGCTGCAAGGTGCCAAGGTGGTGGCCGAATGGGCCAAGGCGCCCTCGGCCGAAGAGGTGCAGGCGCGTGACGACGCGCGGGTGCTGGAACACCCCGCGCTGACCGCCCCCGCAGGGGACGAGGCCGCGATTGCCGCGACCCTGCTTGCGCGCTTCGGTGCCGACCATGTGGCCGCAGCTTTCGTGCGGCTGTGGCGCGAGGGACGCTCGGCCCCCGAAGTGCTGCAAGATGCGGTAGCAGGATCGGCACCCGCCCCGGCGCGCGAGCGTGCCGAGTTCGGCGAATCGGTATGGTTTGCGCTGTCGGTCGGGCGCGCGGGTCGCGCCGAGGCGCGCTGGCTGCTGCCCAAGATCTGCGATGGCGGCGGCATCACCCGCAACGAGATCGGCGCGATCCGGGTGCAGGAAGACGAGACCTTCGTCCAGATCGCGACGGCGGCAGCGG
Source organism: uncultured Rhodobacter sp. (assembly GCA_964419305.1). Lineage (GTDB taxonomy): Bacteria > Pseudomonadota > Alphaproteobacteria > Rhodobacterales > Rhodobacteraceae > CAYQPD01. Next base: position 28,485 of record CAYQPD010000008.1, read on the forward strand.
GCAAGTTCGGCACCAGCCTCGAGCTCGAGTCCGGGGTGGTGATGCGGCGTCTGCCCGGCGAGCCGAACCTTGATCGCCCCGAGCGCAGCCCCCGCAAGAGCTACGACAAACCCGCCCCGCGCGCGCCACGCGAGGATGCGCCGCAGCGCCCGGTGCGGGCCGAAAAACCGGCCTATGTCCCGAAGCCCGCCCGTATCGTGGAAGACGCCGAGCCCGCCCCCCGGCCCCAGCCGGTGGCCGAGGCCGCCCCTCCCGTTGCCGCTGTGAAAGCGCCTTGGGTCAAGCGTGACGAACCCGCCACCCCGCGCAAGCCTTACGTCAAACGCGACGACGCCGGGCCCAAACCCTGGACCCCGCGCGAAGGCGGGCCGAAAGCGCCCGTTGCCCCGCGCGCCGAAGGGGCGAAAAAGCCCTACGTCAAGCGCGATGATACGGCGGCAAAACCCTATGGCGCGCGCGGCGACACCCCGCGCAAGCCCTATGCCCCGCGCCCGGATTCCAACGCCGACGCCGACCACAAGCCGCGCTGGAAACCCGAGGGCAAACCCGCAGGCACGCCCTACCGCACCAAGGCCGCCGGTCCCGGCGCGCCGCGCTCGACCGGGTTCAAATCGCATGGCACCGAAGGCAAGACCTTCGGCAAACCCGCGTTTGCCAAGGCCAGACCAGCCGCCCCCAAGCGCGATGCCAAGGATACCTCCAAGCGCTTCACCCCGCCGCGCAAACCCAAGGCGTGACCCGGCAAGGCCGTGCCCCCAAACCGGGCGCGGCCTTTTCCCATTCTCCTTTGCCCAAATATCCGCGCCGCAGGCTCCGACCTGTCAGCCAGAAAATCCTCGGCCGATCAACCTCTTGATCGCCGCCACATGATGACTGTCGGCCCCCAGCGCATCCGCCGCCAACAAGGCGGCTTCCGTCAGCAGCGCCTCGGGGGCCACGATGCGGTCGATCAACCCCCAGGCCAGGGCTTCGTCGGCGCTGGCTTTCACCCCGGCCATCAGGATCAGCCTGGCCCGCGCCGGCCCGACCAGCGCCACCAGCCGGGCGGGATCCGAGGGCTGCGGCAGAAACCCCAGCCGCATCACCGGGTAGAACACCTTGGCGGTCGGCACCGCGAGGCGCAGATCGCAGGCCAGCGCCATGCCCATTGCCCCCCCGGCCAAGGTGCCGTTCAGCGCCGCGATGGTCAGGCAGGGCAGATGCGCCACCGCCGCCGACAGCCGCTCCCACACCGGATCGGTGGCAAGGCCCGCGCGGGCCTCGGCAAGGTCGGCCCCGGCGGAAAACACCTTGCCTGCGCCGGTCAGCACCAGCGCTCGCGCCCCCTGCTGCGCCGCCTGCCCGACCACCTCTTCCAGTTGCCCCAGCATCGCGCGGGTCAGCGAATTGGCCTTGTCGGGGCGGTTCAAGGTCACCGTCCACAGCCCGCCTTCGGTATGCAGGCCGATCATCAGATCAGCCCGGCGCGGCGGCGGATTTCCTCGTCACGCAAGCTGATCTCCTGGCCCAGCCACGGATCGGCGTCGGAGTGGCACATCCACAGCAGGGTGCGCGCGGGCCAGTCGGGCGGCACATGCACCGCCGGGTCGAGATAGGCCACCGGGTTGACCCCGCTGGCCCTGATCCGGCGCTGCATCGCGGTGGCGACGGTGCCGGGCGACAGGCCCATGATGCGCAGGCCATGGCCGGCCTCTTCAAGGTGCGCCATCCGGGTCAGCATCGCCGCCCCGGCCTTGGCGGCGCAATAGGCGCTCCAGCCTTCCAGCGGGTTGTGCGCGGCCCCCGACGACAGCGTCAGAATCGTGCCGCCGCCCTGCGCGCGCATGATCGGGATCGCGGCGCGCATGCCGTGAAAGACCCCGTTGAGGTTGATCGCGATGGCATTGGCCCAGGCCGCCGGATCGGCTTTGGCCAGCCGCACGATCGGGTCGATCACCCCGGCGTTGTTGATCAGCACATCCAGCCGCCCGGCGCTTCTGGTCACGGCGGCAAGGGCGGCGTGCACCGCGCTCCAGTCGGCCACATCGCAGGGCAGCGCCAGCGCGCCGTGGCCCAGCTCGGCGGCCAGCGCCTTGATCTCGGCACCGCTGCGCGCCAGCAGCGCCACCCGCGCCCCGGCCCCGGCAAACACCCGCGCCGCGGCGGCCCCTATGCCCCGGCTTGCGCCGGTGATTGCTACCACCTTGCCCTGCATCGCATCCTCCCTCTTGCTGCCCCGATACCTGTTGATAGCCGATCACGCAACCGCACGGAATCCCTTGACCCGCGATACCGTTCGGCGGATGATCACCCATCATTTTGCAAACGAAAGGTTTCGTTATGGCGCACTTGAAATTCATGACAACCGTGGCCCTTGGGGCACTGGTGGCCGGCAATGCGGCCTTTGCCGATGTGACCCCCGAGCAGGTCTGGCAAAGCTGGCAGGACCTTGGCGCGTCCTATGGCGAGGTGCTTGCGGCCGAAAGTGCCGTGCGCAATGGCGATACCTTGCTGGTCAGCGGCCTGACCGTGACCTATGAGAAGGACGGCGGGTCATTTTCGGCCAGCATCGACGAGGTCTCGTTCACCGACAACGGCGATGGCAGCGTCGAGATCACGATGTCGGATTCCTATCCGGTCAGTCTGGTTTTTCCGGCACCTGATGCCGCATACGAGCCGACTGGTGCCGAACTGACTGGTGCCGAACTGACTGTGACCCAGCCGGGTCTGACGGTCACGGCCTCGGGAAGCGCCGAAGAAACCCGCTACGACGTGGTCGCCCCGTCAATCAAGGTGGCGCTTGGCGAGGTGCAGGGGGGCGATGCCGACAAGCCTGATCTGATGGTCGAGATTGGCCTCAATGCGATTGAGGGCAATTACATTGTCAGCGGCACCACCGACCGCACCATGAGCAGCACCCTTTCGGTGCAGACCACCAATCTTGCCATTGCGGCCAACGACCCGGCCAACAGCGGCAAGTTCAGTCTGACGCTGGCGCTGGATGCGCTGGCCAGCACCTCGACCACCAAACTGATCGGCACCATGGATCTGCAGGATCTGGCGGCGGCACTGGCGGCAGGTTTTGCCTCTGAGGGCGGACTGACCTATGGCAGGACCGACTACAGTTTCGATTTCGCCGATCCCACCCAGACCATGGCCAGCACCGGCAGCTTCGGCAGCGGCAATTTCGACTTCGCGATGGACAAGACCCGGATGGCGTTCGGGGCCATTTCGAAAGATGCGGTGATCACCACCTCGGGGTCAACCATTCCGTTCCCGGAAGTGGTGGTGCAATACGCCGTCAGCGCCTTCAACATGGTGATGCCGCTTTCAAAATCGGATACGCCAGCCGAATTCTCGCTGCTGACCAAACTGGTCGATCTGACGATCTCGGATGACGTCTGGGCAATGTTCGACCCGGCGGCCACCCTGCCGCGTGATGCGGTGACGGTGGTGCTGGACGCCAAGGGCACCGGCACCCTGATCGTCGATCTGACCGACACCGCCGCGATGGAGGCACTGGGTGCCAACCCGCCGGGCGTGCTCAATTCGTTCGAGTTGACCGACCTTACCCTGAAGGCGGTGGGGGTGACGGCCACCGGCACCGGCGCGGCCACTTTTGATAACACCGATCTGGTCACCTATGGCGGCATGCCGGCACCTACCGGCGCGGTCGAGCTGAAGGTGGTCGGGGCCAACGGGCTGATGGACAAGCTGGTGGCGATGGGTCTGCTGCCCGCCGATCAGGTCTCGGGCTTCAGGATGATGCTGGGGATGTTCGCCAACGCCGTCGAGGGCGAGGCCGACACCATGACCTCGAAGATCGAGTTCAAGGACAAGGGCATCTTCGCCAACGGCATGCAGTTGCAATAACCGCAGGCGTGTGCGGGGTCACGAAGACCGTCCAGCGGGTGCTGGGCGGTCTTTTCGTTGCGCGGGCCGTAGGGTCAATGGCGGCAATGCTTGCGCTGGCGGGCGGCGGACTTTAGGTGAACCAATAACAGGAGGTGCGGATGACCGACCGATTGCAGACGTTGACCGAGGCCATGCTGAGCGCCGCCCGCCGGGCCGGGGCCGAGGCGGCGGATGCGCTGGCGGTGGACGGCACCTCGGTCAGCATCGACATCCGCGCCGGGCGGCTGGAGCAGGCCGAACGCGCGGAAGGGATCGAGCTCGGGCTCAGGGTGCTGATCGGTGGGCGGCAGGCCTGCGTTTCGGTGTCGGACACCTCGGCGCGCACCCTGCAAGACATGGCCGAACGCGCGGTGGCGATGGCGCGCGAGGCCCCCGCCGACCCCGATGTCGGGCTGGCCGACCCCGATCAGTTGGCGCGTGGCTGGGATCTGGCGGCGCTGGAGCTGTGCGATCCGGCCCCGGAACCTGCCGCCCAGGCGCTGGAAGAGGACGCCCGAAGGGCCGAGGCGGCGGCGCTGGCGCATCACGGTATCACCCAGGTCGAGGCCAGCGCGGGCAGCTCGCGCCGGGCGATGTTCCTGGCCGCCAGCAACGGCTTTGCCGGGGGCTACGGGCGCAGCTCACGCTCGGTCTCGGCGGTGGCCTTTACCGGCACCGGCAGCGGCATGGAGCGCGATTGGGCCGCCGAGGCGCGGACCTTTCAGGGCGATCTGCCCAAGCCCGAAAGCGTGGGCGATCTGGCGGGCGCGCGGGCGCTGGCGCGGGTCGGGGCCGAGCGACCCCTTACCGGCGCGTATCCGGTGCTGTTTGACGAGCGCGTTTCGTCATCGCTGATCGGGCATTTGCTGGCGGCGGTGAACGGCACGGCCATCGCGCGCGGCAGCTCGTGGCTGCGTGACGCACTGGGTCAGCCGGTGCTGCCCGATACCCTGTCGCTGATCGAAGACCCATGGCGACCGCGGATTTCCGGCAGCCGCCCGTTCGATGCCGAGGGTCTGGCGACGGCGCGGCGTCTGATCGTGCAGGACGGGGTGCTGATGGGCTGGACGCTGGATCTCGCCACCGGGCGCAAGCTGGGGATGGCCAGCACGGCGTCGGCGTCGCGCGGGCCATCGTCACCGCCGCAGCCTTCGACATCGAATCTCGATCTGACGCCGGGGCGTTGCACGCGCGACGATCTGGTCGCGCAGATGGGCACCGGGCTTTTGGTGACGGCGCTGATCGGCGCGTCGATCAACCCCACCACCGGCGATTATTCACGCGGGGCGTCGGGGTTCTGGGTCGAAGGCGGGCAGGTCACCCATCCGGTCAACCAATGCACCATCGCGGGCAACCTGCGTGACATGCTGCGCCGGATCGTGCCGGCCAATGACGCGCGCCCGCATCTGTCGATCCGGGTGCCGAGCCTGCTGGTGGAGGGCATGGTCCTTGCCGGCGCGTGATCTTGCCCTGCTGACCGACGCGGCGCTGGCAGCGGGCAAGATCGCGCGGCACTACTGGAAGCGTAATCCGAAGGCGTGGCAGAAAGCCGATGCCAGCCCGGTGACCGAGGCCGACATGGCGGTGAATGCGATGCTGGCCCAGCGGTTGCGGGCGGCGCGCCCGGATTATGGCTGGCTGTCGGAAGAAGACGAGGACGGTCCGGCGCGGGCGGGCTGCGAGCGGGTGTTCGTGATCGACCCGATCGACGGCACCCGGGCCTTCATCGCGGGCGAGGACAGCTTTTCCCATTCGCTTGCGGTGGTGGAACGGGGCCGGGTGGTGGCGGGGGTGGTCTATCTGCCGGTGCTGGACCGGCTTTACACCGCCACCCTGACCGGCCCGGCGCTGCGCGACGGCCAACCGATCCGGGCCAGCGACCGCGCCGGGATCGAGGGGGCGACGCTGTTGACCACCCATCCCAACCTTTTGCCCGAGCTCTGGCCGGGCGGGGTGCCTGATCTCAAGCGCAGCTTTCGCGCCTCGGTTGCCTACCGGCTGTGTCTGGTGGCCGAAGGGCGGCACGACGGCATGCTGACGCTGCGCGACGCCTGGGAGTGGGATATCGCGGCAGGCGGGCTGATTGCGGCGCGGGCCGGGGCGGTGGTGACCGACCGCTTTGGCGCCGCGCTGGCATTCAACGCCGCCCCGCCCCTGACCGCCGGGGTTCTGGCGGCCGCACCGGGATTGCACGCGGCGCTGCTGGGGCGGCCTGGGTCGAAAGCCTCCGGCAGGGATATTTAGGCGAAGCTGAAAGCCGCGGGATCAGATCGCGGTCTTGATCCAGGTTTCAAGTGCTGCCTTGGGGGCGGCACCGATCTTGTTCGAGACCACCTTGCCATCCTTGAACAGGAACAGCGCCGGGATGCCACGCACCCCCAGCAGCGCCGGGCTGTCGGGGTTGTCATCAACGTTGACCTTGGCGAATTTCACCTGACCTGCGTATTGCTGCGCCAGTTCTTCCAGCGCCGGGCCGATCTGGCGGCAGGGGCCGCACCATTCGGCCCAGAAATCGACCACCACCGGCAGCGCGGATTCGCGGACTTCGGCATTGAAAGTGGCATCGGTGACGGCGACGGTGGCCATGAGCTTTCTCCTGACGGGGTGAGTTGGGGTAAACCTAGGGTCGCGCCGCGTCAGCGTCAAGGGCTGGTGGGCGGCGCGGCGCGGGCCTCAGGATATCGTGACCGGGGGCGGCGGGGCAAGGTTTCAGATGTCCTTCATCAGCCGCAGCGCGTCGTAGATTGCGGCATGGGTGTTGCGCGCCGCGACCGCGTCGCCGATGCGGAAAAGCTGAAACCCCGCCGGGCCGCCGCCGAAGGTCTGCGGGCGGCCCGCGATCAGGGCGTCATAATCGACCGCACCAAGGTTGCGCGAGTGCGGTTTGAGCTCGAAGTAAAGCTCGTCCAGCGGCAGGGTGCCGTGGTTGACCACGACCTGATCGTAAAGCGCGGTCCGGGTCGTCGGCAGGTAGTCGCTGCCGATCGTGGCGCAAAGCTGGTTGCCCATCCGCGCCACCGACAGCAGCCGCCAGGTGACGGTGAAGGTGGTGTTGCGGCCTTGCAGCGCGCGCATGTAGGGCACCAGATTCATCGCCATCACCTCGGGGGCAAAGCTGCGGTCGGGGGTCATGATTTCCACCAAAGCCCCGGCCTCGGTCAGGGTTTGCGCGGCTTGCAGCGCGGCGTGATCGCCGGCGTCATCATAAAGCAGCACGTTGGTGCCGGGTTTGACATCGCCTGACAGGATGTCCCAGCTCGAGACGGTCAGATCGTTGCCAAGCGCAAGAATGTCCTTCTGCGCCATCCCGCCGGTGGCGATGATCACCACATCGGGGGCCAGCGCCAGCACATCCGCCGCTTCGGCCCAGGTGTTGAAGCGGAATTCGACCCCGCGCGCCGCGCATTGCGCCATGCGCCAGTCGATGATGCCGATCATCTCGCGGCGGCGTGGGGTCAGGGCGGTCAGGCGGATCTGGCCGCCGGGCTGGGCGGCGGCTTCCAGCACCGTCACGCGGTGGCCGCGCTCGGCAGCCACCCGCGCCGCTTCCAGCCCGGCGGGACCGGCCCCGACCACCACCACATGGCGGCGCGTGGCGGCGGCGGCAATCGTGTGGGGCATGGTTTCTTCGCGCCCGGTGGCGGGGTTGTGGATGCACAGCGCCATTCCCCCCTGATAGATGCGGTCAAGGCAGTAGGTCGCCCCGACGCAGGGCCGGATATCCTGCTCGCGCCCCTCGATGATCTTCCTGACAATATGCGGGTCGGCCATGTGGGCGCGGGTCATCCCGACCATATCCAGCAGACCGGCGGCGATGGCGTGGCGGGCGGTGGCGACATCGGGGATGCGGGCGGCGTGAAAGGTGGGCAGGCCGACCTCGGCGCGGATCCGCCCGGCAAAATCAAGGTGCGGCGCCGATTTCATGCCCTGCACCGGAATCACGTCGGTCATCGCGGCATCGGTGAAGATCCGGCCGCGGATGATGTTGACGAAATCGACAAGGCCGGAATCGCGAAACCGGCGCGCCAGCTCGACCCCCTCGTCGGCGGAAATCCCGCCCGCCTGCACCTCGTCGGCGGTGTAGCGCACCCCCAGCAGAAAGTCGGGGCCGACCCGTTTGCGGCAGGCGGCCAGCACGTCGAAGGCAAAGCGGGCGCGGTTCTCAAAGCTGCCACCATAGGGCGCGGCCAGCGCGTTGGTCAGCGGTGAGAGGAACTGATCCATCAGGTGGCCGTAACACTCGAACTCGACCCCATCGAGACCGGCGTCCTTCATCCGCTCGGCGGCGTCGGCGTAGTCGTCGATGATGCGGACGATATCCCAATCCTCGATCACCTTCGGGAAAGCGCGGTGGCTGGGTTCGCGCGACGGGCCTGCCGCCACCACCGGCAGCCAGTCACCCTTGTCCCAGCGGGTGCGCCGACCGAGGTGGGTGAGCTGGATCATCACCGCCGCCCCGGCCTCGTGGCAATCGTCGCTCAGGCGCTTCATCCAGCCCACCACCTCGTCGCGGTAGGCCAGGATGTTGTTGAACACCGGCGGGCTGTCGCGCGACACCGCCGCCGAGCCTGCGGTCATGGTCAGCGCGACCCCGGCGCGGGCGCGCTCAAGGTGGTAAAGCCGGTAGCGATCCTTGGGCATGCCGTCTTCGGGATAGGCCGGCTCGTGGCTGGTGGTCATGATCCGGTTGCGCAGGGTCAGGTGTTTGAGGCGGTAAGGCTGAAGCAGCGGATCACTGGACATGGGGCCTCCTTAGAGCGCATTCCGAAAAGTGTGGCACGGTTTTCGGATAAAATGCGCGTGAAAACCGCTGTAGTCAGGGGTTGGGGCCAGACTAGGCGGGGGCAGGCGGCGGCGACCATCTGGAATCGACATCAACGCCGCAAATCTGCCGCCGCCAGAGGCGTCAGGTCAGCCGCGCCAGCAGCGCCAGCAGGCGCTTGCGTTCCTTGGGTTTCAGTGGCCCGAGGGTGCGATCGGATACCATCAGCGCGGTCTCGGCCAAGCGGGTGAACAGCGCGTGCCCCGCGGGCGTCAGCGCCACCGTCAGGCGGCGGCGATCGGTGGGGTTGGCGGTGGTCGTGGCCAGCCCCTGCCGCGCCAGCCGGTCCACCACACCCTTGATGGTGGCCGCATCCATCGCGGTGGCGCGGCCAAGGTGGTTTTGCGACTGCGGCCCAAGCTCGGCCAGGCGGGCCAGCACGGCGTATTGGGTGGTGGTGACCTCGGGGATCAGTTCGGAAAACAGCGCAAGGTGGCGCTGGGTGACGCGGCGCAGCACGTAACCGATCTGGTCATCAAGCACATAAGGCGGGACGCGGGATTTCACCCCTTTGGGATAGCGCGGCGGCGGCGTTGGTGCAAGGAAGTTGACAGCCGATGGCGGCGGTTGCAGGGTGTTTGCACACAAATGAACCGGGGCGCGCCGATGCGCCGGAAAGGGACGATGAGCCTTTACCAGCGCCCGCAGACCTTGCCCGAAGCCATGGCCCTGCTGGCGGCTGGATCGCAGAAGGTGCTGGCGGGCGGGACCGATATCTATCCGGCGCTGGCGGGGGCTGATCTGCACGGATCGGTGCTTGATCTGACCGCGGTCGCGGGGCTGCGCGGAATCGTCGCGGGGCCGGACGGGCTGCGGATCGGGGCGTGTACGACCTGGGCCGAGGTGGCGGCGGCGACGAACTTGCCCCCGGCGCTGGTGGCGTTGCAACAGGCTGCCGTGCAGATCGGCGGGCGCCAGATTCAAGCCGCGGGCACCATCGGCGGCAACCTGTGCCATGCCTCGCCCGCCGCCGACGGGGTGCCGCCGCTGCTGGTGCTGGGGGCCGAGGTCGAGCTGGCCTCACCGCGCGGGCGGCGGCGGTTGGCGCTTGCGGATTTCATCACCGGCCCGCGTCGCACCACGCGCGCGGCGGACGAGGTGCTGGTGGCGGTGCTGATCCCGCAGGCGGGTCTGGCCGGGCAGTCGCGGTTTCTCAAGCTCGGGGCGCGGGCCTGGCTGGTGATCTCGATCGCCATGGTGGCGGTGCGGATCAAGGCGGCGCAGGGGCGGGTGGCCGAGGCCGCGCTGGCGGTCGGGGCGTGCAGCGGCGTGGCGCGGCGCTTGCCCGCCGTCGAGGCGCATCTGATCGGCGCGCCGCTGGCGGCTGCGGCGGGGCTGATCAGCGATGCGGCGGTGGCGGCGGCCCTTGACCCGCTGGATGATCTGCGCGGCTCGGCTGTCTATCGCGCCACGGCGGCGGCGGAACTGCTGCGCCGGGCGGTGGCGGATGTGGCAGAGGCCGGGGCATGACGATTTCCTTCACCCTCAACGGCGCGGCAATCAGCCTGGATGTCGCCCCCGGCACGCGCCTGTCGCAGGCGTTGCGTGAGGGCGCGCGGCTGGTCGGCACCAAGGTCGGCTGCGACGCGGGCGACTGCGGTGCCTGCACCGTGCTGCTGGATGGCGTCGCGGTCTGCGCCTGCCTGACCCCGGTGGCGCAGGTGGCGGGCAGCATTGTGACCACGATCGAGGCCACCGACCCGCTGCTGGATCGGCTACGGGCGGCCTTTACCCGCCATGGTGCGGCGCAATGCGGCATCTGCACCCCGGCGATGCTGCTGGCGGCACTGGCGCTGCTGCGCGATGTGCCGCGTCCCTCGCGCGGGCAGGTCGAGGCGGCGTTGGGCGGGGTGCTGTGCCGCTGCACCGGCTATGCCAAGATCATTGCGGCGGTGTGTGATGTGCAGGACGAGCCGCTGCCGCCCCCCCCGCTGGCCGGGGCGGCGGTGGGGGCACGGACCCTGCGGCTTGACGCTGCGGCCAAGGTGGCGGGCGACCGTTTCGGGGCCGATCTGTGGCAGCCGGGCGGGCTGGTGGTGCGGGCGCTGCGCTCGCCCCACCCACGCGCCGGGTTTGCCTTTGGCGATGTGGCGGGCTGGGCGGCGGCACGGGGCGCGCTGGTTTTCACCGCCGCCGATATTGCGGGGCGCAACTGCTTTGGCGTGATCGCGCCCTTTGCCGATCAGCCCGCGCTGGCGGTGGCCGAAGTGCGGTTTCGCGGCGAGGCGGTGGCGCTGGTGGCACACGAAGACGGTGCCACGCCGCCCGATCTGAGCGATTTTCCGATCACCTGGCAGGTGCTGGAGCCGCTGCTCGACCCGGCCGAAGCCGAGGCACCGGGCGCGGCGCTGATCCATGCCGGGCGGGCGGGCAACCTTCTGGCCACCGGGCGGGTGCGGCGCGGCGATGCGGGTGCGGCGCTGGCGGGGTCGGCGCATGTCGTGGCGGGCACGGTGCAGACCGCCATGGTCGAGCACGCCTATATCGAGCCCGAGGCCGGGGCGGCGTGGCTTGACGGCGACGTGCTGGTGATCCGCGCCTGCACCCAGGCCCCGGTGATGGACCGCGACGCGACCGCCGAAGTGCTGGGCCTGCCGCCGGACCTTTTGCGGATCATTCCGTCAGCGGTGGGGGGCGGGTTCGGATCCAAGCTTGACGTCAGCCTGCAACCGCTGATCGGGCTGGTGACGCTGAAAACCGGGCGACCGTGCCGGATGGTCTATTCTAGGTCCGAGTCGATGGCCTCGACCACCAAGCGTCACCCGGCGCGGCTCAAGGGGCGCATTGGCTGCGACGCGCAGGGGCGAATCACCGCGCTGGAGCTTGACGGGCGGTTTGACACTGGCGCTTACGCCAGTTGGGGGCCGACGGTGGCCAACCGGGTGCCGGTGCACGCGACCGGCCCCTACCGCACCCCCGCCGTGCTGGCCGAGGCGCGGGCGGTGCATACCAACGGCCCGATCGGCGGCGCGTTTCGCGGCTTTGGCGTGCCGCAGGTGGCGATCTGGCAGGAAACCCTTTACGACCGGCTGGCGGACGCGGCGGGGCTGGACCGGCTGGCGTTCCGGCGGCTGAACGCGCTTTGCGATGGCGATGCCACCGCCACCGGGCAGGTGCTGCGGGCGGTGGGGATCGGGGCCTGCCTTGACGCGCTGCGCGAGCCGTGGGCGCGAGCGCTGCGCACCGCCGCTGTGGCAAATGCGGGCGGTGGCGTGCTGCGGCGCGGGGTCGGGGTGGC
>CAYQPD010000009.1:0-11974 GCA_964419305.1 uncultured Rhodobacter sp.
CCGCATCCCGCTGGCCCGGCTGATCTTCGCTCTGGGTATCCGGCACGTCGGGGAAAGTGCGGCCAGGCTGCTGGCCGATCACTACGGCAGTTGGACGGCGTTCTGTGCGGCGATGACGGCGGCACAGCCCGGGATCGGCGACGAATGGGCCGACCTGACCGCGATCGACGGGGTGGGGGCGGTGCTGGCGGCCTCGGTGGTGACGGCGTTCCATCAGGCGGCCGAGCGCGCGGCGATCGAGGCGCTGGTGGCGCATCTGGTGGTGCAGGATGTGGTGGCCCGCGCCCCGACCGGCAGCCCGGTCGCGGGGTTGACCCTGGTCTTCACCGGCACGCTGGAACGGATGAGTCGCGCCGAAGCCAAGGCCCGCGCCGAAAGCCTGGGCGCCAAGGTGGCGGGGTCGGTCTCGGCCAAGACCGATCTGGTGATTGCCGGGCCGGGGGCAGGCAGCAAGGCCAAGGCCGCCGCCGCCTTGGGCGTGAAGGTGATTGACGAGGACGCATGGCTTGCCCTTGCAGGCCCGGCATGAGCCGCCCCGAGATTCTGTTCCCGCTGTTTGCCGAGCTGGAAACGCTGGAAGGTGTCGGCCCCAAAACCGCCCGCGCCTTTGCCGCCCTCGGGGTCGAGCGGCCGAAGGATCTGCTGTTTTTGCTGCCAAATTCCGGGGTCGATCGGGCGCGGCGGGATTCGGTGCGCGAGGTGGTGCCGCCCGCCACGGTGACGGTCGAGGTGACGGTCGGCAGCCATTTTCCCCCGGCGCGCAAGACCGGCCCCTACCGGGTCATGGTGCGCGACGCGAGTTTCGAGTTTCAACTGGTGTTCTTTCATGCCCGCGGTGACTATCTGGCCAAGCTGCTGCCCACCGGCCAGCGGCGGCTGGTGTCGGGCCGGGTCGAGCTGTTTGATGGCGTGGCCCAGATGGTTCACCCCGACCACGTGCTGCGGCTTGAGGAAGCGGGTGATCTGCCCGCCTTCGAGCCGGTCTATCCGCTGACCGCCGGGATCACCCTCAAACAGGTGGCAAAGGCGGTGGCTTCGGCGTTGGCGCGCGCCCCCGCCCTGCCGGAATGGATCGACGGGCCACTCAAGGCCCGCGAAGGCTGGCCCGACTGGCAGGTGGCCGTCACGGCCGTGCACCGTCCGCGCACCATGGCCGACATCGCCCTGACCGCCCCCTATCGCCTGCGTCTGGCCTATGACGAGCTGTTCGCGCATCAACTGACCCTGGCGCTGGCGCGGGCCACATTGCGCCGGGGCAAGGGGGTTGTCAGCCGCGGCACCGGCCAATTGCAGGCGCGGGTGCTGGCCAGCCTGCCCTATCTTGCCACCCCGGCCCAGACCCGCGCCCTGACCGAGATTGCCGCCGACATGGCCGCACCCTTGCGGATGAACCGCCTGCTGCAAGGCGATGTCGGCTCGGGCAAGACCCTGGTGGCGTTTCTGGCGCTGCTGGTGGCGGTCGAGTCGGGCGGCCAGGGGGTGATGATGGCACCGACCGAAATTCTGGCCCGCCAGCACATCGAAAGCCTGGGCCCGATGGCGCAGGCGGCAGGGGTGCGGCTCGCGTTGCTGACCGGGCGCGACAAGGGCGCCGATCGCGACGCCAAGCTTGGCGACCTCGCGGCAGGGCGGACCGACATTCTGGTCGGCACCCATGCGGTGTTCCAGAAGGATGTGCAGTTTCACGATCTGCGGCTGGCGGTGATCGACGAGCAGCACCGCTTCGGGGTGACCCAGCGGATGGAGCTTGGCGCCAAAGGCACCGCCGCCGACGTGCTGGTGATGACCGCCACCCCGATCCCGCGCAGCCTGGCGCTGGTAAGCTACGGCGACATGGATGTCTCGGTGCTGGATGAAAAGCCCGCCGGGCGCAAGCCGGTCAAGACCGCGCTGATCTCGGTGGCCCGAATCGACGAGGTGGTGGCGCGCCTGGCCCGGGCGGTGGCCGAGGGTCATCAGGCCTATTGGGTGTGCCCGCTGGTGGAAGACAGCGAGGTGCTGGACTATGCCTCGTGCGAGGCGCGGTTTCAGCACCTGCGGGCGGCGCTTGGCGAAGGCGTGGTGGGGCTGGTGCATGGCCAGATGCCCGCCGCCGAAAAAGACGCCGCGATGGCGCGTTTTGTGGTGGGCGAGACCGCGGTGCTGGTCGCCACCACGGTGATCGAGGTCGGGGTCAACGTGCCCAATGCCACCATCATGGTGATCGAGCGGGCCGAGATTTTCGGGCTGGCGCAACTGCATCAGTTGCGCGGTCGGGTCGGGCGCGGGGCGGCACAATCGACCTGTCTTCTGATGTATCAGCCGCCGCTTGGCGAAGGCGGGGCGCGGCGGCTGACCATCCTGCGCGACACCGACGACGGCTTTGCCATCGCCGACGAAGACCTGGCACTGCGCGGCGCGGGCGATCTGATCGGCACCGCCCAGTCCGGCCTGCCGCGCTTTCGCATCGCCGACCTTGAACGCCAGTCGGCGCTGATGGCGGTGGCGCAATCCGACGCCCGCCGCCTGCTGGCCGAAGATCCCGGCCTGACCAGCCCGCGCGGCCGCGCCGCCCGGCTGCTGCTGTGGTTGCTGGATCAGGATCGCGCCATCCGCCTGATCGCGGTCGGCTGATCCCATTCACCTTTATTCACCTTTGCCCATACACTCCGGGGGTCCGGGGGCAGAGCCCCCGGCCTGGTCATTTACCGTTTTGTTCTCGTAAGTTCTTAAAAAGTTCTTTACAAATCTCGATCCATATGAGAACAATACAGCAACAACACCAGGAGGACCGGATGCTGAAGGAAATTAATGCCACGCTGGCGCGCGCTTCCGACACCCTGATCGGCGACCTGCTGGGGGTTGCTTCGCTGTTCTCGCTGCTGTTCGTCGGGCTTTACCTGCCCGAACTTGCCGCCTTGTTCTGACTGCCTGCGATCCGGGCGCAAAGTGCCTCTGGCCACGGCTGTCCCGCCCTGGCGCGCCTGACGGATACGCCCCCTGCCGCCGCCTTCGCCCGAAGGCGGCGGCCTTTTTTCAGGCGGTGGCGGCGCGCTCGGCTGCGGCCATGGCTTCGGCGGTGGCCTCGATCGCCAGCAGGATCGAGGCATGCCGGTTCTTGTAGTCGCGCGCCGGCAACAGCACCTCGAAGCCGTCGAACGGGGCCACCGGCACCGGCCCGCCGTCCTTGAGCATGGCGCGCAGCGCGTCGCGGGCGATCTCGATCTCGGCCCGGGTGCGCCCGACGGCCACCCGGCCCAGCACCGCGGCCGACGCCTGCCCCAAGGCGCAGGCCTTCACGTCTTGGGCAAACTCCGCCACCCGGCCACCCCGCACCACCACATCCACCGTCACGGTTGATCCGCACAGCGGTGAGCGCCGCTTGGCCGAGCCTTGCGGTGCGGGCAGGCGGCCAAGATGCGGGATATCCGCCGCCAGTTCCAGAATCCGCCCGGAATAAAGCTTGATCAGTTCGCCGTCGCTCATGCCTTCCCTCGCCCTGTCTGATCCCATAGATAGACCGCCAGCCGCCCCTTGCAAAGGATCATGCCGATGGCTTTCGATGTCGCAAGTCTGAAGTATGACACCGCCGGGCTGATCCCCGCCATCGCGCAGGATCACCGCACGGGCGAGGTGCTGATGCTGGCCTGGATGAACGCGGGCGCGGTGGCACAGACGCTTGCCACCGGGCGGGTGACCTACTGGTCGCGCTCGCGCGCCGCGTTCTGGGTCAAGGGCGAAACTTCGGGTCATGTCCAGAAGCTGGTCGAGCTGCGGCTTGATTGCGACCGTGACTGCCTGCTGGTGCTGGTCGAACAGCTTGGCCCCGCCTGTCACACCAACCGGCGCTCGTGCTTCTACCGCGCGCTGCGGGCCGGTGCCGAGGTCGAGATTCTGGTCCCGATGGAATAACCCGCCGGGTCACGCGAACCCCACCATGCGGCGAATATCCTGCGCCGTCGCCCCTTCGGTGCGGTATCTGGCCAGTGCGCGCGCGTCATCACGCTTGGCCAGCCGCTGCCCCGCGTCATCGCGGATCAGGCGGTGATGGTGATAGGTCGGGGTGGGCAGGCCCAGCAGGCGTTGCAGCAGCACGTGGATCGGCGTCGCCGCGAACAGATCGGCCCCGCGCGTAATCTCGGTGATCCCCTGCCAGGCGTCATCCACCACCACCGCCAGATGATACGAGGTGCCGATGTCGCGCCGTGCCAGCACGATGTCGCCGATCCGGGTGGCCATGAAATCGGCGTCAAAGCGGTGCGCCCCCGCGTGATCCGGTCCGGTCTCGGTAAAGGATACTTCGCCGACCCGGCGCATCGCGGCGGCCATGTCAAGGCGGATCGCCAAGCCGCCAGTGTCCGGCCCGCGCCCGCGACAGGTGCCGGGATAGATCGGCCCGTCCGGCCCGGTCGCCGGGGCGCCCTCCTGCGGGGCGGCAAGGGCAGCGCGGATGTCGGTGCGGGTGCAGGCGCAGGGATAGGTCAGCCCCATCGCCGTCAACCGGTTCAGGGCGCTGGCATAGGCGGGCAGGCGGGTCGATTGGCGCAGCACCAACGCGGGCCAGGTGATCCCCAGCCAGCGCAGATCGTCCAGGATCGCGGCCTCGTATTGCGGTCGGCAACGGGCGCGGTCGATATCCTCGATGCGCAGCAGCATCTGTCCCCCCCGGGCGCGATCAAAGGCGGTCAGCGCGGCAAAAGCATGGCCCAGATGCAGCGCCCCGGTCGGCGATGGGGCAAACCGGGTTACTGCGCCAGCCATGCGGTGAACGCGGCTTTGGCGCGGTCGGTATAGGCCTTGTAGCGATCCTTGCGCCCGCGCCGCCCACCCTTGGCGTCGATCGGCGGGAACAGGCCGAAGTTCACGTTCATCGGCTGAAAGGTCTTGGCCTCGGCCCCGCCGGTGATGTGGCTGATCAGCGCCCCCATCGCGGTTTCCGGGGGCGGTGGCGGCAGGGTTCGCCCCAACAGTTCCGCCGCCGCCATCCGGCCCGCCAGCAGGCCCATGGCGGCGCTTTCGACATAGCCCTCGACCCCCGTCACCTGCCCGGCAAAGCGGATGTGGGGCTTTGAGCGCAGCCGCATCTGATCGTCCAGCAGGGTCGGCGAATTCAGGAACGTGTTGCGGTGAATCCCGCCCAAACGGGCAAAGGCCGCGTTTTCCAGCCCCGGGATCAGCCTGAACACCTCGGTTTGTGCGCCGTATTTCATCTTGGTCTGAAATCCGACCATGTTGTAAAGCGTGCCCAGCTTGTTGTCGCGGCGCAGTTGCACCACCGCGTAGGGCTTGACCTCGGGCGCATGGGCGTTGGTCAGCCCGACCGGCTTCATCGGACCAAAGCGCAGGGTTTCGCGGCCGCGCTCGGCCATCACCTCGATCGGCAGGCAGCCGTCAAAATACCCGGCGGTTTCACCTTCGTGAAATTCGGCCTTGTCCGCCGCCAGCAGCGCGTCGATGAAGGCCTCGTACTGCGCCTTGGTCAGCGGGCAGTTCATGTAGGCGGTCTGCTCTGCCACCGTCTCGCCCTTGTCATAGCGCGACTGCATCCAGGCCACCGCCATGTCCACCGTCTCGGCATGAACGATCGGAGCTATCGCGTCGAAAAATGCCAGCGCCTCAGCGCCGGTCTCGGTCCGGATGCTGTGCGCCAGCGCGTCCGAGGTCAGCGGCCCGGTGGCGATGATCCAGTGCCCGTCCGACGGCAACCCGACCACCTCGCCAGGCGCAGTCGAGATCAGCGGATGGGCCCGCAGCCGCGCCGTCACGGCCGCCGCAAACGGATCACGGTCCACCGCCAGCGCGCCCCCGGCGGGCAGGCGGTGCGCCTCGGCCTCGGCCATGATCAACCCACCCGCCGCCCGCATTTCCCAATGCAGCAGCCCCACCGCGTTGCGCTCGTCATCGTCCGAGCGCAACGAGTTCGAGCACACCATTTCCGCAAAATCGCCGGTGCGGTGGGCAAAGGTGCCGACCGATGGGCGCATCTCGTGGATCACCACCGGCACCCCCATCTGCGCCGCCTGCCAGGCGGCCTCGGATCCGGCCATGCCGCCGCCAACAATGTTCAGAACCGGCATGGAACTATCCCTGAGAAACCACCGACGGGCCATCCCGCCACCTCGGCTTTCTCCTTTGCAAAAATACCCCTGGGGGGTCCGGGGGGCAAGCAGCCCCCCGGCTTGGCCGCCGTCACTCGGCCTCGCCCTGATCGGCCACCCGGGCGACCGAGACCACCAGTTCGTCCTTGCCGGTGTTGAACACCCGCACCCCGCCCGCCGCCCGCGAGCGGAAGCTGATCTGATCGACCGGCACCCGGATCGACTGCCCGGTCGAGGTCGCAAGCATGATCTGATCCGACGCTTCGACCGGAAAACTCGCGACCAGCCGCCCGCCCCGCATCGCCCCGTCCATCGCTTTGACCCCCATGCCGCCGCGCCCGCGCACCGGGTAATCGTGGCTTGACGACAGCTTGCCCGCGCCCTGTTCGGTGATCGTCAGGATCAGGTCTTCGCGCGCCGACATTTCGCCGTAGCGTTCGGGCGAAAGTTGCCCGGCCTCGATCGGCTCTTCATCCTCGTCGGCTTCGGCCCCGTCATCCAGCGCCCCCGCCACCGCGCGGCGCTGCTTGAGGTAGGCCACCCGTTCCTCGGGATTGGCCTCGAAATGCCGGATCACCGCCATCGACACCACCTTGTCGCCCGCCCCCAGCCGAATGCCGCGCACCCCGGTCGAATCGCGGCCCTTGAACACCCGCACATCGGTCGAGGCAAAGCGGATCGCGCGGCCCAGCGCGGTGACCAGCATCACGTCGTCGCCCGCGTCGGCAATCCTTGCATCGACCAGCAGCACACCATCGGGCAGTTTCATCGCGATCTTGCCGTTGCGCATGACATTGGCAAAATCGGACAGCGCATTGCGCCGAACGTCGCCGTCCGAGGTGGCAAACACGATCTGCAAGTCGTCCCACTCGGCTTCCGGCGCATCGACCGGCATCAGGGCGGCAATCGAGACCCCAAGTGCGATCGGCAACAGGTTGATGATCGCCTTGCCTCTGGCCTGGCGCCCGGCCAGCGGCAGGCGCCAGCACTTGAGCTTGTAAACCATGCCGTCGGTGGTGAAGAACAAAAGCTGGGTGTGGGTGTTGGCGACGAACAGGGTGGTCACCACATCGTCTTGCTTGGTCGCCATCGACGCCAGACCCTTGCCGCCGCGGTTCTGGGCGCGAAATTCGGCCAGCGGGGTGCGCTTGATGTAGCCGCCCGAGGTGATGGTCACCACCATGTCCTCGCGCTCGATCAGGTCTTCGTCTTCCATGTCGCCCGACCAATCGACGATCTCGGTGCGGCGTGGCACGGCAAACGCCGCCCGCACTTCACGCAACTCGGCCGCGATGATCGCCATGATCCGGTCGCGACTGCCCAGAATTTCGAGATAGTCCCGGATTTTCCCCGCCAGTTCCTGCAACTCGTCGGTGATTTCCCTGACCCCCATCGCGGTCAGGCGTTGCAGGCGCAGGTCGAGAATGGCGCGGGCCTGAATCTCGCTGAGGTTATAGGTGCCGTCGTCGTTGATCTTGTGGGTGGGGTCGTCGATCAGCCGGATATAGGGAATGATCTCGCCCGCAGGCCAGCGCCGTGTCATCAGCCGCGCGCGGGCTTCGGCCGGGTCGGCCGAGGCGCGGATGGTCGCCACCACCTCATCGACATTGGCCACCGCCACCGCCAGACCGCACAGCACATGCGCCCGCTCGCGCGCGCGGCGCAGCTCGAACGCGGTGCGTCGCGCCACCACTTCCTCGCGGAAGGTGATGAAATGGGCCAGAAAATCACGCAACGTCAGTTGCTCGGGGCGACCCCCGTTCAGGGCCAGCATGTTGCAGCCGAACGAGGTCTGCATCGGGGTAAAGCGGTAAAGCTGGTTCAGCACCACGTCGGCGGTGGCGTCGCGCCTGAGTTCGATCACCACCCGCACCCCGATCCGGTCGGATTCGTCCTGGACGTGGGCGATGCCCTCGATCTTTTTCTCGCGCACCTGTTCGGCGATGATCTCGATCATCCGGGCCTTGTTGACCTGATAGGGGATCTCGTCGATGACGATGGCAAAGCGGTCCTTGCGCAGCTCCTCGATCCGGGTGCGGGCGCGGATGATCACCGAGCCGCGGCCTTCAAGGTAGGCCTTGCGCGCGCCGCCGCGGCCCAGGATCAGCGCCCCGGTCGGGAAGTCAGGGGCGGGGATGAATTCCATCAGTTGCTCGACCGTCAGGTCGGGGTCGGCGATCAGCGCCAGGGTGCCGTCGATCACCTCGCCCAGATTGTGCGGCGGAATGTTGGTCGCCATGCCGACCGCAATGCCACCCGCGCCGTTGACCAGCATGTTGGGAAACCGGGCCGGCAGAACCTTGGGCTCGCGGTCCTTGCCGTCGTAATTGTCTTGGAAATCAACCGTGTCCTTGTCGATGTCGGCCAGCAGAAAAGCCGCAGGCTTGTCCATCCGCACTTCGGTGTAGCGCATGGCGGCGGCGCTGTCGCCATCCATCGAGCCAAAGTTGCCCTGCCCGTCAAGCAGTTTCAGCGACATCGAGAACGGCTGCGCCATCCGCACCAGCGCGTCGTAGATCGAGGCGTCGCCGTGGGGGTGATATTTCCCCATCGTGTCGCCCACCGGGCGGGCCGATTTGCGGTAGGGTTTGTCGAAGGTGTTGCCGGTCTCGTTCATCGCGAACAGGATGCGGCGGTGCACCGGCTTCAGCCCGTCGCGCAGATCGGGAATGGCGCGCGACACGATCACGCTCATCGCGTAGTCGAGATAGGCGGTCTTCATCTCTTCCGAGATCGACACCTGCGGCCCGGCAAAGCCCGAATGCGGCGGAACTTCCCCGGGGCTGTCGGGGTCTTGGGGATGATCGGTCACGGCGCAGGCACTTTCTGGCTGGGCTTGAGAGCAGCCTCAATATTTGGGTGCCGCAGATATAGACCATCGCGGATATGGGGTGCAATCGAAAGCGACCGCAGCGGCGGGTCGCTCGGCCCTCGCTGCGGTCGCTTCTCGCTGTAGCGAAGAAGCCGGGCACGGCTGATGAGCGGCCCGGTGGTCCGATTTCACTTTGCGGCGCGCTGGATCATGCCGAACAGATCGCGCGGGTCGTCGGGGTCGGCGATCATGTCGAGATCATCGTAGAACGCGGTGCCCCTGATCTGACGCAGCACGTAGCGCAGGGCCGAAAAATCCTCGATCGCAAAGCCCACGGAATCGAACAGGGTGATCTGGCGGGGGTTGGTGCGCCCTGCCGCCCTGCCGGTCATCACCTGCCACAACTCGGTGACCGGATGATCGGGGGGCAGTTGCTGGATCTCGCCCTCGATCCTGGTCTGGGGCGGGTATTCGACAAAGATCTCGGCCCGCAGCAGGATGTCGCGCGCCAGTTCGGTCTTGCCGGGGCAATCGCCGCCCACCGCGTTGATATGCACCCCGGCACCGACCATGTTGTCGGTCAGGATGGTGGCGCAGTGCTTGTCGGCGGTGATGGTGGTGATGATCCGGGCCCCAAGGATCGCTTGCTCGGGCGTGGTGCAAGGCGTGACCTCAAGCCCGCGCCCGGCAAGGTTGGCGGCGCATTTGCGGGTGGCGGCGGGGTCGATGTCGTAAAGCCGCACCTCGGTGATGCCGCAGATCGCCTTGAACGCCAGGGCCTGGAATTCCGACTGCGCGCCGTTGCCGATGATCGCCATCACGCGCGCGCCCTTGGGGGCAAGGTGGCGCGCCACCATGGCCGAGGTGGCCCCGGTGCGCAGCGCGGTCAGGATGGTCATTTCCGACAAGAGCAGCGGATAGCCGGTCGCGACATCGGCCAGCAGGCCAAAGGCGGTGACGGTTTGCAGCCCCTTCTTCATGTTGGCCGGGTGGCCGTTGACATATTTGAAGCCGTAGGTTTCGCCGTCGGAGGTCGGCATCAGTTCGATCACACCCACCTCCGAGTGGCTGGCCACCCGCGGGGTCTTGTCGAAGTCCGGCCAGCGCCTGAAATCAGCCTCAAGCTCGGCAGCCAGGTCGCACAATACGCGCTCGATGCCAAGGTGCAGCACCAGTTGCATCATCTTGTCCACGCTGACGAAGGGCACCAGGTTCAGGGTCATGGGTGGCTCCGGGTTGGGCGGTCGAACACCTTGCGGCCCATCAGGCTGGCCACCAGATCGACCATCAGGCGCGCGGTGCGGCCGCGATCGTCGAGAAACGGGTTCAGTTCGACCAGATCAAGCGAGGTCACAAGGCCGGATTCGTGCAGCAGTTCCATCACCAGATGGGCCTCGCGGAAGGTGGTGCCGCCGGGCACCGTGGTGCCGACGGCGGGGGCAATCGCGGGGTCGAGAAAATCGACATCAAGGCTGACATGCAGCATCCCGCCAACTGCGGCCACCCGCGCCAGAAACTCGCGCAGGGGGGCGACGATGCCGCGCTCGTCGAGCACCCGCATGTCGTTGATCGCGATGTCGCGTTCCAGCAGCGCCGCGTGTTCGGCCGGATCAACCGAGCGGATGCCGTAAAGGCAGATGCGCTCGGCCGGGATCGGGGCGGGGAAGGGAGGCAGGCCATCAAAGCCCTCGCGCCCGGCGATGTAGGCCACCGGGGTGCCGTGCAGGTTGCCGCTGGTGGTGGTCAGCGGGGTGTGGAAATCGGTGTGGGCATCAAGCCAGAGCAGGAACAGCGGGCGGTGCTGGCGCGCGGCAAAGGCCGCCGCCCCCGCCACCGAGCCAAGCGCCAGGCTGTGATCGCCGCCCAGCACGATCGGCATGCCGCCCGCCGTCAGGGCCGCGTCGGTTTTGGCAGTCAGCGCCTCGGTCCAGAACCGGGTTTCGGGCAGCGAGTGCACCGCCGGATTGGGGCTGACGGCCGGTTGCAGCCGCCCCAAAGCCAGATCGCCCCAATCTTCCACCCCGTGCCCCAGATCGCGGATGGTCGCCACGATTCCGGCCACCCGGTAGGCGGCGGGCCCCATCAGGCAGCCAAGGTGGCGCTGGCCGCTGTCGATCGGGGCACCGATGAGAATGGTGTTGGCCATGGCGTTCTCCTTCGCCCGATAGACTTTATCCGGCTTGCGGCGAATCCTAGCATTGTTATTGTCGATATGGGCCAACACATGCGCAAAACGGCAAGGCAACTGACCATGATGGACGATACCGACCACCGCCTGATTGCCGAGCTGCGCCGCGATGGCCGCGCCGCCCTGTCGGACCTTGCACTGCGGCTGGGGCTAAGCCGCGCCACGGTGCGGGCCCGGATGGAGCGGCTGGCGGCGCGCGGCGAGATTGCCGGCTTTACCGTGCTGACGCGCGGCGATGTCACCGCCTCGCCGGTGCGCGGGCTGATGCTGATCGGCATCGAGGGCCGCGGTGCCGAGCGCATCACGGCGCGGCTGACCGGCCTGCCCGCAGTGCAGGCGGTGCACACCACCAACGGCAAATGGGATCTGATCGCCGAGATCGGCACCGCCACCCTGCCCGAACTTGACGAGGTGATCGCCCGCATCCGCAGCCTTGAAGGGGTGACGACCTCGGAGACCAACCTGCTGCTGACCACCCGCAAGGCCGGGCGGCGCTGATCACGCCGCCGCTGATCACGCCCGCGCGAGCCGTGCCGATGCGGCGCACTCGGCCATTGGCCCGCGCCGGTTTTTCCCCTATGCTCACCGCGACACAGCGAACAGGAAACCCCGATGATCGTAGAGCTTGGACATTTCGCCCTGGTGCTGGCCTTTGCCGTGGCGCTGATTCAGGCCACCGTGCCGCTGATCGGCGCGCACAAGCGCTGGGCCGGCTGGATGGCGGTGGCGGAACCGGCCGCGATCACTCAGGTGATGCTGATCGGCATCGCCTTCGCGGCGCTGACCTATGCGTTCGTGACCTCGGATTTTTCGGTGCGGCTGGTGGTGCTGAACTCGCACACCGACAAGCCGATGCTTTACAAGGTGGCGGGGGTGTGGGGCAACCACGAGGGCTCG
>CAYQPD010000009.1:12074-17580 GCA_964419305.1 uncultured Rhodobacter sp.
CTTTACCTTGGCTACGTCGGGCTGAGCATGGCGTTTTCCTTCGCCATTGCCGCCCTGATCGAGGGTCGGGTCGATGCCGCCTGGGGCCGCTGGGTGCGCCCCTGGACCCTGGCCGCGTGGATCTTTCTGACCATCGGCATCGCGCTGGGGTCGTGGTGGGCCTATTACGAGCTGGGCTGGGGCGGGTTCTGGTTCTGGGATCCGGTCGAGAACGCCTCGTTCATGCCGTGGCTGATTGCCACCGCCCTGCTGCACTCCTCGATCGTGGTGGAAAAGCGCGAGGCGCTGAAAAGCTGGACCATCCTGCTGGCGATTCTGGCCTTCGGCTTTTCGCTGATCGGCACCTTTCTGGTGCGCTCGGGGGTCATCACCTCGGTTCATGCCTTTGCCAACGACCCCGAGCGCGGGGTGTTCATCCTGATGATCCTCGGGGTGTTCATGGGGGGCGCGCTGACGCTGTTTGCCGCGCGATCCTCGGCGCTGGAGGCCAAGGGTCTGTTCTCGATGGTCAGTCGTGAAGCGGCGCTGGTGGCCAACAACCTGTTGCTGGCGGTCGCGTGTTTCGTGGTGTTCACCGGCACGATCTGGCCGCTGGTGGCCGAACTGGCCTGGGCGCGCAAGCTGTCGGTCGGGGCACCGTTCTTCAACGCCGCCTTCTCGCCGTTCTTCGTGGTGCTGGCGCTGCTGATGCCGCTGGGGGCGGTGCTGCCGTGGAAGCGGGCGCATCTGGCCCGTGGCATGCGCCCGCTGCTGCCGGTGCTGGTGCTGGCACTGGCGCTGGGGGGGCTGGCCTTTGCGGTGCAGACCGGGCGCTCGGCGCTGGGGCCGGTGGGCGCGGTGCTGGGGGCCTGGGTGGTGTTTGGCGCTCTGACCGATCTGGCGCTGCGCACCGGGCGCGGCTCGATCGGGGCGCGGCTGGGCCGCCTTGCCCGCCTGCCGCGCGCCGACTGGGGCAAATCGACCGCCCATGCCGGGCTTGGCATCACCCTGTTCGCGGTCTGCGCGATGAACGCCTGGGCAATCGAGGATATCCGCACCGTGCCGGTGGGCGGCAGCTTCCCGCTGGGGGCTTACGAGATCACGCTGGTCTCGGTCAATCAGGAACAGGGGCCGAACTACAGCTCGACCGTGGCGGAAATGACCGCCGCGCGGGGCGGTCGCGTGGTCGCCACCGTGCATCCCGAAAAGCGGGTCTATGCGGTGCAGGGCATGCCCACCACCGAGGCCGGGATCGACTACGGTCTGCTGCGCGACATCTATCTGGTGATCGGCGATCCGCAGGATGATGGCAGTTGGGCGGTGCGCAGCTATGTCAAGCCGTTTGCCAACTGGCTGTGGGGCGGGGCGATCATCATGGCGCTGGGTGGGCTGCTCAGTCTGTCCGACCGGCGCTACCGGGTTGCGGCCGGGTCGCGCCGCGTCGCCGCCACCGCTGTTGCGGCGGAGTAGGGGGATGCGCGCCCCCCTGTTCGCCGTTCTGGCCCTGCTGCTGACCGCCACCCCCACCCTGGCGGTGCAACCCGACGAAGTGCTGCCCGATGCCGCAATGGAGGCCCGCGCCCGCACCTTGAGCCAGGGCTTGCGCTGTCTGGTCTGCCGCAACGAGAACATCGACGATTCCAACGCCGAACTGGCGCGCGATCTGCGCCTGCTGCTGCGCGAGCGGCTGGTGGCGGGCGATAGCGATGCGCAGGCGGTGGCCTTCCTGGTTGATCGCTACGGCGAATATGTGCTGCTGAACCCAACCGCCACCGGCTCGAACCTGATCCTCTGGCTGGCCGGCCCGGCGATGCTGCTGGCCGGGCTGGGCGGCGCGCTGATCTATCTGCGCCGCCGCCGCGATACCTTTGAGCCCACGGTGGTCGATCTCTCAAACGAGGAAAAGGCGCGGCTCGAGGAAATCCTGCGCTCGTGACGCGGGGTTGCGCTTTCGTTGCGGCCGCCCGCCGCTAAGGTGGCAGCATCAGCAAGCGGGGGCACCATGGCGTATCAGACCATCACGGTATCCGTGGCCGATGAGATTGGCCTGATCACCCTCAACCGCCCCGAGGTGATGAACGCGCTTTCCTCGCAGATGCGGGCCGAGCTGCTGGCGGCGGTCGTGGATGTCGGTGCCTCGGCGCGGGTGCTGGTGCTGACCGGCGCCGGGCGGGCGTTCTGCTCGGGGCAGGATCTGACTGATACCACCGTGATCGGCCCGCTCGACATGGAACGCATCCTGCGCGAGGAATACGAGCCTTTGCTGCACGCGATCTACGATTGCCCGATCCCGACCATTGCGGCGGTGAACGGCGCGGCGGCCGGGGCGGGGGCGAACCTCGCGCTGGCGGCGGATGTGGTGATCGCCTGCGCAAGTGCCAGCTTCATTCAGGCCTTCACCCGGATCGGCCTGATCCCCGACGCCGGCGGCACCTACTGGCTGCCGCGCCAGATCGGGGTGGCGCGGGCGTTGGGGGCGGCGCTGTTCGCCGACCGGATCACGGCCGCGCAAGCCGTTGCCTGGGGGATGATCTACGAGGCGGTGCCTGACGCAGGATTTGCCGCCCACTGGCGTGCCCGCGCCGCCGCCCTTGCGGCAGGCCCGACCGCCGCCTACCGCGCCGTCAAGACCGCGCTGCGCGCCAGCTTCGAGAACGACCTAGCCACCCAGCTTGCGCTGGAGGCCCGGTTGCAGGGCGACTGTGGCCGCACCAGCGATTTTCGCGAAGGGGTCAGCGCCTTCCTCGCAAAACGTGCCCCCCGCTTTCAGGGCCGCTGACGCGCCCTCACACCCCGCGCGACAGCGCCGCCACCCCGGTCCGCGCAATTTCGCGCAAGCCCAGCGGGCGCATCAGATCGGCAAAGGCGTCGATCTTTTCCGAGGTGCCGGTCATCTCGAACACGAAACTTTCCAGCGTGCTGTCCACCACGTTGGCGCGGAAGATCTCGGCCAGACGCAGCGCCTCGATCCGCGACTCGCCGCGCCCCGCCACCTTGATCAGCGCCAGCTCGCGCTGCACCGAAGGGCCTTCCACCGTCAGGTCATGGACCTCGTGCACCGGCACGATTCGCGCCAGTTGTGCCTTGATCTGCTCGATCACCTGCGGCGTGCCGCTGGTCACCACCGTGATCCGGCTCAGATGCCCCAGATGATCAACCTCGGCCACCGTCAGGCTTTCGATGTTGTAGCCCCGGCCCGAAAACAGCCCGATCACCCGCGCCAGCACGCCGCTTTCGTTATCGACCAGCACCGCCAGGGTATGGGTCTCGATCGCTTCGGCGTTGGGGTCGCGCAGCTCGTAGGCCGAGTGGCTGGTCGAGCCTTTCTTGATATTGAGCCGGGTCATGCCTGCGCCTTTCTCATTGGTCCAAATATCCTGCGGGGTGACACGCGCCCGGAAAATAGTCCAGTGGACTATTTTCAGCGGGGAACGCGTCGCCCGTGGCGACGCCGGGGGGTGCAAAACCCCCGCTCTGCCCACCCTACACCAGCACCGCGCCCTTGGCACCGATCACGCCCTCGGCCTCGCCCATCACCATTTCGTTGTGCGGCTTGCCCGACAGGATCATCGGATAGCAGTTCTCGTGCTTTTCCACCCGACAGTCGAGGATGAACGGGCCATCCGAATCGATCATCTGAAGGATCGCGGCATCGAGGTGGGCAGGGTCCGTCACCTGCGCCCCCCTGGCCCCGAAGGCCTCGGCCAGTTTCACGAAATCGGGCAGGCTTTCCGACCAGCTCTGGCTGTAGCGCTCGCCATGCAGCAACTGCTGCCACTGACGCACCATGCCGAGGCGCTCGTTGTTGAGGATGAACTGCTTGACCGGCGTGCGGAACTGCATCGCGGTGCCCATTTCCTGCATGTTCATCAGCCAGCTTGCATCGCCCGCGACATTGATCACCAGCGCGTCGGGATGTGCCACCTGCACCCCGATCGAGGCCGGAAAGCCGTAGCCCATGGTCCCGAGCCCGCCCGAGGTCATCCAGCGGTTGGGGTCCTCGAAGCGCAGATACTGCGCCGCCCACATCTGATGCTGGCCGACCTCGGTGGTGATGTAGCGATCGCGCCCGCGGGTCAGGGCTTCCAGCCGCAGCAAGGCGTATTGCGGCTTGATCACCTTGTCCGAGCCCTTGAACGCCAGGCAGTCGCGTGCCCGCCATGCGTCGATCTGCTGCCACCACTTGGCCAGCGCCCCGGTATTGGCACGGCTGCCGCGCGCCCGCCACAGCGCCAGCGCCGCAGCCAGCACGTTGGCGACATCGCCGATGATCGGCACATCGACATGGATCACCTTGTTGATCGACGACGGGTCGATGTCGATGTGCACCTTGGTCGAATGCGGGCTGAAGTCCTTGATCCGGCCGGTGATGCGGTCGTCGAACCGCGCGCCCACATTGATCATCAGATCGCAGCCGTGCATCGCGAGGTTGGCCTGATAAAGCCCGTGCATCCCCAGCATGCCAAGCCAGGCCTTGCCGCTGGCCGGATAGGCCCCGAGCCCCATCAGGGTCGAGGTGATCGGAAACCCGGTTGCCGCCACCAGCTCGCGTAAGCAGCGGCTGGCCTCGGGGCCCGAGTTGATCACCCCGCCGCCGGTGTAGAACACCGGGCGCTCGGCGCTTTCCATCAGTTCGACCAGCCGCTCGATCGCGGCGCTGTCGCCCTGCACCTGCGGTTGGTAATGCGCCACTGCCGCGTCGGGCTTGGCGGTGTAGTCGGCGGTCGCAAACTGCACGTCTTTCGGGATATCGACCAGCACCGGGCCGGGGCGGCCGTGGGTGGCGACATGGAACGCCTGATGGATCACTCCGCTCAGCCGCGCGGTATCCTTGACCAGCCAGTTCATCTTGGTGCAGGGCCGGGTGATGCCCACGGTATCGGCTTCCTGAAAGCCGTCGGTGCCGATCATGAAGGTCGGCACCTGGCCCGACAGCACCACCACCGGGATCGAGTCCATCAGGGCATCGGTCAGGCCGGTGACGGCATTGGTGGCACCGGGGCCAGAGGTCACGATCACCACACCGGGTCGGCCGGTCGAGCGGGCATAGCCCTCGGCCATGTGCACCGCCGCCTGTTCATGGCGCACCAGAATGTGGCGGATGTCGTTTTGCTGAAAGATCGCGTCATAGATCGGCAGCACCGCGCCGCCGGGGTAGCCGAACACCACCTCGACGCCCTGATCCTTCAGGGCCTGAACCACCATCTCCGCGCCGGTCATCGTCCGGGTCGTTGCCTTGGTCATCGTCTTCTTCCTTCCACCGCCGACGCGGTGCCTTCGGCCAACAAAAAGCCCCCGGGATCAGGCGGGGGCGCAGGGGAACCTTGGGGGTCAACCGTTACCGGCCCATGCACCATATTCCCGCGATTACCACAAGGTCACGCATGCCCGCCCCCTTCGACTGCGGCGGACCTTAGGGCGGGGCGGCGGGGGCGTCAACGGCAAATCGGACTGCAATCTGTCGCAGGGGGTGCGATTTTCGAGCGAATATTGCTGGAAATGCCTCGGTAAAGAAACTTATGCAATT
>CAYQPD010000009.1:17680-38371 GCA_964419305.1 uncultured Rhodobacter sp.
CCTCGCGAAGAAAGCCGGGCCTCGCGAAGAAAGCCCGGCAGGGCTTGATGAGCGTGCGCTCACAGCCCGGTCCCGGTGCCCTGCAACACCCCGTGCTCCAGCGCGTAGCGCGTGAGGCCGGCGGTCGAGGCGATGCCGAGCTTGCGCTTGATGTTCTTGCGGTGGGTCTCGACCGTGCGCACCGAAATGTCGAGCGCCAGCGCCACGTCGCGGTTCGAGCGGCCCTGCGCCAGTTCCAAGAGGATGGTCTGCTCGCGCGAGGTCAGCGGCTCGTGGCCGCCGGTCGTGGCCGGGCGCAGCGAGGCGGCCGCTCCGGTGCACAGATAGCGCTGGCCCGCCATCACCCGGTCGATCGCCAGCTTGACCTCTTCGGTCGGCACATCCTTCAGCACATAGCCCATTGCGCCGTGGCTGAGCGCGGTCGAGATGTATTCCGGGCTGTCATGCATCGACAAGATCAGGATGCGGGTATCGGGGCGGCGTTCAAGGATCATTTCGGTCGCGGTCAGGCCGCCGACCACCGGCATGTTGAGATCGAGCAGAATCACGTCGGGGGCGAGGGCTTCGACCTGATCAATCGCCTCGCGGCCATTCCCGAGGGTGCCCGCAATCTCGATGTCGTCGTAGGTTTCCAGAATGGCGCGGATGCCCTCGACCACCATCGGGTGGTCATCGACGATCAGCACGCGGGTCTTGGGGGTCATGCGGTTGTTTTCCTCGCGTCGGTGGGTGGCAGCATGTGGGTCAGCGGCACCACCGCCTCGATCAGGGTGCCGGTGCGGGTTGACTGGATGCGCAGGCTGCCGTCAAGGCGCTCCATCCGTTCGGCCATGTTGCGCAGGCCAAGGCCCGGGTTCGTGTGGCGACCATCGGGCAGGCCGCGCCCGTTGTCCTCGATCCGCAGCACCGCCCCCGCCGTAGTGCCGCGCACCAAGAGCGCCACCCTGGTTGCCCCCGAATGGCGTTCGATATTGGTCAGGGCTTCCTGCGCGATGCGGTAAAGGGCAATCTTGGCGTCCTGATCCAGCCGGTTGCGGAACACCACGGTTTCGAATTCGACCGCGATGCCGGTGCGTTTGGCAAAGTTTTCGGTCAGCGCCTGCAAGGCCGGGCCAAGGCCCAGATCGTCGAGCACGCTGGGGCGCAGATCGTGGCTGATCCGGCGCACCTCCTGGATCGCGCTGTTGAGGTGTTCGATCGCGGAATTGAGGCTGTCGCCGGCCCGCGCGTCGCCGGTGCTCAGGCGGCGGCGCGCCAGTTCCAGCACATAGCGCACCCCCACCAGAATCTGGCTGATGCTGTCGTGCAACTCGCGCGCGATGCGCGAGCGTTCCTCTTCCTGGGTGTCGAACACCCGCTGGGTCAGGGCCTTGAGCTTGGCATCGGCCAGGCGGCGCTCGTGGATGTTGAGCACCATGCCCGAGCCGAACACCAGCAGCACCGCCGCCCCGGTAATCGCCCCGATATAAAAGAACGTGCGGCGCACCCGGGCCTCGGTTTCGGCGCGGGCGGCGGCGACCGAGCCCAGCACATCGTCGATGAACACCCCGGTGCCCACCGCCCAGCGCCAGTCCTGCAACCCGATCACCGACGCGATCATCCGGCCCTCGCTGCCGGTCGAGGGTTTGGGCCAGACATAGCTGTGATAGTCGGCCCCCTGGCGCGCCAGTTCGATCAGCCGATCCACCACCGGAGTGCCTTCACTATCGCGCATC
The DNA here is from genome assembly GCA_964419305.1 of uncultured Rhodobacter sp. Lineage (GTDB taxonomy): Bacteria > Pseudomonadota > Alphaproteobacteria > Rhodobacterales > Rhodobacteraceae > CAYQPD01. The sequence goes on from CAYQPD010000009.1 coordinate 19,396, forward strand.
CCGGCCCAGTTGCGCTCGATCAGCCAGGTCTGACGCGGGCTGACCAGATTGTTGCCGTCGTAATCATAGACGAAAAAGAAGCCGTCGCTGCCGTAGGTCATGGCGGCCAGAATCTGCATCACCCGGCGCTTGGCACCTTCGTCATCGGGCAGGGCGTTGCCGTAGATCGGGCCGAAGGCGGTGCGCGCGATCGACAGGTAGTTGCGCAGCTCGGCCTTCTTGGCGGCGATCAACTGATCCTCCAGCACCGCGATCTCGTTTTCCGCCATCAACCGCGCCTCGTGCGCGACCAGCAGCGACAGCCCCGCCATCGCCAGCACAAGCGGCAGGGTGGCCAGCAGGAACACCTTCTGGCCATAGCTCAACGCGATGCGCGCGCGCCTGAATTGATTGGCCTCGCTCATGCCGACTTTCTGCCCGACGGGGACGAATCGCACGATGCGGCGGGATCGCGGTGGCGTCAATCGTGGTGGCAGGTGAGCGCAAAAAAGACAAAAGAGGTAAGAAAAAATTACCAGATAGCGGGGTAGAGCGGCAGTTTCCGCCCGATCTACGTAGTTATTGGTATTTTCCGACGCCGCGCGTGCCGCTAACGTCGCGCCACGTCAACGACCTGTCCGATGCGAGTGGGCGGGCAATATCTCTAGGGAGGAGCACTGAATGGATCGTCGTTCGTTCTTGACGAAGGCTGCGATTGGCGGCGTTACCGCTGCGGCGGCGGCAAGCCTTGCCGCACCGATGTATGCGCAGGGCAAGCGCACCCTGACGCTGGTCACGACCTGGGGTCGCGGCCTGGCGGGCGTGCATGATGCCGCGCAACGCACGGCCGATACGATCACCGCAATGACCGATGGCCAGTTGACCATTGATCTCAAGGCTGCGGGCGAGCTGGTCGGGGCGTTTGAAGTGTTCGACGCCGTGACCTCGGGTCAGGCCGACATGTATCATGGCGCCGATTACTACTTTGTCGGGCAACACCCGGCCTATGCCTTCTTTACCGCAGTGCCGATGGGCATGACGGCGCAAGAGCTGGCGAACTGGTATTACCATGGCGGCGGGATGGAGTTTCACGACGAGCTGGGCCAGATTTTCGGCCTCAAGTCGTTCGAGGCCGGCAATACCGGGGCGCAGGCCGGGGGCTGGTTCCGCAAGGAAATCACCGGGCCGGAAGATTTCAACGGGCTCAAGTTCCGCATGCCGGGGCTTGGCGGCAAGGCTTTGGGCAAGCTCGGTGCTTCGGTGCAGAACCTGCCCGGCGGCGAGGTTTATCAGGCGCTGTCGTCGGGGGCGATCGACGGCACCGAATGGATCGGACCCTGGGCGGACGAAAAAGCCGGCTTCCAGGAAATCACCAAGTTCTACTACACCGCCGGTTTCCACGAGCCCGGCGCTGGTCTGTCGCTGGCGACCAACCGTGACGTGTTCGACGGTCTGACCCCGGCGCAGCAAAAGATCATCGAGATCGCGGCGGGCGAAGCCAACCAGTGGAACCTGGCGCAATTCCTGACCAACAACGGGGCCGCACTGACCCGGTTGCAGGCGGCGGGCGTGAAAACCCTGAAATTCCCGGATTCGGTCTGGGATGCCTTTGCCAGGGCCGCCGACGAGGTCCATCAGGAAAACATGGGCGACGAGCTTTACAAGCGGGTTTACGACAGCGTCATGGCCTCGATGAAATCGTCGTCGGCCTGGCTGAAGCTGTCGGATGGCGACTATACCGTGCAGCGCGACCGCACCCTGGGCTGAGGCCCATCCTTTGAGAGACACATCTCCTCCGGCTTTCGGGCCGGGGGTTTCATGTATCGGCAGAAGCGCCGAAGCGGGATGGGGGATTGGCAATGCTTGGCGGCATCGCATCGGTTGGCGAAAACATCGGCCTGGCATTCGTGCACTTCTGGCGCGCGATCAGCCAGCCGTCGCTTTGGCTTGACTGGTCGAACCCCGAGGCGATGGCGCGTTTCATCTACTATGGGGCCTCGTCCGAGCTGTTTTTCGTGATCCTGACGATCCTGCTGGTCCTGACTGCGGTCGGGCTATGGCGGCCGGGGGTGATGTGGGGCGTGGTGCGCGGGCTGGAAGGCTTTGCCAACGCCCTGGGTCGCACCGTGGCCTGGATCGGGCTGGTGATGGTGGTGCAGCAGATCATGATCATCTTCCTGCAACGCATCTTCCGCGTCGCGGTGATCGAGTTCGGCCCCTTTGCCCCGTTCGGCTACCCGTTGTGGAACAAGCTGACGCTGGTCAGTCACGATCTGAGCTGGTGGTCGGAAGAATTGAAGCTTTACAACGCGATGATCGTCACCCTGTGCGTGACCTACACGTTTGTGCAGGGCGGGCATGTGCGGGTTGATCTCGTGTATTCCAATGTCAGCTATCGCGCCCGCAAGATGATCGACATGGCGGGGTCGGTGCTGTTCATGATGACCGGGTCGATGATGACCTGGCTGTTTGCCTGGTTCTTCATGTGGCGCAGCCTGATCACGCCCAAGGTCTCGGCTTCGGACACGCTCGACGCCCTGTTGCGCAAATCCAAGCTGATGAAGTGGAATGTCGAAACCATCGGCTTTTCGCCCAACGGCTTTGACGCCTATTTTCTGTTCAAGATCCTGCTGGTGACCTTTGCTGCGCTGGTGTTCGTGCAAGCCGTGGCGTTCTTCTACCGCTCGCTCTTGGAGTTGCGCGAGGGTCGGGAAAGCGAAGGCAGGTATCAAGACCGCGACAAACCCGGCGAGCAATCGACCGATGCGATCATCCACGGCACGAACTGAGGGACGGAAACCACCATGTTGTTCGGACTTGACGGGGTCGAGATCGGCCTGATCATCGTGCTGTTGTGCCTGTTTGGCGGCATTCTGTCGGGCTTTCCGGTGGCCTTTGCTCTGGGTGGCGCGGGGATCATCGGCTTTGGTATTCTGGCGTCACTCGACAGTGCCGGGGTGCTGGTTCATGCCGCGATCGACACCGGATCACAAGCCTATCAGGATCTGATTGCCGCCGGGGTGGGGCCGGTCGAGATCAGCTCGTTCCGCTATCCCGATTTGCCGACGGTCGTGGCCCCGCTGTTCCCGAATGGCTGGGAAACCGCGCTGGACCGCAATCTTTCGTTCATTGTCAACCGGATGAATGACCGGGTGATTGCCGGGGCCTCGATCGAGACCCTGCTGGCGGTGCTGATGTTCGTGATGATGGGGATCGTGCTCGAACGCTCGCGCATCGCCAACGATCTGCTGACCACGATGGCGCGGGTGTTCGGGCCGCTGCCGGGGGGGCTGGCGGTTTCGGTGGTGATCGTGGGGGCGTTCCTGGCCGCCTCGACCGGCATCGTCGGGGCGACCGTGGTGACGATGGGCCTCTTGTCGCTGCCGACCATGCTGCGGGCAGGTTATGCGCCGACCCTGGCCACCGGGGTGATTGCGGCCTCGGGCACCCTGGGGCAGATCATCCCGCCGTCGATCGTGATCGTGCTTTTGGGCACCATGGCGGGCGACCTTTACGCCGCCGGGCAGGAAATTCGCGCGGCCGCGGCGGGCTGTTCGGATGCGCTGACGCTGCTGGGATCGGCGGCGGTGGTGTCGGTCGGCACCCTGTTTCAGGCGGCGATTCTGCCCGGCGTGCTGCTGGCGGTGCTTTATGCGGTCTATGCCTTCGGCTTTGCGGTGCTGAACCCAAGCAAGGCGCCGGCGGTGCAACTTGGGGCTGCCACCGGCGAGGTGATCACCCGGCATGAGGCGACGCTGTGGTTTCTGGGGGTGCCGGTTGCGCTGATCGGCGGCATGATTCTGGCGATGCAGGTCGGCCTGATCGGCAATCAGGACGTGATCGTCGACAGCTATTCCGACGCCGGCCAGACCGCCAGCCTGCGCATCAACGTGCCCGAGCAGTGCAAGGCCAGCATGATCGATCTGCACGGTCAGGCAAAATGGGATCAGGCGGTGGCCGAGCAGGCTGCGATCAATGCCGCCGGTGGGGTGGCAAAGTCGCAGGCCCTGACCGCCGAACAGATTACCACCGCCAAGGCCGCCACCCTGGCCAGCCGGGCCCCGATCGGCACCGGCATTGCCACCATCTTTCTGCTGCTGGCGCTGGTGATGACCACGGCGCGCGGGATTGCGCCTTCGGCGGATCACCGCCCGCTGTGGATCGGGCTGGGGGGTGCTGCGCTGGGTCTGCTGGCGGATGCGGCTTTCGTGGCACCGCTGATGACGCCGGGGGTCAGCCTGCTGATCATCGCGCTGCCGCTGGCGATCACGCTGTGGGGCTGTCGTCACGGCGCGGCCCTGCTGGGCAAGAACGATCTGGTGCGGGTGGTGTTTCCGCCGCTGGTGCTGATCGTCGGGGTGCTGGGCTCGATTCTGGGCGGCATCACCAACCCCACCCCGGCCGCCGGGCTGGGCGCGGGCGGCGCGCTGCTGCTGGCGGCTTACCGCAAGTTGCAGGACGAGAAACGCTCGGGCCGGATGATCATCCTGACCACCTTCGCGATGGTGATCATGCTGCTGGTCGGGATCAACTTCGATCTGCGGGTCGGGGTGGGGCAGACCACGAACGAGCAGTGGATCGCCTTCGTGGTGGCGCAGGCGGCCTATTCCTTCATGATGTTCGGCCTGCTTTATTCGTGCTGGCTGCTGTGGCGCCACCATGTGCTGACGCCGGTGGTGCGCGAGACCACCAAGATCACCTCGATGGTGTTCGCCATTCTGATCGGCAGCCAGATTCTGAACCTGGTGCTGATCTCGTTCGGCGGCGAGCAGTATATCCAGGATTTCCTGCGCAGCTTCGATTCCGAGGCCACCGCCTTCGTGATCGTGATGCTGGTGTTGTTCATGCTGGGCTTCGTGCTGGATTTTCTGGAAATCATCTACATCGTGGTGCCGATCGTCGGCCCGGTGATCTACGGCGGCACCATGGACCCAAGCTGGGTGACGATCATGATCACCTTGAACCTGCAAACCAGCTTTCTGACCCCGCCGTTCGGATTTGCCCTGTTCTATCTGCGCGGGGTGGCCCCGGCTTCGGTGACGACGGCGCACATCTACCGGGGGATCGGGCCGTTCGTGGTCATCCAGGTGCTGATGCTGGCCTTGCTGTGGCTGTTCCCCAGCGTGGTGACCATCGTGCCCGCGCTGCTGGCAAACTGAAGCGGGGTCGGGCCAACTGGCCCGATGCCTGCGGCGCGGATATTTGGTCCAGCAAGAAAGGTGGGGTCAGTCGCGCGGCACCCGGGTTTCGGGCAGGCTGATGCGCGCCACCTGCTCGGCGATCGGATCGACCGACAGCGGGTGCAGCGCGGCGTGATGGTCGGCGGGGTTGCCGATCGCCTGCCACTGGCCGCCCTTGTAGATCTCGAGCGCCGAGAAGCCTGATTTGTAGCCCATCTTGCGGCTGCCGGGCACCCAGTAGCCAAGGTAGACGAACGGCAAGCCAGCCTCGCGCGCGATCTCGATGTGATCGAGGATCAGGTAGGTGCCCAGGCTGTGCGCCACCAGATCCGGGTCGTAGAACGAATAGACCATGCTCAGCCCGTCGTCGAAGACATCGGTCAGGCACACCGCCGACAACGGGCGTCCGGTCTCATTGGGGTCGGCCGGGCGGGTGTATTCGATCACCCGCGAGCGGATCGGGGTTTCCTCGATCATCGCGGAAAACTCGAAAATGTCCATGTCGGCCATGCCGCCGTCGGCGTGGCGGTGATCGAGGTAGCGCCGGAACAGCGCGAACTGCGCTTCGGTGGCCCAGGGGCTGGTGGCGTTGCGCCGCAGGTGGCTGTTGCGCCGCGCCACCCGCTTTTGGGTGCGCGAAGCGGTGAAATCGGCAACCCGGATGCGGGCCGACAGGCAGGCAGAACATTCGGCGCAGGTGGGGCGGTAAAGCACGTTCTGCGAGCGCCGGAAGCCCTGTTTCGAGAGCGTGTCGTTGAGAATTTGCGCGTGCTCGCCCTGCAGCGAGGTGAACAGCTTGCGCTCCATCCGCCCGTCCAGATAGGGGCAGGATTGCGGGGCCGTGACGTAGAACTGCGGCGCGATGGGAAGGGTGTGGCGCATGACCGGCCCTGGCTGGGATCAGGCCACAGGTTAGCAAGCGATCCCGCCGCCGCCAAGCCGTCTCTTGCGATAAACTGAGGCCGGGGGTTTCACACCCCCGGACCCCGGTGGGATATTTGGGCAAAGGAGAAATCCGGGCCGGATCAGTATCCGGCGGCGGGCGAGGCTTCCGGGGCAGCAGGGCGTGCCGCCTTGGCGCGATCATCCATGAAGGCGTCGAACTCGGATTTGTCCTTGGCCTCGCGCAGACGTTGCAGGAAGCCTTCGAAGGCGCGCTGTTCTTCTTCGAGGCGGCGCAGGGTTTCGGCCTTGTAGGCGTCGAACGCCGAATTGCCGCTGCTGGTCGGGCCACAGCCGTGACGCGAGAAGTGACGAGAGGCACAGGCGGTGCGGGTGAACATGCGTTTGCTCCAGATCAGGTAGGCCAGAAGGGCAAGGCCGATCGGCCAGAAGGCGATGAATCCGATCACCATGGCGGCGATCCAGGCGCCTTTGCCGCGGTCATCGAGCCAGGCTGCGGCGCGGCGCGGCCAGGTGGTGAAGCCGCCGGGGGCGGCAGAGGGCGAGGCGGTATACATGCGGCAATCTCCGGTATGCGGTTTCAGTGCGATGTGAATGAGTTTCACATGCACAAGATCGGAACCGGGGGGCTTGGGTTCAAGGGGGGGATGTTAAAGAATTTTACATGGGGCTGCGGCGGCGGGGCGCTGACTATTTGACAAAATCGGCCAGGGTGGCACCGGTCAGGCGGTGCAGCACCTCGGGTGCCACCGAAAAGATATGGCGCGGGGTGCCCGCTGCGGCCCAGACCATTGGAAAGGCGGTCAGGCGCGGATCGAACCAGGTCGGAAGCGGGGTCAGGTGGCCGAGCGGGGCAACCCCGCCGATGGCAAAGCCGGTGGTGGCGCGCACCGCATCGGCATCGGCCCGCCCCAGAGCCTCGCCCGCCAGGGCGCTGGCCTTGTCGGGGCAGACCTGATTGCCGCCCGCCGTCAGAAACAGCCGCAACTGGCCGCTCAAAGCACCGCGAAACACGATCGATTTCACGATCTGGTCCAGCGCGCAGCCCGCCGCATCGGCCGCCTGCTGCGCCGTGCGGGTCTCGCCTGGCATTTCCATCACGCTGTCCGGAACACCAGCGGCGTGCAGAGCGGCTTTCACGCGGGTCAGACTTTTGCTCATCACGGGTCTCCCTCTGGCGCGATATTGCGCCGCCGACGCGCCGCCGCAATCACTTTTGCTGAGCCGGTTGACCCCTTCGACGCGCGCGGCCATGCTGAGGCCATGACCCATGCCCCCTTTGCCAGCCGCCTGACCCGCCAGCCGATCGCTTTTGATCCCGAGGCCGGGGCCGATGCCGGCAGCACCTTTGCCGATCTGCCGCCCGAGCTGCGCGCCCTGCTGATCGGCACCGCCGGGTGCAGCCCCTATCTGCGCGGGCTGATGGCGCGCGAGGCGGTGTGGCTGCGGGCCGCGCTGGCGGGGGCACCCGAGGCCGCGCTGGCTGCGGTGCTGGACCCGCTGGCCGGTCTGAGCCTCGCGGCGCTTGGCCCCGGCCTGCGCATCGCCAAGCGCCGGGTGGCGCTGCTGACCGCTCTGGCCGATCTGGGCGGGGTCTGGCCGCTGGAGGCAGTGACGGCGGCGTTGACGCAACTGGCCGACCGGGCGGTCGATCTGGCCTTGCAGCGCCTGGTGGCCGACGAGATCCGGCGCGGCAAGCTACCGGGGCAGCAACCGCAGGATGCGGCCACTGCGGCCGGCATGGTGGTGCTGGCAATGGGCAAGATGGGCGCGCGCGAGCTTAACTATTCGTCGGACATCGACCTGATCTGCCTGTTCGACGAAACCCGCTACGGCACCGACTGGCCCGAGGCCCGCGCCGCCTTCATCCGCGTCACCCGCCGGATGACGGCGCTGCTGTCCGATCTGACCGGCGAGGGCTATGTCTTTCGCACCGATTTGCGGCTGCGCCCGGATGCGGCGGTGACGCCGGTGTGCCTGGCGATGGGGGCGGCGGAAGCCTATTATGAAAGCGTCGGGCGCACCTGGGAACGCGCGGCCTACATCAAGGCGCGCCCCTGTGGCGGCGACCTGGCGGCGGGGGCGCGGTTCCTGAAAACCCTGACCCCGTTCGTGTGGCGCAAGCACCTCGATTTCGCGGCAATCCAGGATGCCCACGACATGCGCCTGCGAATCCGCGATCATCGTGGCCTGCACGGACCGATCGTGATCGAAGGCCACAACCTCAAGCTGGGGGTCGGCGGGATCCGCGAGATCGAGTTCTTCACCCAGACCCGGCAGTTGATCGCGGGCGGGCGTGACCCCGGCCTGCGTGACCGCACCACCGTGGGTGGCCTCACGGCGCTGGCGTCGAGCGGCTGGATACCGACCGAGGTGGCGGGCGAGCTGACCGCCCTTTACCGCGCGCATCGCGAGGTCGAGCACCGCTTGCAGATGGTGGCCGACGCCCAGACCCACGACCTGCCCGCCACCGCCGAAGGAGTGGCGCGGATCGCCAATTTCTGCGGTGCGGCGGATGTCGGCGCCTTCCGCGCCGCGTTGCTGGACCGCCTGAAGCGCACCGACCGCCTGACCGAAGGCTTCTTCGCCCCGGGTGAGGCCGAAGACGGCCCGCCGCTGTCGGCAGCCGCCCAGGGCATCGTCGCGGGCTGGAACGGCTACCAAGCGCTGCGCTCCGAGCGGGCGGTGGCGATCTTCCGCCGCTTGCGCCCGGCACTGCTGAAAAGCCTTTACCGCGCCGCCAACCCTGACGAGGCGCTGGTGGCGTTCGATGGCTTTCTGGCCGGGCTGCCCTCGGGGGTGCAGATCTTTTCGCTGTTCGAAGCCAACCCGCACCTGGTCGATCTGATCGTCGATATCGCCGCCACCACTCCGGTTCTCGCCCGCTACCTTGCGCGCAACGCGGCGGTGCTGGATGCGGTGATCGGCGGGTCGTTTTTCGCGCCCTGGCCGGGGGGGGCGGCGCTGGCCGCGCAGCTTGACGAGCGGCTGGCCGAGGAAGGCGATTACGAGCGCAAGCTCGATGGGGCCCGGCGCTGGATGAAGGAATGGCACTTCCGGGTCGGCGTGCATCACCTGCGCGGGCTGATTGACGCCTTCGAGGCGGGCAAGATGTATGCCGATCTGGCCGACGCCGTGGTGGCCACCCTGTGGCCGGTGGTCGAAGCCGAGTTCGCCCGCAAGCACGGTGCCCCGCCCGGTCGGGGGGCCGTGGTGATGGGGATGGGCAGCCTTGGTGCCGGGCGGCTGAACGCCGCCTCCGACCTTGATCTGATCGTGATCTATGAGGCCGCCGGGGTCGAGACCAGCAGCGGTCCGCGCCCGCTGGCCACCCGCCCCTATTACGCGCGCCTGACTCAGGCGCTGGTGACGGCGCTGACCGCCCAGATGGCCGAGGGCAGCCTTTACGAGGTGGACATGCGGTTGCGGCCCTCGGGGCGCAAAGGGCCGGTGGCAACCTCGCTCGACGCGTTCCGGGCTTACCAGTTGACCGAAGCCTGGACCTGGGAACACCTGGCACTGACCCGCGCTCGTCCGCTGGCCGGTCTGGCAGCGCTTGGCACCGAGATCGAGGCATTCCGGCGCGAGGTGTTTGCCGCCAAAGGACGCGGTCCTGCGGTGCTGGCCGATGTCGCCGAAATGCGCGCGCGGCTGCAGGCGGCCAAGCCCGCGAGCGGCGATTGGGAGGCCAAGAACGGCCCCGGCCGGCTGATGGACGTCGAGCTTCTGGCCCAGACTGCGGCGCTCTGGCTGGCCGATCCGGCGCGCCGGGTCGAAGCGCAGCTTCACGCCGCCGTTCGCGGCGGGTTTCTGTCGCAAACCGACGAGACGGCACTGCTGGCGGCCTACAGACTGTGCTGGCGCTTGCAGGCGGGAACACGTCTTCTGACTGATGGCGCGGCCAACCCCGAGCGGCTGGGGTCAGGCGGCAAGGCATTTCTGATCCGTGAAGCGGGTGCTGCGGATGAGGCCGAGGTTTCATCGCGCCTTGATGCCGCAGTCACGGCGGCAGCCGCCGTCATCACGGCGCGGTTGAATCAGGCAAAAGGAGCGGCGTGATGCACCTCGACGAGGCGGACCCCAAGGGGCTGGTGCGCGAAAGCTATGCGATCGACGGCATCACCCTTGGCGAATGCCGCTCGATCTTCGTCGATTGGGCGCTAAGCCTGCCGGTCGGGCGATCGGTGCCCGAAGCGCTGGCCGTGCTGATCGCCCACTACGCCGCCACCCGGCCCGACCATCCGATGAGCGGCGTGCTGCAGGCCGGGCTGGCGGATCCCGACGCGCCGAGACGCAAGGGTGGACGCATGGGCCGGGGCGAGCGCGGCTGAAGCAAGGCCCGCGCGCTACTTGCCCAGACCGGCCGCTTCGTGCGCCAGAGTGGTGATCCCGGGCCAGTCGCCCTTTGCCATCAGCGCCTTGGGGGCCACCCAACTGCCCCCGACACAACGGATATTGGCCAGCCCGAGATAATCGAGGGCATTCTTCAAGCTGATGCCGCCGGTCGGGCAAAAGGACACCTGCGGGATCGGCCCGCCGATCGACTTCAGGAACGCCGCCCCGCCCGCAGCTTCCGCCGGAAAGAACTTCTGCACCGTGTAGCCCAGCTCCAGCAGCGCCATCACCTCGCTGGCGGTGGCGGCCCCCGGTAGCAGCGGCAGATCGTATTCGGCGCAGGCCTCGAGCAGGCGTGGCGTGGCCCCCGGCGAGACCCCGAACATCGCCCCCGCCGCCTTGGCCGCCTTGACATCGGCCGGGGTCAGCAGGGTGCCGGCACCCACCACCCCGCCCGGCACCGCCGCCATGGCGCGAATCGCATCAAGTGCCACCGGGGTGCGCAGCGTCACCTCAAGCGCAGGCAGCCCGCCCGCCACCAGCGCACGGGCCAGCGGGTCGGCATGAGCCAACTCGTCGATCACCAGCACCGGCACCACCGGGGCAAGCCGACAGATTTCTGCGGCGCGGCGAGATTGTTCAGCAGGGGTCATGGGTCGATCCTTTCACCAAAGGCGGGGAATGTGGCCAGGCAGGTCGCCTCCGGCGGGGATATTTGGGCCAGCAAGAAATGGGAAGGAGTTATCGGGACGAGAGCTGCGCCCTGCCTCGGGCCGTTTGCACGGGGGAGACAGAGCGCTTTCTCACTGGGCGGTCATCGGCGTCCCCGCCTGTACCGCATCAGCACTCTCATCCGAAATACCTTTCTCGCTGGTTAAAATATCCTCGCCGAAGGCAAAAAGTTCTTGCTGACCCGAGGTCAGATCACCACGCCCGCACCATCGGTGGCCGGGCCGACATTGCGGCGGAAGGCCTCGAACAATTCGCGCCCGTTGCCCACCCGGTTGGCCGCGAGGTCGGCCACCACCGCAGGGCGGGCGTCGAAATCCGCCGCCAGAACCGTCAGGGTTCCGGCGTTGGCGTCCAGCCGGATGATATCACCATCGCGCAGCCGCGCCAGTGGTCCACCGCAGGCGGCCTCGGGCGAGACGTGGATCGCGGCGGGCACCTTGCCCGAGGCCCCCGACATCCGCCCGTCGGTCACCAGTGCCACCCGCAGGCCGCGGTCCTGCAACACCGACAGGGTCGGGGTCAGCGCGTGCAGTTCCGGCATGCCATTGGCCTGCGGCCCCTGAAACCGCACCACCACCACCACGTCGCCGGTGAACTCGCCCGCCTTGAAGGCGCGTTTCACGTCGTCCTGATCGTGAAAGATGCGCGCCGGGGCCTCGATCACATGGCGGTCGGGGGCGACCGACGAGACCTTGATCACGCCGCGGCCAAGGTTGCCGGAAAGCTGCTTCAACCCGCCCGAGGGCTGGAACGGCGTGGCTACGGGGCGCAGGATGCGGTCGTTGAGGCTGCGGCCCGCCCCCGCCTCCCAGCTCAGGCGACCGTCGCGCAGCTTGGGTTCCTGGCGGTAGAGCGCCAACCCGTCGCCCGCGACGGTGCGGGCATCGGGATGCAGCAGCCCGGCGTCGAGCAACTCGCCGATCATGTAGCCCACCCCGCCTGCGGCATGGAAGGCGTTCACGTCGGCCATGCCGTTGGGATAGACCTTGGCCAGCAGCGGCACCACCTCCGAGATCTCGGCAAAGTCATGCAGATCAAGCACGATGCCTGCTGCCCGCGCCATGGCGGGCAGGTGCAGCACCAGGTTGGTCGAGCCCCCGGTGGCCATCAGGCCGACCAGGCCGTTGACAAAGGCGCGTTCGTCCAGCAGCTCGCCGACCGGGCGGAAATCGTTGCCAAGTGCTGTGATGGCGGCGGCGCGCGCGACGGCGGCGTCGGTCAGGGCGGCGCGCAGCGGTGTGCCGGGGTTCACGAAGCTGGCACCGGGCAGGTGCATCCCCATGAATTCCATCAGCATCTGGTTGGTGTTCGCGGTGCCGTAGAAGGTGCAGGTGCCGGGGCCGTGGTAGCTGGCCATTTCTGCCGCCATCAGCGCCTCGCGCCCGACTTCGCCAGTGGCAAAGGCGTTGCGAACCTTCGCCTTCTCGTCGTTGGGCAGGCCCGAGGTCATCGGCCCGGCGGGCACGAACACCGCCGGCAGGTGGCCAAAGCTGGCGGCGGCGATGATCAGGCCGGGCACGATCTTGTCGCAAACGCCAAGGAACAGGGCCGCGTCGAAGGTGTTGTGCGACAGCGCGATGGCGGCGGCCATGGCGATCACGTCGCGCGAGAACAGCGAGACCTCCATCCCGGCCTGGCCTTGCGTCACCCCGTCGCACATCGCGGGCACCCCGCCTGCGACCTGCGCGGTGGCCCCGGCGCGGCGGGCGGCGGCGCGGATCAACTCGGGGTAGGCCTCATAGGGCTGATGCGCCGACAGCATGTCGTTGTAGGCGGTGACAATGGCGATGTTGGGGGCGCGGGCGGCGGCCAGGGTGGCCTTGTCCGGCCCCATCGCGGCATAAGCGTGGGCCTGATTGCCGCAGGCCAGATGGCCGCGCGCCGGGCCCGCACTTGCCGCCTGCGCCAGCCTTTCGAGATAGGCTCCGCGGCGGTCTTGCGAGCGGGCGCGGATGCGGTCGGTCACCCGGGCGATGGTGCGGTTGAGGGTCATTGGGCGACTCCAGGGGTTAGTTCGGGCGTATTCTAGCAGGTGTTGTTAGCGCTAACAACCAGTGGCAACAACTGGGCCGGGATCGACGCATGCCATTGTGGACCGGGCGGCCGGCGGCGTCCAGCACATGGGTCATTCAATCATGCATTCCGCGCATGGCGGGACTGCGCATTGCATTGCTGGTGGATGCGGTCGGGGCATCCTAAATAAGCCGCAGCCAACAAGATCAGCGAAAGGATCACGGTCATGGGATCGGTTGTTCAAATGAATTTCGTGCTGCCCGACGGGCGGATTGATGTTGCCGCCGCCGTGGCCGAGGCGCACCGTCTGCGGGCCGAGGCGCTGCATGACGGCCTGGTGGCCATGGGGCGCTGGATCAAGGCCCGATTTGGCCGCCATCACGGCACGCAAGTTCCGGCGCACGGGCTCTGAGGGCGGCGCAAGCCGCGACCCGCCTGCCTGATACGGATATGAAAGCCCCGGAAATGCTCCGGGGTTTTCTCATTTCAGCCATATTTGCCGCGCATCAAGATCCTGTCAAGAATGGGGAGAATCCCCGGAGGATAAGATGATGAACGGATTTCGCTTGATCGCAGCCATGGGGCTGATGCTGGGGCTTGGGGCTTGTGCCTCGATGGAACCGGCTTCGCGCAACAGTCTGACCAACGGTCTTGATCTGTCGGCGGCCACCCAGGATCAGGTTCCGCTGGTGGCGCAGGTGCCACAATACGATGTCGCCGAGATCCGGGTTGATGTGCCGCGATCGCTGCGGGTATCCGAGGCCAACGTGTTTTATCCGATTGCCGATATCGTGTGGCGCGGCGACCCGATCGGAGATCGCTACAGCCAGATCCAGTCGATCTTTGCCGAGGCCTTTGGCCAGGGCACGATCGGCATGGACGCCGGGCGCAAGGTGATCGTCGAAGTCGAGGTGGCGCGGTTTCACGCGCTGACCCAGAAAACCCGCTACACCGTGGGCGGCACCCATTCGCTGAAGTTCTATCTGACGGTGCGTGATGCCGAAACCGGGCTGGTGATCGACGGCCCGCGCCGGGTCTCGGCCGATATTCCGGCATCTGGCGGAGCGCGGGCGATTGCCGAGGATCAGGCCGGGCACACCCAACGGGTGGTGATTGTCGAGCATCTGCGCCAGGTTGCTACCCAAGAACTGGTTGCGCCGGTATTGCTGTCGATGCCGGATGCGGTGCCGACCTCGCGTCTGAACAACGATCTGATCCTGTCGCCGCTGGCGGTGGCCGGCTAGCCAGGCTCTTTCTGGCCGCGCACGAATAGGCTAGGAGGGGGGCATGACGCCCTCCTCTTCGCATATGCCCCGCCCCGAACTGCCCGTTGTCCGGTTGAAACCCAAGGCTGAGGCCCGCGCCATCAGGCACGGCTTCCCTTGGGTTTACGCCGACGAGTTGGTGACCGACCGGCGCACCCAGGCGCTGGCGCCCGGTGCGCTGGCGGTGCTGGAAGACGCCGACCGCCGCCCGCTGGCACTGGTGACGGTGAACAACGTCTCAAAAATCATCGCGCGGGTGCTGGACCGTGACCCGTTGGCGGTAATCGACGAGGCTTGGTTTGCCGCCCGCATTGCCCGCGCGCTGGCGTTGCGGGAACGGCTTTTTGAGACCCCCTTTTACCGGCTGATCCATGCCGAGGCCGACGGCCTGCCCGGCGTGGTGATCGACCGCTTTGGCGATACGGCGGTGATCCAGCCCAATGCCGCCTGGGCCGAGGTGCATCTGGAACCGCTGGTGGCGGCACTGGTGGCGGTGACCGGGGTCGCCAATGTGGTGAAGAACGGCACCGGGCGGGCGCGCGGGCTGGAAGGGCTGGTCGAGGAAACCCTGGTGCTGCGCGGCGCGGTGGCGGGGCCGATCCTGGTTCCGATGAACGGGGCCACCTATCTGGCCGATGTGCTGGGCGGGCAGAAGACCGGGATATTCCTTGATCAGCGCCCGAACCACGCATTCGCCAAGGCGCTGGCGCGCGGCGCGCGGGTGCTGGACATGTTTACCCATGTCGGCGGTTTCGGGCTGGCGGCGCTGGCGGGCGGGGCGCAATCGGTGCTGGCGGTCGATGGCTCCACCCCGGCGCTGGCTTTGGCCGAGCAGGGGGCTGCCGCCGGTGGGGTGGCAGACCGCTTTACCACCAGGCAGGGCGATGCCTTTGCGGTGCTCGAGGCGCTGGCGCTGGAAGGCGCGACATTTGATCTGGTGATCTGCGACCCGCCGGCCTTTGCGCCCGCCAAACCGGCGCTCGAGGCCGGCTTGCGGGCTTACGAGCGGCTGGCGCGGCTGGCGGCACCGCTGGTCACCCCCGGCGGCTATCTGGTGCTTTGTTCTTGTTCGCACGCGGCTGATCTGACCGCCTTTCGCAATGCCTGCGGTCGCGGCATCGGGCGCGGCGGGCGGCGGGCGCAACTGCTGCATACCGGCTTTGCCGGGCCGGATCACCCTTTGCTGCCGCAACTGGCGGAATCGGGCTATCTGAAAGCGCTGTTCTTCCGGCTGGATGGATGAGGGTCGTTCTCGACGCCTGCGTGCTGTACCCGCCGATCCTGCGCGAGATTTTGCTGGGGGCGGCCAGCGCCGGGCTTTACACCCCGCTGTGGTCCGCGCGCATTCTTGAGGAATGGGCGCGCGCCACGGCCAAGCTCGGCCCCGCAGCCGAAGCGCAGGCCCGCACCGAGGTAGCGCTGACCCGCGCCGCCTTTCCCCGCGCCAGCCTCGCCCCCGCGCCGGGCATCGAGCGGCGGCTGCAATTGCCCGATGACAACGACACCCATGTGCTGGCGGTGGCGATTGCGGGCAGCGCCGACATGATCCTGACCTACAACGCCGCCGATTTTCCACGCCATGTGCTGGCCGCCGAGGGGCTGGCGCGCCGCGACCCCGACGGCTTTTTGTGGGAGCTGTGGTCGGGCCAACCGGCGGCGATGGCGCAGGTGCTGGAAGCGGTGCGGGCCAAGGCCGAAGCGCTGGCGGGCCAGCCGCAAGGCTTGCCCGGCCTGTTGCGCCGCGCCCGGCTGAACCGGCTGGCAAAAGCGGTTCAGGTTGGCTGATCCCAGGCGACTTCGCGCGCTTCGATGGCTTTGATGCGTTCGGCGGTTTTGGGGTGGCTTGCCAGCCAGGCGGGGGTCGCGGCACCGTGGGCACCGGTCAGGGCGTCGAGCTTGGCCAACAGCGATTTTTGCGGCGCGGTTCCGATCCCGGCCTTGACCAGCAGCGCGCTGGCATAGGCGTCGGCCTCGTTCTCGTCGCGCCGCGACAGCCGGGCGGCAAGGGCGGTGGTCAGCGCGTTGGCGATCCACACCCCGATGCCGGGCAAAAAGCGGTTCAAGAGCGCCGACAGCAGCATGACAACCGCGTTCTGCCCGGTGAAATCAATCATCCGCCGCCGACTATGGCCTAGCGCCACGTGCCCCAGCTCATGCGCGATGACCGAAGCGATTTCTTCCGCTGTCACCTGACCGGCGCGGTATTTTTGCACAAAGCCACGGGTCAGAAAGATGCGGCCATCGGGGGCGGCAAGGCCGTTCACCGGGTCAACCTCGTAAACCTGCACCTCGATGCGCGCCAGATCGAGCGCCACCGCCATCCGGTCGGCAAGGCGGGTGATGGCGGGCTCGGTCAGGGGATGCGACTGACGGTCCAGCGCCTTGAGGGTGCGCCAGACCGAAAAGCGATACATCGCCAGCGCGTAAAGAATGGCCAGCACAAGGGGGGCGAATTTCAGCATGTCAGGGATATGGCATCAAGCCCCGGCCGCGTGAAGGTTCGGGCCGATAACTTTTTCGCCTGCGTCACCCGCACGCAAGGCGCCATCGCGCCACCGACATCGGGAAACGGCAGCACCTTGACCGCATTGCGCCGCTCGCGCCGGGTCTGCCCGGCAAGCCAGCCGTGACCCGCCGCTCAGCCCGGCTGACCGCCTGGCCGCAGCGCGGTGATTTCCGACATCCGCGCCCGCACCGCTGCATCCGGCCCGAAACCATAGCGCGCCCAGCCCAGACTGTCGAGCCGCGCTTGCGCCGCCTCGGAGTCGCGCCCCAGGGCGGTCAGGGCCTCAGCCTTGACCATCAGCAAAGTTGCCAGCAGGGCGGCGTTCTGCGCCGTCCTCACCACCGGGATCGCCTGATCCGCCAGTGCCAGCGCTCGCGTCGCATCGCCGCTGGAAAGGGCAAGGGCGGCCAGTTGCATATCGACATGGGCGGCATGGATCTGGCCTTCGGGCAGGCTGCGGTAAAGCCGCGCGGCCTCGGTGAAGGCGGCCACGGCGGCGGCCGGATCGGTGGCAATGCCTAACCGGCCAAGGGCGAACAGACTGAAGGCGAGGCGGCTGTCGTGCCAGCCCTGACTGCGCGCCAGCGCCAGCGCCTGGGTCGCAGCGGCGCGCCGCACCATCACCGGAGCCTTGGCCCCCAGTGCGGTTTCGATCGCGCTGATCCAGCCGCGCGGGGTGGTATCGGCGGGCTTGTAGCCGGGGTGCTGGCCCGCCGGGTTGATCCGCGCCAACAGCGCTGGCAGCAGGGCTGCCACTTCTGCGCGGGTCATGCCGCTGTGCAGTTCGGGCGCGTAGTGCAGGCGCAGGATCAGCATGTCGAAGCCGGTCAGGACGGTGTGGAAGTTGTCATCGTTGAACACCGAATCCGACAGGCTGTAGAGATCGTTGAGCGGCCCCATCGCCTGCGCCAGCTCTTCGTGCAGGCAGTCGCGCACCTCTTGCGGGCTGGTATCCGAGGGCAGAAAGATCGCCACCGTGTCACGCGCCGTGACGGTGGCCCAATCCAGCCTGGCCAAGCCCTGCGCGGCGCGATAGCTGGCCCAGCTTGACACTCCTGGCACCACGAAACAGGCGACATTGGCAAAGGTTGCGCGGATCGCGTCGCGGGGCAGGAACTCGAAGGTGATGGCGGCAGCCCCGGGGGTCGCGCGCAGATCAATCCCGGCTTCGGCCCGCAAACGCCCGATCAGCGCGGCAAGGTCGGCCGGGGCGGTGGCGGGCACCGCGCCGCGCAGGGCGACGGTGATGGGGCGATCGAAGCGCGAGAACACCGGCAGCGCGCGCCCGCTTTCCATGCGGAATTCAAGATCAAGGAAGTCCTGCGCGATCTCGGCATTGGCCCGGCCCGCGTGCGGCGCGCGCGCGGGGCCAAAGGTTTTCATCGCCGGCAAATCCGGCACGGTCGCGGGCGAGACTGCGCGCATCGTCACCTGTTGGCCGACGGTTGGGGCGCAGGCGGTCAGGGTGTACAGCACCAGCAGTTTCAAGGTGCGCATGTCAGACCGGCCGGGTGTATTTGATGAAGGGGCTGCGGCTGCCGACCCGATCATAGAGCATCCGCCCAGGGTAATTGTTTTCCGCCGTCAGCCAATAGACGGTCGGTGCGCCGGCGGCATCGGCGGCGGCATAAACGGCCTCGATCAGCGCCCGCGCAACCCCTTGGCCGCGCGCCTGCGGCACGGTGAACAGGTCTTGCAGATAGCACAGCGGCTCCACCTTCCAGCAGGTCGGATGAAAGATGTAATGCACCAGTCCGACCGCCTGATCGCCGCGCTCTGCCATCAGCCCGTGAATTCCCGCATCCCCCGCCAGCAGGCGGTCGAAGGTGGATTGGTAAACCGCCTCGGGCAAGGTGGTGTGGTAGAATTCGAGGTAGTCATGCCAGAGAGCGTGCCACTGATCAAAGTCGGATGCCCTGACCGGGCGGATATTGCATTGCGTCTTGAGGGTCATCGTCACGTCCAATCCAGCATTGGCAATCATGCACTGGCCAATCGCACCATACCACCCGGTGCGCGTGTCGGATTCAAGGCGGCGCTGTGGCGGACGCGCGATTTCTGCT
>CAYQPD010000010.1:0-36643 GCA_964419305.1 uncultured Rhodobacter sp.
AACCGGCACCCGCCACGGCCGATCCGGACGCAGCACCGGAACCCGCGCCGGTCGAAGCGGTTGCCGCGCCGGAACCGGCACCCGGGCCCGCACCGGCACCGGCACCCGAGCCCGCACCGGTCGAAGTTGCCGCCGCACCGGCACCTGCCGCGCCCGAACCGGCACTTGCCACAGCCGAACCGGCGGCGGCACCCGAGCCCGCAGCGGCGGCACCCGCGCCGCTGGTCGCCCCGCAGCCCGCCCCGGTCGCGGCGGTTGGCGCAGCCGCACCGGCCCCGGCCGCAGCCGAACCGGCACCCGCCCCGATCGCGGCGGCCCCCGCGCCAACGACGCCCGCACCGGTTGCCGCCGCGCCGACCGCACCGCAACCCGAAGCCGCCCCGCAACCCACCGCCGCGCTGCCTGCGCTGACCGTGACGGTGCAGCCCGGCTTTACCCTGTGGCGCATCGCGCGCGAGAACTTCGGCCACGGCATCATGTATGTGCAGGTGTTCGAGGCCAACCGCGACAAGATCCGCGACCCCGATCTGATCTATCCGGGGCAGGTCTTCACCATCCCGCACCCCGGCAACTGAGGCACTGGCAATTGCCCCCCGGCGCGCATAGGTAAGGCGCTGCAATCCGGGGTGCCTCATGCGCAGAACCACGTCCACGGCGACCAGTGCCGACAGCCATCAGCCAAACGCCAGCGGCTGGCACACCATCCAGCGGGTGCTGCCCTATCTCTGGCCCGCGGGCGAGGCTTGGGTCAAGCGCCGGGTGGTGCTGGCGCTGCTGTTGTTGCTGGCGGCCAAGGTGGTGTCGGTCGCGACCCCGTTCTTCTACAAGGCGGCGGTCGATGCGCTGGCGGGCGAGGCCCCCTCGGCGGCGGCGCTGCTGGCGCTTTCGGCGGTCGGGCTGACGGTGGCTTATGGCGTGGCGCGGCTGGGAGCGGTGGGGTTTGGCGAGCTGCGCGATGCGGTGTTCGTGCGGGTCGGCCAGCGCGCGCTGCGCAAGCTGGCGCTGGAAACCTTTACCCACATTCACCGCCTGTCGATGCGCTATCACATCAGCCGCAAGACCGGCGGGCTGTCGCGCATCATCGAGCGCGGCGTCAAGGGCGTCGATTTCCTGCTGCGCTTCATGCTGTTCTCGATCGGGCCGCTGATCCTTGAGCTGAGCATGGTGGCGGTGCTGTTCGCGCTGCTGTTCGGCATCTGGTATATGGTGGCGGTGGTGGTGACGATCGCGCTTTACGTGATCTACACCTTTCGGATCACCGAGTGGCGGGTGCAGATCCGCCGCCAGATGAATGATCAGGATACCGACGCCAACCAGAAGGCGATTGACAGCCTGCTGAACTTCGAGACCGTCAAGTATTTCGGGGCCGAGCGGCGCGAGGCGTCGCGCTATGACGGCGCAATGGCGGCCTATGAAGGGCTGGCGGTGAAAACCGGGCAATCGCTGTCGGTGCTGAACTTCGGGCAAGCCACCATCATCACCACCGGGCTGGTGATCGTGATGGTGATGGCGGCGCAGGGGGTGCAGGCGGGGGTGCTGACGGTGGGCGATTTCGTGATGGTCAACGCCTACATGATCCAGATCACCATGCCGCTGAACTTTCTTGGCACGGTTTACCGCGAAATCCGTCAGGCGCTGGTCGATATGGGGCAGATGTTCGCCCTGCTGGCGCAACCCGCCGAAGTCACCGACAAGCCGGGGGCAAGGGCGTTGCAGGTGACGGGCGGCGCGGTCGAATTCGATCACGTGACCTTCGGCTATGACCCCGACCGCGAGATCCTGCGCGGCATCAGCCTGCGGGTGGCCCCGGGCGAGCGGGTGGCGCTGGTCGGGCCGTCGGGATCAGGCAAATCGACCATCGGGCGGCTGCTGTTCCGGTTTTATGATGTCACCGGCGGCGCGGTGCGCATCGACGGGCAGGATCTGCGCGATATCACCCAGGACAGCCTGCACGGCCAGATCGGCGTGGTGCCGCAGGACACCGTGCTGTTCAACGATACGGTCTATTACAACATCGCCTACGGTCGCCCCGAAGCCAGCCGCCTTGAGGTCGAAGCGGCGGCGCGGGCGGCGAAGATCCACGATTTCATCCAATCCCTGCCGGCGGGCTATGAAACGACGGTGGGCGAGCGCGGCCTGAAACTTTCGGGCGGCGAGAAGCAGCGGGTGGGGATCGCCCGCACCTTGCTCAAGAACCCGCCGATCCTGCTTTTGGACGAGGCGACCTCGGCGCTGGATACCCAGACCGAGCGCGACATCCAGGACAGCCTGCGCGAGATGGGTCAGGGCCGCAGCGTGATCACCATCGCGCACCGGCTATCCACCATCGCCGATTGCGACCGCATCGTGGTGCTGGAAGACGGCCGGATCGTCGAGCAGGGCAGCCACGAGATGCTGCTGGCAAACGGCGGGCGCTACGCCGCGATGTGGGCGCGCCAATCGTCCGAGGAAGAAGCCGAAGCCGCAGCGGCGGCGGTGGCCTGAGCGCGTGCTCTTCCCGCCCTGCCGGGCGGTCATCGCGGCTCCGGGCGGCGACCCCCGTTGCGCGGGGCTTGGCAAGCCCTGCCGATCCCGTGTAAGACGGCGGCAAACGCGAAGGAGATGCGCGCGTGAGCAACCCCGAAAGTTTCATCGAGGAAGTGACCGAAGAGGTCCGCCGTGACCGCCTGTTTGCGCTGTTTCGCAAATATGGCTGGATCGGGGTGCTGGGGGTGGTGCTGATCGTGGGTGGTGCTGCCGTGACCGAGTGGCGCAAGGCCAGCAACCGCGCGGCGGCGCAAGCCTTTGGCGATGCGGTGATGGTGGCGCTAGAGCAGGGCACCGCCCCGGAGCGGCGTGCGGCACTGGCGGCGGTGCCTGCCAGCGCCGACCGCGCGGCGATCCTGAACCTGATGCTGGCCAGCGACCCGACCGATGACCGCGCGGGCACATTGGCGGCGCTGGACAAGGTGGCGTCGGATGCCACCCTGCCGGCCAGCTACCGCGATCTGGCGGTGCTGCGCCGGGTGGTGCTGTCGGGTGCCGATATGGCGCTGGCCGACCGGCGCGCGGCACTTGATCCGATCGCCGCCCCCGGTCGCCCGTTCCGCCCGCTGGCGCTGGAGCAACTGGCCTATCTGCTGGTTGAAGCGGGCGACACGGCTGGGGCGATTGCGGCATTGCAAGCGCTGTCACAGGATCAGGAAGCCCCATCGGGCTTGCGTCAGCGCGCAACTCAGATGATTGTCGCCCTTGGCGGGCAGGCCGCAACCGGTTGATGGCCGGGGCGCGGACGGGTTGGATCATGGCACGGAGGCTGGCACGGTGAAGCTGATATCTGCGATCTCGGGGCTGGCCCTGGCGGTGCTGCTGGCGGGCTGCGAGAAAGAGTTGATCCTGCCGGGCGAGCGCTTTGATGTGCGCACCCCGCTCGAGGCCAGCATCCCGACCGAGGAACAGCCCGCCCCGGTTGACCCCTCGGGTCAGATCGAGAACCAGAGCCTGGCGATCAACCTGCCCGCCGCCCAGGCCAATGCCGACTGGCCGCAGCGCGGCGGCAATGCCGCGCATCTTGCGCCGCACGGTGCGCTGTCGGCCCAGCCGGTGCGGGTCTGGAGTGTCGCTATCGGCGCTGGCAACAGCCGCAAGAACCGCATCTCGGCCGCGCCGATCGTGGGTGACGGGCGGGTGTTCACGCTGGATGCCACCGCCACCCTCGCCGCCACCTCGACCGCGGGTGCGACGCTGTGGTCGGTTGACCTGACGCCCGAGACCGATAGCGCCAACGAAGTTTCGGGCGGCGGCCTGGCTTATGGCGGCGGGCAGCTTTTTGCCGCCACCGGTTACGGCGACCTGCTGGCGCTTGATCCGGCCTCGGGCGCGGTGATCTGGCGGCAGCGGCTGGGGGCCCCGGTCACGGGTGCCCCCACGGTTGACGCGGGCACGGTTTATGTGGTGGGGCGCGATGGCGCGGCCTGGGCGGTGGCAACCGACAGCGGCCGGGTGCGCTGGCAGCTAGCGGCGACGCCTTCGCCGACCGGGATGATCGGATCATCCGCCCCTGCGATCAGTGCGGCCAATGTGCTGCTGCCGATTGCCAGCGGCGAGCTGGTGGCGGTGCTGAAAGACGGCGGGGTGCGGGTGTGGGGCGCGATGGTCGCAGGCGAGCGCCTGGGGCGCGGCTATGCAGGCATTAGCGATATCACCGGCGATCCGGTGGTGGCGGGGGCGGTCACCTATGCCGGCAGCGCGCGCGGGCGCACGGTGGCGCTGGAATCAGCTTCGGGCAAGCTGATCTGGTCGGCCACCGAGGGCGCGCTTGGCCCGGTGCTGGCGGTCGGGGGATCGGTGTTTCTGGTCAATGACGAGGCCCGCCTGGTGCGGCTGGACGCCGCCACCGGCGACCTGATCTGGGCGGTCGAGATGCCCTATTTCGTCAAGGGCAAGGTCAAGAAGCGCAAGGAGATCACCGCCCATTACGGCCCGGTGCTGGCGGGCGGGCGGCTGGTGGTGGCTTCGGGCGACGGGCTGATCCGGCTGTTCGATCCGACCGATGGCACCCTGGTCGGCACCCTCGATCTGCCGGGCGGGGCGGCGGCACAACCGGCGCTGGCGGGTGGCACGCTTTATGTCGTCTCGGGCAAGGGGCAACTTCACGCTTTCCGTTGACGCCGGGCCGGTGTAGGGCAGCAGGCTTGACCTTTGACCCCAGCCCCCGGAGGGCACCATGAGCTTTACCCTTGCCATTGTCGGGCGCCCGAACGTCGGCAAATCGACCCTGTTCAACCGCCTGGTCGGGCGCAAGCTGGCGCTGGTGGACGATCAACCCGGCGTCACCCGCGATCTGCGCGAGGGCGACGCCAAGCTGTTCGATCTGCGCTTTACGGTGATCGACTCGGCGGGGCTCGAGGATGTCACCGACGACAGCCTGCAAGGCCGGATGCGGCGGCTGACCGAGCGCGCGGTGGAAATGGCGGATGTCTGCCTGTTCCTGATCGACGGTCGGGCCGGGGTGACGGCGACCGACCAAGTGTTTGCCGAGATCCTGCGGCGCAAGGCGGCGCGGGTGATCGTGGGGGTCAACAAATCCGAAGGCAGCGCCGGTGATGCGGGCGCGATCGAGGCCTTCAGCCTGGGCCTGGGCGAGCCGGTGCGGCTGTCGGCGGAACATGGCGAGGGGATGGACGACCTTTACCACATCCTGCGCCCGATCGGTGACAGCTTCATCGCGCGGGCCGAGGCCGATGCGCCGTTAATTGATCAAGACGTGCCCGAGGATCAGGCCGACGTTGAGGCCGACCCCGAGGCGCACAAGCCAACCCTGGCAAAGCCGTTGCAGATTGCGGTGATCGGTCGGCCCAATGCCGGAAAATCGACCCTGATCAACAAGATCCTGGGCGAAGAGCGGCTGTTGACCGGGCCGGAAGCGGGCATCACCCGCGATGCGATCTCGGTGCGCACGACATGGCTTGGCACTCCAATGCGGATTTTCGACACCGCCGGAATGCGCAAGAAGGCCCGGATCGACGACAAGCTGGAAAAGATGTCGGTCTCGGACGGCTTGCGTGCGGTGCGCTTTGCCGAGGTGGTGGTGGTGCTGCTGGACGCCGAAATTCCGTTCGAGCAGCAAGACCTGCGGATTGCCGACTATGCCGAATCGGAAGGCCGGGCGGTGGTGGTGGCGGTCAACAAATGGGATCTCGAGGGCGAAAAGCAGGAAAAGCTGACCGCCCTGCGCGAGATGTTCGAGCGCCTGCTGCCGCAGTTGCGCGGCGCACCGCTGGTCACCGTTTCGGCCAAGACCGGGCGCGGCCTCGACCGGCTGCACGCCGCCCTGATCAAGGCGCATGACGTGTGGAACCAGCGGGTGCCGACCGCGCGGCTGAACACCTGGCTGGGTGCCATGACCGAGGCCCATCCGCCACCGGCCCCCGGCGGGCGCCGCATCAAGCTGCGCTACATGACCCAGGTCAAGACCCGCCCGCCCGGATTCGTGGTGATGTGCAGCCACCCCGATCTGCTGCCGGAAACCTACAAGCGCTATCTGATCAACGGCTTGCGCGATCATTTCGCAATGCCCGGCACGCCGATCCGGATCATGGTGCGCGGTCAGGGCGAGAAAAACCCGTTCAAGGACCCGAAGTTCCACACCCCCAGCCGGTTGCGCAAGCACAAGGCTTCGAAGAATCCGGACGTGAAGTGGTAAGGCCCTGGTGGCAAGGCGTTAGTGGATATTTGAGCCAGCGAGAAAGCCGGGCCGGTATTTCTACTCGGCTGCGATGGTAATGACCGGCTCCATCCCGGCCAGGATGTCCGGCGCGAGGTGGCATTTGATCTGATGGCCCGCGGCCACCATCTGGACGGGGGGCATTTCGCGATCACAAAGCCCGCCCGGAACCTGGGATTTCCACCGACAGCGGGTCTGGAACGGGCAGCCGGGGGGCGGGTTCATGGCCGAGGGGATGTCGCCTTCCAGCACGATGCGCTGCTTGTGCACCCTTGTGTCGGCAATCGGCACCGCCGACAGCAGCGCTTCGGTATAGGGGTGGTAGGGCGGCGAGAACACCTGATCGGTGGTGCCCAGTTCGACCACATGGCCGAGATACATCACCATCACCCGGTCTGAAAGGTAGCGCACGATCGACAGATCGTGGCTGATGAACAGCAGGGTGGTGCGATTTTCACGCTGAATCTCCATCAGCAGATCGGTGACGGCGGCCTGCACCGAGACGTCGAGGGCCGAAACCGGCTCGTCTGCCACCACGATCTTGGCCCCGCCGGCAAAGGCGCGGGCGATGCCGACGCGCTGTTTCTGCCCCCCCGAAAGCTGGCGCGGCATGCGGGCGGCAAATTCGCGTGGCAGTTTGACCAGATCGAGCAGCTCGAGCATGCGCTCGCGGCGGGCGGCATCGGAAGTGCCGATGTGAAAGATCTCGAGGGCGCGGATGATCTGACGGCCCACGGTCATCGAGGGGTTGAGGGTGTCGAACGGGTTCTGGAACACCATCTGCACCCCGGACACGGTTGCAGTCGAGCGCTTCTCGATCGGGGTGTTCTGGATTTCGTGGCCATAAAGCGATATCTTGCCGGAAGTTGCGGTTTCCAGCCCCATCAACACCTTGGCGAAGGTGGACTTGCCACAACCGGATTCGCCGACAATCGCCAGGGTCTCGCCTTCACGCGCCTCGAACGACAGGGTCTCGTTGGCCTTCACCACCTTGTCGGCACCACCGCCAAACAGACCGCCACCCGAAACCTCGTAATACTTGCGCAGGTCTTCCATTTTCAGAACCACTTCGCCGACCGGGTTTTTCACATAGGTCTGGCCGATCTTGATTTCTGCGTCCCAGTCTATTTCCAACGATCTCAGGCAGCGGGACTCGTGGCGGTTGCCGCCCGACACGTCATGCATCGGCACGTCGCCGGCATTGCAGAGACCGTCCTGAAAATAATCGCAGCGCGGGCCGAAATTACAGCCAACGGGTCGTTCATGCGGCAGTGGAAAATTGCCGGGAATCGCCACCAGCGGATGGGCGTTCTTGTCGGCCGAGGGCAAAGGGATCGAGCGAAACAGGGCCTGCGTGTAGGGGTGACGCATCTTGTCGAACACTTCGACCACATTGCCGGTTTCCACCGCCTCGCCGGAATACATCACGCAAAGCCGGTCGCAGACATCGAGTATCAGGCCGAGGTTATGGCTGATGAACAGCATCGAGGTGCCGTATTTTATGCCAAGATCCTTGACCAGATCGACGATGCCGGCCTCGACCGTGACATCAAGCGCGGTGGTCGGCTCGTCCAGGATCAGCAGCGCGGGTTCCGACATCAGCGCCATGGCGATGACAATGCGCTGTTGCTGCCCCCCTGAAAGCTGGTGCGGATAGGCGGCCAGGATGCGTTCGGGGTCGGGCAGGCGCACGTCGGCCACGATCTGGCGGGCCAGGGCGATGGCCTCGCGGTGGGTCACACCGCGGTGGATCATCGGCACTTCGGCAAGCTGGGCACCGATCTTCATCGCCGGATTAAGCGAGGCCATCGGCTCCTGGTAGATCATGGCGATTTCGGAGCCGCGGATGTGGCGCAATTCCTCTTCGCCCATATGGGTCAGCTCGCGGCCCTTGAAGCGGATCGAGCCGGCCACGATGCGGCCGTTGCGACCCAGATCGCGCATCACCGCCAGCGCCACGGTCGATTTGCCGCAGCCCGACTCGCCCACCAGCCCCATCGCTTCGCCCGGCATGACGGTGCAGGAAAAATCCATCACCGCCGGAATCTCGCGGGTGCGGGTGAAGAAGGAAATCGAGAGGTGCTCGATCTCGAGGATCGGTTTGGTGGGGTCCCAGTCAGCAGCCATGGCAACCTCCGGTCGTATGGCGGGCACCGGGGGCTGTCTGCCCCCCTGCGTCGCCACGGGCGACGCGTTCCCCGCTAAAAACAGTCCACTGGACTGTTTTTCGGGCGCGTGTCACCCCCGAGGATATTTGCGCAAAGGAGAAATGCATCAGTCTTTCAGGCTTTCTTCACGCAGGCCGTCGGCCAGCAGGTTGAGGCCCAGCACCAGACTCATCAGGGCCAGGGCGGGGACCACGGCGGGGTGGGGGAAGATCGACAGCAATTTGCGACCGGAGTTGATGGTGGAGCCCCAGTCGGGACTTTCTGGCGAGACCCCGAGGCCGAAGAAGCCCAGGGTGCCGAGCAGGATCGTGGTATAGCCGATGCGCAGGCAGAAATCGACGATCAGCGGGCCGCGGGCATTGGGCAGAATCTCCCACAGCATGATATACCACGGGCCCTCGCCGCGGGTCATGGCGGCGGCCACGTAATCGCGGGTCTTGATGTCCATCACGATGCCGCGCACGATGCGAAACACCGTCGGCGCATTGACGAACACCACCGAGACGAAGACGTTCAGCAGGTTCGGCTCCATCGACCAGACCCCGAGCGGGTCGGCGTTGAACGCTAGCCCCGAGTAGACCCAGAGGCCGATCACCAGGGTGACACCAACGTAAAGGTTGCGCTGCCACGGATTGGTGAAATAGCGGCTGTTCAAGAGGACCGTCACGAAGATCACCGGGAAGATGAACAGCACCGCCGCCAGCACGTTCGGGATCGACGAGCGCCAGACAGCGTCGGTGAACGGCAGGGCGATGTCGTAGCCGGTTTTCTGAATATCAGGGGTAACCAGCAGGTAGAACAACAGGATGACCGGGAAGGCCAGCACCAGATTGGCCAGAAACGCCAGGGCGGTATCAAGCCTGCCGCCAAAATAGCCGGCCGGAAGGCCAAGGGAGATGCCCATGATGAAGGCGAATGTGGTGGCGGCGGGGGCGATCGACAAGACCGAGCGCGCCCCCATCACAACGCGCGAGAACACGTCACGCGCCAGGTGGTCGCCGCCCAGCAGGTAATGGGGATAGTTGCCCTCGCCGGGGTCGATCACCGGCATGCCCGGCAGCGCGTTCTTCATGCCGGAGATTTGACCGAGCGGGTCGTGGGTGATGATCTGGCCCGCGAACAGCGCGGTGAACACCCAGAACATCACCAGAGCAAAGCCGATCATGCCGACCGGACTGTCGTAAAGCTTGCCATAAAGCCCGAGCCGCCGCTTGAAGCGGAAAGACAGGGCAAAGGTCAGCACCAGCGCGATCCACACCGGAATGAACCGCCCGGCCATCGCGGCAATAATCCCTCCCCATCCCAACGCGTCCATGGCTGTGCTCCTTACGAGATGCGGATGCGGGGGTTGAGGAAGGCGTAGCCGACGTCCGAGATCAACTGGCTGATCAGCACCACCACCACCGCCACCACCGCACACCCCAGCAAGAGCTCGATGTCGTTGTTGCCGGCGGCCTGCACCAAGGTCCAGCCGAAGCCCTTGTAGTTGAACAAGGTTTCAGTGATCACGACACCGTTCAGCAGCCATGGGAATTGCAGCATGATGACGGTGAAAGGGGCAATCAGCGCATTGCGCAGGGCGTGGCGCAGCACCACGTCGCGAAACCGCACGCCTTTCAGCCGCGCGGTGCGGATGTATTGCGCCGTCATTACCTCGGTCATCGAGGCGCGGGTCATGCGGGCGATGTAGCCGATGCCATAAAGTGCTATGGTCATCACCGGCAGGAAGAAGTTCTCGAA
Source organism: uncultured Rhodobacter sp. (assembly GCA_964419305.1). Taxonomy (GTDB): domain Bacteria; phylum Pseudomonadota; class Alphaproteobacteria; order Rhodobacterales; family Rhodobacteraceae; genus CAYQPD01. The sequence continues at coordinate 10,114 of CAYQPD010000010.1, forward strand.
GGTGATGTCGTCCATCGCCGAGGTCGCGGTGCCCTTGAACCATTTGAGGCCGGTTACCGACGAGGCAAAAATGGTGATGAACAGCACACCCGAGACGTATTCAGGGGTGGCGGTGGTGGCGATCGAGACGGTCGAGAGACTGCGATCAAGCCGCGATCCTTCGCGCATCCCGGCCAGGATTCCGGTGATCAGCGATACCGGCACCATCACCAGCATCACGCTAAGCATCAGCCAGCCGGTCAGGCCAAGGCGGGTGGCGATGATGTGCGACACCGGTTCCTTGAATACGTTGGAAAAGCCCCAGTTGCCCTGCATCACACCGCAAAACCGGGGAGCGGCGGCAGGATCGCTGCCACGCGGGATACAGCGCCCGCTGACCCGATCCGCCGCATCAAAGCGCCAGCCCGGCACCACCCCCAGCCATTCGCCGTAACGCCGCAGCACCGGCTGGGCATAGCCGTTCTTGGCCAGCCAGCTTGCCACCTCGGCGTCCGAAATCCGCGATCCGGCTTCGGATTTCGCGATCTTTTCAAGGTTGGGCGGCAGGTTGGTCAGATAGAATACCACGAACGTCAGGCAGAGCGCCGTCAGAAGCATCGTCACAAGACGTCTGAGCAGAAAGCGGAGCATGGCGTTTCCTTGGCGGCACAGTGAGCATTATTTCAGACCGGGTGGGCAAGCCAACACGGGGCTGAAAAACCGGGGGCGCGTCCAAGCCGCACCCCCGATGGTGCCAGGATCAGGCTTCGATCCACCACTTGTAGTGGTGATGCTCGAAGGTCGGATGCATTTCCGCGCCGTGAACCTTGGCGCTCATGTGGCGGAACAGCGAGCGCCAGTAGGGTTGGATCAGAACGCCCTGTTCCTGCATGATTTCCTCAAGGCGCTTCATCACGACCCGGCGCTTGTCGGCGTCGAGAATCGCCAGCGCCTCGCCCAGCTTGGTGTCGAACTCTTCGTTCGCGAAGGCGGTTTCGTTCCACGCCACACCCGATTTGTAGGCCAGTTGCAGGATCTGCACCCCAAGCGGGCGCATGTTCCATTCGGTGGCCGAGAACGGGTATTTCGTCCAGTCGTTCCAGAAGGTCGAACCGGGCAGAATGGTGCGTTTGATCTTGATTCCGGCATCACGGATCTGCGCCGCGACCGCATCGCAGCTTGCCGACTGCCAGTTGTCATCAAGCGAGATCAGCTCGAATTCGGTGTCGGCGTGGCCTGCGGCATCAATCGCGGCCTTGGCAGCCGCCTTGTCCACCGTCAGCGGCGGCAGCTCGGCGTATTCCGGGTGGATCGGGCAGACGTGGTGGTTTTCGGCCACCTGCCCCAGACCGGCATAGCCCAGCTCCAGCACCACGGCGTTATCGACCGCCATTTGCAGGGCCTTGCGCACCTCGACGTTATCGTAGGGCGCTACGGTATGGTGAAAGCGCACCGCCAGCGTGCCGGCGGTGATGGCTTCCGATTTCGCCCAGCCAATGCCGTCGAACACCGCGACAAAGTCGCCTTCGGTGCGGTAGGTCATGTCGATCTCGCCCGATTCGGCGGCGGCCAAGACGGCAGCCGGGTCGGTGCCGTAGTCGATGTATTCGATCCGGTCGAGCCAGGCACCCTCGCCCCACCAGGTATGGTTGGGGTTCTTCACCAGCACCTGCTTGACGCCGACTTGGTTGCTTTCCGGCAGGTAGGCACCAGTGCCGATCGGGTTGGCGGTCGGGTCGCCGTTGTCAAAGCTTTTGTGCACCACCGCCGCCGGATAGTCGGCAAAGCCCGCGATGATCGAGATGTCGGGCGCGGGCAGCACCAGCTTGACGGTGTGGCTGTCCACCGCGGTGATCGCGCCGGCACGCGCCAGCTTGGTGGCTTCATCGACCAGCCCGCCCATGCGTGCGGCCATCGAGTTGCCCTCGACCCCGGCTTCGCACCAGCGGTTGATGTTGTTCACCACGTCATCGGCGGTGAAATCGTCGCCGTTGTTCCACTTGACGCCCTGGCGCACGTTGAGGGTGTATTCAGTGGCGTTGTCGTTGGCCGACCAGCCCTCCAGCAAGCGGCCCTCGAAGGTGCCATCGGTGTTGTATTGCACCAGATATTCCAGCCAGCCACGGCCGAAGTTGGCCAGTTCCGACCAATCCCAGGTGCGCGGGTCTTTCATCGCGCGGGTTTCCATGTTCATGCGCAGCGTGCCGCCCGCAACCGGGGCCCCCTCGGCCAGCGCCTTGGGGGCGGCCAGGCCCAGCAGCCCGTAGGCGGCGGTGGCCGAAACCCCGAGTGCCGAGGTGCGGGTCAGAAATTCGCGGCGGCTCATGGTGCCCGCGCGCACTTCGTCGCGGTAAAGCCGGGCTGCGGGATGCAGCGTTTCGGCCTTGGGTGTGGTGTGGATCATCGTCATCTCCCTGACAGAATTGGTTGAGCTGGTCTTTTGGCGCACAAGGTCGCAAACGGGACAATCCCGCCGTGCAACCGTCACAACGCGGTCTTCACCCCGCTATTGCGCATCTTTTTTTCCGATGCGTCAATGTCTGGTTTTGCCGCTTGATCGCGTAATTGCGACATTCGGGCGGGTAAAATGGCCAACTTCAGGCCGAATCATGCGGGAATCGCCTGAACATTATGAAAGACACGCTTAAATTGTGCGGAAATTTTCCGTTAAAGCGGAATCAGGGTGCGCGGCGAAAGGCGGTGGGCGATTTTCCCACCTGATGCTGGAACGCGCGGGTGAAGTAGGCGGGCGAGGTGAAGCCCAGGCTGCCCGCAATCAGCCCGACCTTGAGGTCGGTTTCGGTCAGCAGCCGGCGCGCCTCGAAGATCAGCCGATCATGCAGCAGCGCCGAGGCGGGCCGCCCGCTGGCCTGCTTGCAGCAGCGCGTCAGATGGGTTGGGGTGACGCCAAGGGTCGCGGCAAATTCCGCCACCCCCATGCCGGAACGGAAATCACGTTCCAGCAGGTCGGAAAAACGCGCCACCAGCCGCCGCGCGGCATCGGGGCGGGTCGCTTCCAGCGCCGCACGGCTGGCCTGGCGTTCCAGCCAGACGCTCAGCAGCCCGACATGGTGCAGGGCGGCGCGGTCATGGCCGGGGCTGGTGCTGTCGATCTCGCGCTGAAGACTGTCGAGGATCAGGTTCAATTCCTGCTGCACGCCGGTTTCGCGTATCCGCAGATGCTGCGGCGCCGAGGGCAGGGCAATGGTGCTGCCGCGCCCGAAAAACACCGCGCTGCCGAACACCTGAGCGCCAACCTCGAAACCGTGCATCACCCCGGCCGGGATGAAGATCGCGTTGCCGGCGGTATAGCCGCGGGTCACGCCGCCCACGGTGATCCGGCCCTGACCCTTGGTGAACCACAAGAACATCGGTTCCGAGATCGAGCGCATCGCTTCAACCCGCCAGCGCCCGCCGACCGCAAGGCGCGGAATGGCAACCAGCCGCAGGCGGGAAGGTTCGGTCAGCTCTTGCATCGGTCAGGTTCCAGTGCGGCACGGGGGCTTGCGTGTGGTCGCGCGCAGAGTCGCAATTAACCAGTCCTTGCCCCGCGACCCAAGCAAAAAAGTGGCGAGATCGGCAGGTTATCATGGCAAGCGGCAAACTTGCCCCGCAAAAGCGGTCAATCAACCTCGGGCAGCGCGACCGCGGGCCAACCCGCCATGCGAGAGCGGAACCAGGTGCGCTGGCGCTTGGCATATTGCCGCGAGGCGATTCGCGCCAAGGCCACCGCGTGGTCACGCCCGATCTCGCCACGCAGATATGCCACCAGTTCGCGCGCGCCGATCGCCCGCGCCGAAGGCTGCGCCGGGTTCCAGTGCGGCAATTGCGCCCGCACCTCGTCCAGCGCCCCCGCCGCCATCATGGCATCAAACCGCGCGTCGATGCGCGCGCCCAACCAGGCCGGATCGGGGGCCAGCACCAGCGCCTGCGCCCGCGCCAGCGGCAGCAGCGCGGGGCCGGTCGCCGCCTGCCAGTCGGCCAGGCCGCGCCCGGTGGCGCGCAGCACCTCCCAGGCGCGCTGCACCCGCGCCGGGTTCTGCGGGTCAATCGCCGCGCGGGTGGCGGGGTCAAGCCCGGCCAGCATCCCCGCCACATCGCCCGCCCGCCTGCGGGCATCGCCCTCGGCCCGCACCTGCGCCGGGATCGCGGGAATCGCCGCCAGCCCCGCAGTCAGGGCGGTAAAGTAAAGCCCGGTGCCGCCGACGATGATCGGGCGCGCGTCGCTGGCCAGCACCTGTGCCACCTCGCGCAGCCAGTGGCCCACCGAATAATCCTGATCGCGCCCGACATGGCCGTAAAGCCGGTGTGGCACCAGCGCCTCGTCCGCCGCCGAGGGCCGCGCCGTCAGCACCCGCCAGCAGGCGTAAACCTGCAAGGCGTCGGCATTGACGATCACCCCGCCCTGCCGTTCGGCCAGCTTTAGCGCCAGTCCCGACTTGCCGCTGGCCGTCGGCCCGGCGATCAGCACCGGCAGCTCGGCCGAAAGGTTGCTCAGCGGCGACAAGTCGCCTCTCCCCTTGCATTGAAACTGCAAAATTGGTAACAAGACCTAACCAATATGTCCGAAGGGACCACGCCCATGCCCGTCATCACCTGTATCGAAGACCTCAAGCGCCTTTACAAGCGGCGGGTGCCGAAGATGTTCTACGATTACGCCGAAAGCGGGGCCTACACCGAGCAGACCTTCCGCGACAACGTGACCGATTTTTCCCGCCTGCGGCTGCGCCAGAAGGTGGCGGTGGACATGACCAACCGCAGCACCGCAAGCACGATGATCGGGCAGAAGGTGACAATGCCGGTGGCGCTGGCCCCGGTCGGGCTGACCGGGATGCAATCGGCCGACGGCGAGATCAAGGCGGCGCGGGCGGCGGAAAAATTCGGGGTGCCGTTCACCCTGTCCACCATGTCGATCTGTTCGATCGAGGATGTCGCGGCCAACAGCGCCGCGCCGTTCTGGTTTCAGCTTTACGTGATGCGCGACGAGGATTTCGTCGATCGCATCATCGACCGGGCCAAGGTGGCGCGCTGTTCGGCGCTGGTGCTGACGCTTGATCTGCAAATTCTGGGCCAGCGCCACAAGGATCTGAAGAACGGCCTGTCCGCCCCGCCCAGGCTGACGTTGCCGGTGCTGATCGACATGGCCACCAAGCTGCGGTGGGGGCTGGGGATGCTGGGCACCAAACGCCACGGCTTCGGCAATATCGTCGGCCACGCCAAGGGGGTAGGCGATACCGCCTCGCTGATGAGCTGGACCAGCGAGCAGTTCGACCCCAAGCTTGACTGGAGCAAGATCGCCCGCATCCGCGACCAGTGGGGCGGCAAGATGATCCTCAAGGGCATCCTCGACCCCGACGACGCCCGGCTGGCCGCCGATTTCGGGGCCGATGCGATCATCGTCTCGAACCATGGTGGGCGCCAGCTTGACGGCGCGCTGTCGTCGATCCGGATGCTGCCGAAAATCGTGGAAGCGGTGGGCGACAAGATCGAGGTCCATCTCGACGGCGGCATCCGCTCGGGTCAGGACGTGCTGAAAGCGCTGGCGCTGGGCGCGCACGGCACTTTCATCGGGCGGTCCTACATCTACGGGCTGGGCGCGATGGGCGAGGCCGGGGTGACAAAGGCGCTGGAGGTCATCCAGAAAGAACTCGACGTGTCGATGGCGCTCTGTGGCGAGCGTGACGTGCTGAACTTGCGGCGCGAGAACCTGCTGGTGCCGCGCGACTTCGAGGGCGACTGGGCCTGATCGCCCCGCCGCCCGCCGCAGCGGCGGCAAAACCCGCATTTGCTTGATCCGGATCAAGGTATTCTGCGCCGCAGCAGATACTATGCACTTGCCTTGCAGGCGGATATCGGCCACGCGCCGCAGCCCTCTTGCCAGGAGATCGGATCCGTTCTTGTCAGGATCACGAGATGACGCTGAACCAGGATCCAAAGTTCAGCCCGGCGCAGGCGGACCTGCGTCCCGAGCAAAAGGAGAATGTTGAATGCAAGCAATGATGATGGGCCGCAGCGCCCGGCAAATCTTGGGCGTCGGCCTGATCGCCGGTCTGGTGGGTGGTGCCGCGGAAATCGCCTGGATCGCGCTTTACCTGCAGCTTCAGGGTGGCTCGTCCAGCGCCGTGGCCCGTGGCATCACCGAAACGGTGCTGCCGGGGTCGGGTGATGCGGCCTTCGCGGTGGCGGCCGGCCTTGCCATCCACATGGTGCTGGCGGTTGTGCTGGGCGCTGCCGTGGCGGTGGTGTTTGCCCGCGCCTTTCCCGGCCTTTCCGGCACCTTGACCGAGTTCGCGGCGGTGGTCGGTGTGCTGGTTCTGGTCTGGACCATGAACTTTCTGGTGATTCTGCCGGTGGTCAACCCGGCCTTCGTGACCATCGTGCCCTACGGGGCCAGCCTGACCTCGAAGGTTCTGTTCGGCGTGGCTGCGGCGCTGGTGTTTCACACCATGCGCACCCGAGCGCGGGCCTGACCCCGCGCCCCTCCTGCCCCGACCATCGGGCAGGCCATCAGCGCCCGGCCGCCGCGCGGCGGCCCAGGGCGCTGATTGATACCGCCGCCAGAATGATCAGCCCCACCAGCACCTCGCGGATGTAACTGTCCACCTGCAACTGGGTCAGGCCGTTGTCCATCACGCCCAGCACCACCACCCCGGTCAGGCTGGCCAGCACCCGCGGCTGGCCGTTTTCCGACAGGGTCATGCCCAGAAACACCGCCGCAATCGCCGTCAGCATCAGCCCCGAGCCTTGCGTCGGGTTGGCCGAGGCCACCCGCGACGCATACATCAGCCCCGCCACCGCCGCCCCCACCCCGGTAAAGGCAAAGGCCGACAGCCGCAGCAGCGTGACCCGGACCCCGGCCAGCCGCGCCGCCTCGGGGTTGCCGCCGATGGCGTAAAGGCGGCGGCCATAGCTGGTCTGCTCCAGCACCAGCCACACCAGCGCCACCACCGCCAACGCCAGCAGGGTCAGCCACGGCAGCACGGCGGGCCGATCCCCGAGCCTGCCGATCGGCAAGCCACCGCGGGCAAAATCGGCAAAGGCCTGCGGGATGTCGCGCCCGAAAATGGTCTTGCCGCCCGACACCACGAACGCGAAGCCGCTGAACATCGTCAGGGTCGCCAGGGTTGCCACGAACGGCAGGATGCCCACCACGCTGACCAGCACCCCGTTCAGCAGCCCCGCCCCCAAGCCCACCGCCAGCGCCGCCGCCAGCGCCCATCCCATCGGCACCTGATGGCTGAACAGCACCGCCGCCACCACCCCGGCCAGCGAAGCGATCGAGCCCACCGACAGGTCGAAATCATTCATCACCATCACCACCGTCATGGTCGCGGCAACCACCGTCAGCATGCTGATCTGCTGGCTGATGTTGAGCCAGTTGCGCGCCGTCATGAAGGTATCGGGCAGGCTGATCCAGAAGAACAGCACGATCCCCAGCATCCCGATCAGGGTGCCATAGCTGCGCAGCAGTCTTGCCATGGTTCAGGCGTCCTCGCTCAAAGGGTCATGGCACCGCGCCAGCAGCCCGGCCTCGGTCAGGCCCGCAGCAGGCAGCACCGCCCCCAGCCGCCCGGCGTGCAGCACCGCGATGCGGTCACAAAGGCCGATCAGCTCGGGCAGATCGGACGAGGCCACGATCACCGCGCCACCGGCGGCGGCAAAGGCCCGGATCAGGGCATGGATGTCGAACCTCGCGCCGACATCGACCCCGCGCGTCGGCTCGTCCAGCAGCAAGAGACGCGGCTGGCCCGCCAGGGCGCGGGCGAACAGCACCTTCTGCTGATTGCCGCCCGACAACTCGGCACAGGGCTGCCAAGAGCCGCGCGCCTTCAGCCCGACCGCGTGCCCCAGCGCCGCCACCCGCTGGCCCTCACGCCTGTGCCGCAGGAAACCCGCGCGCGACAGATCGGCCAGATGCGGCAGGGTCACGGTTTCCGCCAGCGCGCGCCACAGCATCAGCCCTTCCGAGCGGCGCTCGCGCGGAACGTAAGCCAGCCCCTGCCGCCAGCACTGCGCCGGGGTGGTGCCAAGGGCCACTCCGCCCAGGCTCACCTGCCCGGCGCGGCGCGGCAGTGCCCCCATCAGCGCCTTGAGGGCGGCATTGCGGCCCGAACCGGAAAGCCCCGCCAGCCCCAGAATCTCGCCCGCCTGCACATCGAAGTCGATGCCCCGCACCACCCCGCCCGCCAGCCCCCGCACCCGCAGCAGCGCAGCACCCGATGTCGCGCCGTGGCGGGGTGGATAAAGATCACCGATCTCGCGCCCGGTCATGTCATGGATGATCCGGGCGCGGTCGGTCTCGGCGATGGCGCGCGAGCAGACCGTTGCGCCGTCGCGCAGCACGGTCACCCGCTGGCACAGCCGCAGCACCTCGTCGAGCCGATGCGAGACGTAAAGCACCCCGGCCCCGCCTGCGACCAGCGCCCCGATCGCGGCAAACAGGCGCTCGGCCTCCGCTCCGGTCAGGGCGGCGGTGGGCTCATCCAGCACATAAAGCCAGGGCGCGCGCCCGCCCCCCGTCAGCAAGGTGGCGGCAATTCGCACCAGCATCTGATCACCCGGCCCAAGCGCCGCCATCGTCCGGTCGGGGTCGAGATGATCCACCCCCAGCCGCGCCAGCGCCGCCCGCGCCGCGCGCCGCAGCGCGCCCCAGTCAACCAGCCCGAAGCGGGTGGGATAGGGCCGGGCCAGGTGCATGTTCTCGGCCACCGAAAGCCCCGGCACCACCTGCAATTCCTGATGCAGAAAGCGCAGACCCGCCGCCTCGGCATCAGCCGGGCTGGCCAGCGGGATCGGTCGCCCGTCCAGCGTGACCCGCCCCGCATCGGCCCGCTCGATCCCCGCCAGAATCCGGATCAGGGTGCTTTTCCCGGCCCCGTTCTCGCCCATCAGCGCATGCACCTCGCCGCCACGCAGCGCCAGCGCCGCGCCGTTCAGGGCGCGCGCCGCGCCATAGGTCTTGATCAGACCGGAAAGGGCAAGCTCGGGCATATCGGATCAATACCGCCAATTGCGACTTCTTGCTGGCCTAAATATCCCCGCCGGAGGCGCCTTGCGACCCGGACGGGAGCCTCCGGCGGGAGTATTTGGACAAAGAAGAAACCGCGCCGGGGGGTTACTTTGCGTCCTTCACGTTGGCCGAGGTGATCAGCACGGTCGGCACATAGACCACGTTCTGGCGCAGCACCTCGCCTGCCAGCACGCGGGCCACCGTGTCGGCGGTGGTGCGGCCGATCCCGGCGAAGTCCTGCGCTACTGAGGCCTCGAAATTACCGCCCGCGGCGATTGCGTCACGCGCCTGCGGGTTGGCGTCGATGCCGGTGATCACGATACCTTCGCCGCTGCGGCCTGCCGCCTCGATGGCTTGCAGCGCACCAAGTGCGGGCTGATCCCAGGCGGCCCAGACCGCCTTGATGCTGCCCGGTTCGGGATTGGCGGCCAGCAGCGCCTCCATCTTGGCGCGGCTGTCGGCAATGCCGCCGTCATCGACGTTGGGGGTGATGCGGTCGAGCACCTTGATGTCGGGGAAGTTGCCGAACACCGCATCGGCGATCACGCCGCGCACCTGCACCGGCGGGAACGGGTCAAAAGTGAACAGCACCACATTGCCGTTGCCGCCGATCCGGTTGGCGACATAGACGGCGGTTTCCGCCGCCATGGCGTAGCCGTTCGAGGTGACATTGGCGCGGATCAGCGGGTCGCTGCCCGCATCCATCCCGATCACCGGAATTCCGGCGGCATCGGCGGCGGCCAGCCCGGCCGCGACCTGCGCCGGATCGACGTTGATCACGATCGCGTCCACGCCCTGCGTCACCACATCCTCGATGCGCGAGATCACGGCGGCCACGTCGCCGGCCGTGTCGATCACGTTGACCTGCCAGCCCAGCTCGGCGGCGCGGGCCTGAAAGGCCTCGACATAGAACTGGGTGCCGGGTTGCGCGAGGTAGGGCGTGATCACCGCCACCCTGTCCTGCGCGTTGGCGGCAGCGCCGGTCAGCACGGCGGCAGCCAGAACGGCGGCGCGTCCGGCGGTGTGGAGTGTGCGTGTGAAAGCCATGGTCGAAAACCTCCCCCAGGGTCATTGTGCTTGCGGGGCAATCATTGGCAGGCCAGTCTGGCGGCGTCCAGCATTTTGCGACGGGGGCGGCATGGCAGCGGCAAGTCTGATCGGGATCGACATCGGCACGACCTCGGTCAAGGCGGTGATGATCGGGCTGGATGGGGCGCGGATCGCGGCAACGACGGCCTCTTACCCGACCCGGCACCCCGCGCCGGGCCGGGTCGAGCAGGACCCGGGCGACTGGCTGGCGCTGGTGCGGGACGCTCTGGCAGGATTTGCCGCGCGCCCCGAGGGCCGCGCGGTGCGGGCGATCTGCCTGACCTCGCAGGTCAACACCCATGTTTTCGTCGATGCCGGGCTGCAGGTGCTGCACCCGGCGCTGGTGTGGCAGGACGGGCGGGCGGCGGCGGCGGGGGCGGCGCTGGACGCGCAGATCAGCGCGGCCGACAAGATCGCCTGGCTCGGCGCCCCGATGCCAATCGACGCCAGCCATGCGCTGGCGCGGATGGCGTGGATGGCGGCGGCGCATCCCAAGCTCTGGGCGCGCACCGCGCATGTGCTGCTGCCCCGCGACTATGTGCTGGCCGCCCTGACCGGGCAGATCGTGACCGATCCGATCTCGGCGGTGGGGCTGGTGGGCGCTGACCTGCGCTATGCCGCGCCGCTGATCGCACTTTTGCCGGGGGCGCAGGCGCGGCTGGCCCCTTTGGCCGATCCGCTGGCCGTGGTGGGGCGGGTGCGCGCGGGCGAGGCGCTGGCCGGGGTGCCGGTGGTGCTGGGCACGATGGACGCCTGGGCCGGCATGTTCGGGCTGGGGGTCGCCGCCGAGGGCCAGGCAATGTATCTGAGCGGCACCAGCGAGGTGCTGGGGCTGATCGCGCGGGCGGTGATCCCCGAGCCCGGGGTGATCACCTTTCCCGCGTGGGCGGGCATCACCCTGCACGCCGGGCCGACCCAGGCCGGGGGCGCGTCACTGGCCTGGCTGGCGCGGGTCACCGGGCGCGATGTGGCGGGGCTGGCGGCAGCGGCGGCCCCGATCACGGCCCAGAGTCCGCTGTTCCTGCCGCATCTGCAAGGCGAGCGCGCGCCACTGTGGGACGCGCAGGCGCGCGGCACCTTCGCCGGGCTGACCTCGGCCAGCGGTCCGCCGGAACTGACCGCAGCAGTGCTGGAGGGGGTGGCGTTTTCGGCGCGGCTGGCGCTTGAGGCGCTGCAACGCTCGGCCGGGCAGGTGCCCGGCAGCCTCAACTGTGGCGGCGGCGGGGCGGCGTCGGATCGCTGGTGCCAGATCAGGGCGGATGTGTTGGGGCGGCCCCTGCATCGGATGCAGGGCTGCGACCCCGGTGCCCTGGGGGCGGCGGTGATGGCGGGGGTGGGCTGCGGCGCGATGCCCGACCTCGCCGAGGCGGCGGCGCATCTGGTGCAGCCTGACCGCAGCTTTCAGCCCGACCCCGCCGCCGCGCGGCTGGCCGATGCGCGATTTGCGTTGTGGCAGCAGCTTTACCAACAGGTCCGGCCAATCAACGCAGGCCTGGCCTGAGGCGCGGACCGTCGGGGGCGCTGCCCCCGAACCCCCGGAGTATTTCGGCAAAGAAGAGGCGGCGAACGCAACGGGCGCGGTGAACGAGGCCAGTCAGCCGGGGTGGCGCGCCTTCAGGGTGGTCAGGGCTGGAACCACGCGCAGGGTGCAGGCGGCAAAGCCGAAGGTGGCGCGCAGGCTACGGCTGCCGCTGACACCCACCCCGTGGCGCCGACTCTTTGGGCTTTCCTTTCGCGTCAGGACAGGCTAATGCCCCCCGGTCGCGCCATGCACCCTTGGAGGATGGCGGACTTATTGGCATATGGAGAACCTCAATGGCTGGCAAGATCCCTGATCTTAGCGCCGAGGTACGGATGGGGACAGGCAAGGGGGCCGCCCGTCAAGCTCGTCGTGAGGGCAACGTACCCGGTATCGTTTACGGCGGCGGCACCGATCCGCTGTCGATCAACATCAACTTCAACACCCTGCTGAACCGGCTGCGCAAGGGCCGCTTTCTGCAAACCCTGTTCAACCTCAAGATCGAGGGTCAGGAAGACGTGCGGGTGATCTGCCGCGGGGTGCAGCGCGACGTGGTCAAGGACATGCCGACCCATGTCGATTTCATGCGCTTGCGCCAGACGAGCCGGGTCAACCTGTTCATCCACGTGACCTTCATCAACCATGAAGCGGCCCCGGGGCTGAAACGCGGCGGCACCCTGACGGTGGTGCGCCCCGAGGTCGAGCTTGACGTGCTGGCGGGTGACATTCCCGATCACATCACGGTCGATCTGACCGGCAGGGAAATTGGCGACGTGATCCACATCCACGATATCGCCCTGCCCGAAGGCGCGTCGCCGATCATCCACCGCAACTTCGTGATCGCCAACATCGCGTCGCCGTCGAGCCTGCGCTCGGCTGGCGATGAAGAGGCTGAAGCGACCGAGGCTGCGGCCGCAGCGGCACCGGCCGCTGCGCCGGCCAAGGGCTGACGCCGCACCGATGACGACCGGCGCGGGAGGCAAAGTCCTTCCGCGCCTTTTCATTGCCTGACCGGCGGCGTCACCAGCCTCTTGCGCACCGCCCCGCCGATCGGTGATGGTCGGGTCGCAGGCAAAGGCGGCGGGACAGCGGCATGAAACTTTTCATCGGCCTTGGCAATCCGGGTGCGAAATACGCGGGCAACCGGCACAACATTGGCTACATGGCGGTGGACCGGATCGCCGCCGAGCATGGCTTCGGCCCGTGGCGGGCGCGGTTCCAGGGGCTGGTGGCCGAGGGCAGCCTTGGCGGCGAGAAGGTGGTGCTTTTGAAGCCCGAGACCTTCATGAACCTGTCGGGCCAGTCGGTCGGCGAGGCGCAGCGCTTTTTCAAGCTGCCGCCCGAGGATCTGGTGGTGTTTCACGACGAGCTAGACCTTGCCCCCGGCAAGTTGCGCGTCAAGCAGGGCGGCGGTCACGCCGGGCACAACGGCTTGCGCTCGATCCACGCCCATATCGGCGAGGCTTATGGTCGGGTGCGCCTTGGCATCGGCCACCCCGGCCACAAGGACGCGGTGGCACCCTATGTGCTAAGCGATTTTGCCAAGGCGGATGCGGGCTGGCTGGACGACCTGCTTTGCGGCATCTCGGACGGGGCCGTGCTGCTGGCGGCGGGCGACGGCGCGGGTTTTCTGAACGCGGTGGCGCTGCGCACCGTGCCGCAGCGCCCCGCCAGCGCCGAGCGCAAGCTGGCGGGCACGGCCACCGCGGTGCCCCCTATTGCTGCCGACCAACCGGCCCCCGACCCGCGCAGCCCGTTGCAAAAGCTGACGGATCGCTTCCGGTGAGCGGCGCTGCGGTTGGCGGATGATCTTGCCCCCGACACCGGCCTTGCGCCCTGCGCCAAGCTGTGATCCGCTGGCGGCAGGGCTGTCAGGGGGGAATGATGCTGCAATTTCTGCGTCGCGCCGCGCGCGTGCTGGTGGTGCTGGTGCTGGTGGCGGCCGCTGTGGGCGTCTGGAAGCGCGAGCAGGTGACCCGGCTCTGGGCGGTGCTGACCTTGTTTGACGAAGGTCAGATCGTGCAGAATTTCAGCCACATGGATGCGGCCTTTCTGACCACGCCGGTAGGCAAGGGCGACACCCCGCCGCTGCCGCTGCCGCCCGGCCCGCCTGCCACCCTGCCCGCCAGCGTGGCCCCCTGGGTGGTCGCACGCGCCGTGACCGCGCTGGTGGTGCTGAAAGACGGGCAACTGGTGTTTGATCGCTATTACCTTGGCACCGGGCCGATGGACCGGCGCATCTCGTGGTCGATGGCGAAAAGTGCGCTGTCGGCGCTGTTCGGCATCGTGGTGGCCGAGGGCAGCATCGCCAGCCTTGACGACAAGGTCACGAAATATGCGCCGCAACTGGCGGGCTCGGCCTATGAGGGGGCCAGCATCCGCAACGTGCTGAACATGGCCTCGGGGGTGAGGTTCGACGAAGACTACATGGCGTTTTTCAGCGACATCAACAAGATGGGGCGGGTGATCGGGCTGGGGGGCTCGCTTGACGATTTTACCGCAGCGCTCAAGGATCGTGCCTATACCCCCGGCCAGACCTGGCAGTATGTCTCGATCGACACCCATGTGCTGGGAATGGTAATCCGCGGTGCCACCGGGCGCGAAATCCCCGATCTGATGGCGGAAAAGCTGTTCACGCCGCTGGGGCTGGAGGTCGAGCCCGCTTATGTGACCGACGGCACCGGCCAGGCGTTTGTTTTGGGCGGGCTGAACATGACGACCCGCGATTACGCCCGGCTGGGCCAGTTGTTCCTGCAGAACGGCAGCGCCAACGGCAGCCAGATCGTGCCGGCCGACTGGGTTGCGGCCTCGACCACCGCCAGCGCCCCCACCGCGCCGGGGGCGATCGGCTATGGCTACCAGTGGTGGGTGCCAAAGGGTGCCGTGCCGGGCGAGTTCATGGCGATGGGCATCTACGGCCAGTTCATCTACATCAACCGCCCCGCCGGGGTGGTGATCGCCGTCAACGCGGCTGACCGGCATTTCACCGACGCCGGGGTCGAGGACGGTAACGTCGCGATGTTTCGTGCCATCGCGGCCAGCCTGTAGCCAAACGGAGACCCCATGCCCGATGACCGCGACCCTTCGCTGAACGTGCTGGGCGGCCCGCTCGCGGTCTGTTCGGCCAGGCCGCTGACTGGCTTCTACCGCAACGGCTGTTGCGATACCGGCCCATCGGATCGCGGCCAACACACGGTTTGCGCCGTGATGACGGCCGAGTTTCTGGCGCTTTCCAAATACCTTGGCAACGATCTGACCACGCCACGGCCCGAACATGGCTTTGCCGGGTTGCAACCGGGCGACACCTGGTGTCTGTGCGCCGGGCGGTTCGCGCAAGCGCACGACGAAGGTGCCGCTCCGCAGGTGCGCCTTGCCGCGACCCACCAACGCACCCTCGATGTAGTGCCGCTGGCGGTGCTGCGGCTTTACGCAGCAAAGTAGCAGCACGGTCGGTCCCGACCCGGTTCAGTCGATCGCCGCCAATACCGAGCGCGCGGCGCGCAGCCCCGGTGCCTCACCGCCCTGCCCCAGCCGCTGCATCGTCACCGCCATTGCCGCCCGCTGCGCCGCCCGCGCCGTGCCGTCGCCCAGCAACCCCAGCAGGGCGGGCGCGATCAGCTCGGGGCGGCAACGCTTGCCCAGAAAATCCGGCACCACACGGGTTTCCGACACCAGATTGACCAGCGTTACCGTGTCGGTCAGCGCCATATGCTGCATCAACCACATGCTGAGCGGGTGCATGCGGTAGGCGATCACCATCGGGCAGGCATTTGCCGCCAGCTCCAGCGACACCGTGCCCGAGGCCGCCAGCGCGACATCGGCGGCGGCGAAGGCGGCGCGTTTACCCGCCGGGTCGGTGATGATCTGCGGCGCAATCGGCCAGTCGGCGGTCAAGTCGCGCACCAGATCGGCCACGGCGGGCAGGGTCGGCAGCAACACCTGCGCGCCCGGATGCAGCGCCTTCACCCGCGCCAGCACCGCGCCAAACACCGGGGCCAGCCGCGCCACTTCGCCCCGGCGCGAGCCGGGCAGCGCCAGGATCACCGGGCCGGTGCCACGCCGCAGCGCC
Organism: uncultured Rhodobacter sp.; assembly: GCA_964419305.1. GTDB lineage: Bacteria > Pseudomonadota > Alphaproteobacteria > Rhodobacterales > Rhodobacteraceae > CAYQPD01. The sequence continues at coordinate 25,780 of CAYQPD010000010.1, forward strand.
TGCGCCTGCGCCGGGCTGGCCAGCGCTTCCGCCACCACCGGGTGGCCGACGAAATCGCAGCTCATGCCGGCGGCGGTCATGTAGGGCGGCTCGAACGGCAGCAGCGCCAGCACGTGGTCGATCACCCGCGCCATCTTGGCCGCCCGCCCCGGCCGCCAGGCCCAGACCGAGGGCGCGACATAGTGGATGGTGCGCAGGCCGGGGCGAGCGCGTTTCGCGATGCCCGCCACCCGCAGGCAGAAGTCGGGGCTGTCGATGGTGATCAGGGCGGCGGGGTTGCACGCCAGCGCCGCGTCTGCCGCCTGCCGGATGCGGCGCTTCAGCGCGAAATATTTTGGTGCCACCTCGGCAAGGCCCATCACCGAAAGCTCGGCCATCGGAAACAGGCTTTCCATGCCTTCGGCCTGCATCAGCGGCCCGCCGACACCGTGAAATTCCACCCCCGGCACCAGCGCCCGCAGTCCTGCCATCAGCGCCGCCCCCAGCCGGTCGCCGGACGGCTCGCCCGCAATCAGATAGAGCTTCAACCGCGTGCCCACAAGAACAGCCCCGCGGCCTGCGCCGCCGCCACCATCGCGGCGCGGTCCAGCAGGATCACGCCGCCCGCCTGCCAGGCAATCCCGGCCAGTCCGGCCGCAGCCGCGCGACGCACGGTTTCCACCCCGAGGGTGGGCAGATCAACGCGCCAGTCCTGCCCCGGCTTCGGCGCTTTCCACAGCACGCCGCGCGGCGGCGCCGGATCAGGCCGCGCGGCAGTCTGCGCCACAAAGTCCAGCATCGCATCGGTCCCCGGCAGGGCCTCGACCGCCAGACACAGCCCCTGCGCCACCACCGCCGCCTGACCCACATCGACCGCACCAAGCGCCGCCACGATGACGGCGGCGCGGGCGGCATCGCGCGTGTCAGCCGCGCTCGGCTTGCCGCACAGCACAGCTTCGCCCGGCACCAGATCGGGGGCGACATCCGCCACCCCGACCACCCGCAGACCGCTTTCCTCGAACAGTTCGATCACCACCCGCAGGGTGGCATCGTCGCCCCCCTGGATCGCCGTCAGCATCCGCGGCACCATCTGCGCGGTCAACGGGTCGAACAGCGCCGGGTCAAGCCGGGGGCGCTGCACCGCGCCGGCAAAGATCACCTGCGCAATTCCTGCGTCGCGAAGCGCGTTCAGAAACGGCATCAGCCGCTCGATGCGGAACACCTGATCGGGCACCAGCCCCTCGGGCAGGAACCCTTCCAGCGCCGCGACCATCGGGCGCTTGGCCAGCGCCGCCACCAGGGCTGCCGCCAATCCGCCGCGCCCCGCAATGATCGCCAGTTTTCCGGTCATCGCCCTGCCTTCATTTCGGCGTCAGAAACGAGCGGTCCGACCCGGCGAGGATGAAATCGGTCATCTCGCGCACCCGCGCGCTGTCGGTCTCAAACGCCAGCTTGCGCGTGCGCTCAAGAAAGCTGCCTTCGCCTTGCGCCAGCGCCTGATAGGCCGCGCGCAGCGCCGTGATCTCGGCCCGCTCGACCCCGCGCCGCTTCAGCCCGACCAGATTAAGGCCGTCAAGCTCGCCGCGTGGCCCCTGCACCAGACCGTAGGGCAGCACGTCGTTGGCCACCATGGTGACCGCGCCGATGATCGCGCCACGGCCGATGCGCACGAACTGATGCACCCCCGACAGCCCGCCGATGATCACGTCGTCGCCGATCTGGCAATGCCCCGCAATCGCCACCTGATTGGCCATCACCACCCGGTTGCCGACCTGCGAGTCATGGCCGATGTGAACCCCGGTCATCAGCAGGCAGTCGTCGCCGACCCGCGTCACCCCGCCACCGCCCGCCGTGCCGGTGCTGAGTGTAGCCCCTTCGCGGATGCGGCAGCGCGCGCCGACGATCAGTCGGGTATGCTCGCCCTGGTATTTCAGATCCTGCGGCACCTCGCCGACACAGGCGAAGGGAAACACCACCGTGCCCGCGCCAAGCGCGGTCCAACCCGTCACCACGGCATGGCTTTTCACCACCACCCCCGCGCCAAGGCTGACCTCGGCCCCGATCACCGCGTAAGGGCCGATCTGGCAGCCGCCACCAATCACCGCACCCGGTTCGACGATCGCCGTAGGATGAACGCACGTGGCCATGTCAGGCTTTGGCAACGTCCATCATGGCGGTCAAGTCGCATTCTGCGGCCAGCTCACCATCGACCATCGCGCGCCCGCCGAATTTCCAGACCCTGCCGCCAGCCCGCTTGACCGCCACATGCAGCTCCAGCACATCACCGGGCACCACCTTGCGCCGGAATCTGGCACCATCGATCGCCATGAAATAGACCAGCATCTTGCGGTCGATCAGACCCATCGACGCCGACGCCACAATGGCGGCAGTCTGCGCCAGCGCCTCGATGATCTGCACCCCCGGAAAGATCGGGTTGCCCGGGAAATGACCCTGAAACTGCGGCTCGTTGCAGGTGATGTTCTTGATCCCCACCGCGCCGACATTGGCCACGATATCGCGCACCTTGTCGACCAGCAAAAAGGGGTAGCGGTGGGGGATCATGCGCTGGATCAGCGCCAGATCGGCAGAAGTGATGGCTGTGGCCTGATGGTTCATCGTGGTCTCCTTGCGGCGCTGGGGCACACCCCTTTGGCACTGACTAGCAATTTGCCCCACTTTGGGCAAGTAACGCGCTAGGGGCCTGATGCGGGCGGCGGCGGGCTGCTGCCATCGCCCAGCACCGCGTCGATCCGGGCGATCGCCTGATCGGTGATGTCGATGCGGTCGAACGACAGCACGATGGCGGCCTTGTCGAGGATCGCCACCGCCCCCATCTCGGTCATCAACTGCGCCAGCACCGGAATCGCGGTGTCGAAAAAGCGCTTCTTTTCGTCTTCGTTGCGCCGGATCAGATCGCGCGCCTTGGCTTCCTGCGCCGCGCGGATGCCTTCGACCTTGGTGTCGAAGGCGTCGGCCAGCGGGCGGAATTCGGCGGGCGGCACGGTAGCCCGCCGTTCGGTCAGCGCCTTTTCCTCGGCCGCGAGCTCGGCCTCGATCCGGCGGTTTTCGGCCTGCAAAGCCTGGCTCGCGGCATCCGCCCGGGCCTGCACCGCCTGACCATAAAGAGTGCCGGAAAACAGCCGGTCCTGGGTCACCGTCACCACCGGGCTTGGCGCTTCAGGCACCTGCGCGCCTGCCAGTCCTGACCACGCAAGCGACGCAAGGGCCACGGCAAAGACGGCCCCGCGCCGCATCAGAACGACGTCGATACGGTAAAATCGAAGGTCTGTTCGCGGTCGTAGGGTTGCTTGTTCAGCGCCCGCGAGAAGTTGAACCGCAACGGCCCGATCGGAGTGGTCCAGAATACCGAAAACCCGACCGACGAGCGCAAATGAAAACTGTCATCCACCGGGCCACCCGTGCCTGCCGCATCATCCAGACTCCAGACCGATCCAGCGTCGAGGAACAACCCGCCCGAAATGCCGTATTCTTCGGGCAAACCCAGCGGAAATTCGGATTCCAGACGCGCCACCGCATAGATGTTGCCACCCAGCGCATCGCGGTTGTCGGCCCCCAGATCGCGCGGACCAAGGCCGTTGGGCTCGAAACCGCGAATCTTGCCATTGGCAAAAAAGCGCTCGGTCACCCGGCTGACGTCGCCGTTCAGGCTGTTCAGGACACCGCCTTCCAGCACCGCCCGCAAGGTGACTTCCTCTTTCATGATCCGGGTCTCGGCCAGCGCCAGCCCGCTCGAAGTCACCGACTGGATATCGCCGCCAAGGCCCGCGAAATCCTGGCTGAAGCGCAGCAGCACCCCGCCCCTGGGGTTCAGCCCGTTGGTGCGGGTGTCATAGCTGTAGCTGTAGCCAACCGCGCTGGACATCAGCGGGCCCATCGCCTGCTCGGCCTGAAGGATGATCGACGAGCCATTGCTGGTTTCATCTTCGGGGGTCGCGGGATCGTCCACCGTGCCGGTATCGACATTCCTGAGCTTGCTTTCGCCCAGCCGGTAGCGCAGTTCCAGCCGACCGTTTTCGCTGATCGGAAACGAAATGGCCGGGTTGATGCCCCAGGCCAGCGTGCCATAGGCAGAATTCTGATTGTCGGTGGTGTTGTAATAGGTGCTGAAACTGAAGGTGAGATCACGCCCCAGAAAGGCCGGCTCGACAAAGCTGATCGACGAGTTCACATTGTCCGTCCCGGTCGCGACATTGACCCCGATCGACTGGCCGCGCCCGAGAAAGTTGCTTTCCGTCAGACCGATGGTAAAGCCAATCCCGCTTGACACCCCGTAGGTAGCCCCGAAATTGAGCGAGCCGGTCGGCTTTTCGACGACATCGGCACCGACGATCACCTGATCCGGGGCGGTGCCCGGCTTGGCATCGACCTTGGCATCGGAAAAGAAACCCAGGGCGCGGATGCGCTCGGCCGCCTGACGGATTTCGCGCGGGTTGAAGGGATCGCCCTCGACGCTGCGGAACTGACGCCGCACCACCTGATCAAGGGTCGTGGTATTGCCCTGGATGTCGATCCGTTCGACAAAGACCTTCTCGCCCCGCGTCAGGGCAAATTCGATATCCAGCGTCTGGTCGCGCTCGTTGCGGGTGACGCGCGGCACCACGGTGACAAAGGTCAGGCCCTTGCGCAGCGCCAGATTTTCCAGCCGCGCAATGTTGTTGTCCACCACCGAAGGGTTATAGGTCACACCCGAGCGGATCCGCAGCAGGGCCTCGAATTCGGTCACATCAACCTCGGGCAATTCACTGACGGCGGTGATCTTGCCGAACCGGAAGCTCTGGCCTTCCTGCACCGTGAAGGTCACGAAGAACGCGTCGCGTTCGCGCGCGATTTCGCCGGTGGCATCCTGCACCTGAAAATCGACATAGCCGCGCGACAGGTAGAAATCGCGCAGCAACTGCTTGTCGAATTCCAGCCGGTCGGCAACGAAGGTATCGCGCTTGATGAAGGTGCGCAGCAGACCCGCCTGCTTGGTGCTCAGAACCTGCCGCAGCCGCCGGTCGGAAAAGGCGCGGTTGCCGACAAACGACAGCCGCTCGATCTCGGTCACCTTGCCCTCGGTGATTTCGAACGCCAGATCGACCCGGTTGTCGGACAGGCGGATCAGCCGCGGCGTGACGGTGGCCGCGATCCGCCCCGCCGAACGGTAGCCTTCGGCAATGGCGGCGGCATCGGCCTCGACCTGTGACGGCGAATAGACCCGGCGCGACTGCGAGGTGATGACCTTGGCCAGGTCTTCATCCTTGAGCATCTTGTTGCCCTCGAAGTTGATCACGTTGATCACCGGGTATTCGCTGACCCGGATCACCAGCGTGCCGCCCTGCGGCTCGATCGCCACAGTCTCGAACAGACCGGAATTGACCACCCGCTGATAGGCGTCGTTCAACTCGCCGGCGCTGACCGTCTGGCCGCGACCGATTCCCGCAAAGCGCATGATCGAGGCGGCATCAACGTGGATGTTGCCTTCGACGATGACGCTGGAAAAACTGTAGCTCTGGCCCTGGGCCTGCGCCGAGAATGGCCCGTAAATACTTGAAGTGGCAAGAAAGAACGACAGCGTTGCAGTCCGGCAAAGCCGCACCGCCGCCGTGCCGCGTGCGCCCAAAGCACCGCTCGCCTGATCCATCTTGTCGCCCCGCCCAGAATCCCGTCACCGGACCTGACTAGCGGGAATGCGGGGGCTTGTCAAAAGGCGCGGCACGGGCTTTGGCCCGGCGCGCCGATCAGGCAGATAGGCGCGTCACTGCACCGTCAACGCGCTGCCCAGAAACGCCCCGGCCAACAGGCCGACCACGATCGTGCCGACGCTGAAAATGCGATCCCAGTTGAGATCGACCAGCAGCGAAAGCCCGCGATAACTGTTCACCATGGTTTGCATGATTGCACCTGTCCGATTGCCTCATGCCAGCGGTGTAGGGTGCGAATGTGGCATCAGTTTGATCGAATGTGGCAGCATCAAGGCGGTTACGGGCAGAGCAGATCGTTTGAGAGGGCAAACCCCATCAGCCCCAGCAACAGCACCAGCCCGGTGGTCATCAGGATGCGCAGCGCGCTGTCCGAGGGCGGCTTGCCGGTGACCGCCTCCCAGGCGTGGAACACCAGATGGCCGCCATCCAGCACCGGGATCGGAAACAGGTTCATCAGCCCGACCGCAGTTGACAGCAACGCCAGAAACCACACAAAGCTGGCCGCCCCCTGCGCCGCCGCCGCGCCCGAGCTTTCGGCGATCCCGATCGGGCCGCGCAGGTTGCAGGCACTGATCGCCCCGCGCACCATGTAGCTCAGCCCGGAAAGGCTGGTTTTCACAATGGCATAGCTTTGCTGCGCCCCCAGCCTGGTGGCCTCGATCGGCCCCGGGGTGCGGGTTTCGGGCACGAACACCAGCCCGCCCGACAGCCCGATCAGCCAGCGCGTCTCGAACCCGCCCTCGGCGGTCGGCAGATCCATCCGGCGCGGGGTCAGCGTGACATCAAGGGTCGATCCCGCCCGCCATACCGCCAGCGCCAGCGGCTTGCCGTCCGAGGCACCGACGATCTCGCGCATCTGGGCAAAGGCCGTGACCGGCTGGCCTGCGATGCTCACCACCACATCCCCCGCCCGCAGGCCCGCGTCCATCGCCGCCGACTGCGGCTGCACCGCATCGACCACCGGCGGGAAAGGAAAGGGGCCCTGCACCACGGTCTCGGTTCCGGCCCGCATCACCCGGTATTCGGCGGAAGAGGCGGGGGCCAGCGCGTCAACCACGCTGACAAAACTATCAAGATCAGGCGTTGCGCTGCCGTTCACCGCCACGATCCGGTCGCCGGGCAGCAGCGACGGCGTGGCAAACGGGGTGGGCTTCAGGTGGCCCACCACCGGCTGATCGGTGGCAATGCCGCTGACCATGAAGAACCCGGCAAACACCACGACCGAAAAGATGAAATTGGCCATCGGGCCGGCCGCCACCGTCACCGCCCGCGCCCAGAGCGGCGCACCGTGCATGGTATGGCGACGCTCGGCAGCACTGAGGGCCGCAATCGCCTCGCCATCCTTGCCCGAGGCCGCATTGGCATCGCCGAGAAACTTGACATAGCCGCCGAACGGCAGCGCCGCCACTTGCCAGCGGGTGCCGCGCTTGTCCACCCGCGAGGCCAGCACCGGCCCGAAGCCAAGCGAGAACACCTCGGAATGAATGCCCGACCAGCGCCCGACGATGTAATGGCCGTATTCATGCACCGCCACGATGATCAACAGCGCCGCCACAAAGGCAATCACCGTCCAGGCAAAATTGCCGAAACTCGGAATCAGACCTAGAATATCCAACTGCTCACCTGTTCTTGTTGTTCACGTTTGACGGGCGCGCACCACTTCGCCCGCCTCGATCCTTGCGAGATGGTCCACTGCCAGCACATCCTCAAGCCCCGTCGGGGCATTTCCAAGGCAATTGCCGCGCAAAAGTCGGGCGATGGTGTCTTCCACCACCCCCGCCATGGCGGCAAAGCCGATGCCGCCGGCGATGAAGTGATCCAGTGCCACCTCCTTGGCGGCATTGAACGCGGCCCCCGCCAGCCCGCCCATCGCCATCACCTCGCGCGCCAGCCGCAGCGCCGGAAACAACGCCTCGTCGGGGGCGCGAAAGCTCAGTGTAGCCAGCGCCACGAAATCGAGCCGCGCCACCGGCACCGCCCCGCGCGCGGGCCAGTTCAGCGCGTAACCGATGGCGTGGCGCATGTCGGCCGGGCCAAGGTGGGCCATGATGCCGCCATCGCAAAACCCGACCATGGCGTGAACGATGCTTTGCGGATGCACCAGCACCTCGATCTGCGCGGGGGCAAAGCCGAAATATTCGCGCGCCTCGATCAGCTCCAGCGCCTTGTTGAACATCGAGGCGGAATCAATCGAGATCCGCTGCCCCATCGCCCAGTTCGGGTGCGCCACCGCCTGCGCCAGGGTGGCCCCGGCGATCTGCGCCGCACTCCAGTCGCGAAACGGCCCGCCGCTGGCGGTGATGATCACGCGCTCGACCGCAGCAGGGTCCTCGCCCACCAAGGCCTGAAACAGGGCCGAATGTTCACTGTCCACCGGCAGGATGGTGGCCCGGTGGCACTTGGCGGCGGCCATCAGCAGCGGCCCCGCCGTCACCAGGCTTTCCTTGTTGGCCAGCGCCAGGGTGCGCCCGTGGGCCAGCGCGCGCAAGCCCGGCACCAGCCCCGCCGCGCCCACGATCGCCGACATCACCCAGTCGGCGGGCCGGTCGGCGGCCTCGGCAATCGCCGAAGCGCCCGAAGCCGCCGCAATCCCGCTGCCCGCCAGTGCGGCGCGCAGCTCGGGCAGACAGGCGTCATAAGCCGTCACCGCCAGCTCGGCCCGCAAGGCGCGTGCCATCTCGGCCAGCCGCGCCACATTGCGCCCGCCGGTCAGGGCCACGGTGTGAAACGCCGCCGCCCCGCCTTGCCGCATCACCAGATCAAAGGTCGACTCACCAATTGATCCGGTGGCCCCGAACACCGAAATGCTGCGCATCGGTCACGGGCCCCCGATCGGCAGCGCCACCACCAGCGACACGAAATAGATGATCACCGCTGCCCCGGCCAGCGCATCAAAGCGGTCCATCAGGCCGCCATGACCGGGGATCAGACCCGAGCTGTCCTTGACCCCGACCCGGCGCTTGATCCCGCTTTCCACGATGTCGCCCATCTGCCCGGCCAGCGCCACCAGCGGCGACAGCACCACCAGCCCCCAGCCACCCTGTCCCGCCAGCACGAAGCCCAGCCCCACCAGCGCCGCGCCAAGCCAGCCCGCCACCGTGCCCGACCAGGTTTTCTTGGGGCTGATGGCCGGCCAGAACTTCGGCCCGCCCAAGGTGCGCCCGGCGAAATAGCCCGCCAGATCAGAGGCCGCCACCACCGCCACCAGCCACACGATCACCGCCAGCCCCGACCCATTGCGCAACTGGACCAGCCCGAAGCCGGTCAGCATCACCAGCAGCGCGTAGCCCGCAAACACCACCCTGATCCGACGCGGCCATGCCGCCCCGATCAGCGCAGGCAGCGCCAGCAGCAGCACCAGCCAGCGAGCCTCGAATGCCAGCACCAGCGCCAGGCACAGCCCCGCCGCCAACCCCAGCGGCAGCGCGATGTCAGCCCCGGTGGCGTGGGTCATCCGGGTCAGCTCCCAGATCATCAGCCCGCAGCAGATCGTCACCAGCGCGGCAAACACCGCTCCGCCCGCCCAGATCGCCACCACCCCCACCGCGACCATCACCACCGCCGAGATCACCCGCGGCCGCAGGTCGGCCCAGCGATCGGGATTGGGGGTCGGCCTCATGCGCTGCGCACCCCGCCGAACAGCCGCTGGCGCTGACCAAAGCGCCCCACGATGCGGGCCAGTTCTTCGGGCGTGAAATCGGGCCACAAGGTGGGGGTGAATTCATACTCGGCATAGGCCGATTGCCACGGCAGAAAGTTCGAGGTCCGGGTCTCGCCCGAGGTGCGGATCACCAGATCGGGGTCGGGCAGCCCGGCGGTATCGAGCCGGGCGGTGATTGCCGCCTCGTTGACCTCGCCGGGGGCCAGCCGCCCCTCTGCCACGTCGCGCGCAATCTGCGCCGCCGCCCGCACCAGTTCGTCGCGCCCGCCATAGTTGATCGCCACTGTCAGGTTCAGACGCGAACCGGGGGCGGTGCGCGCCTCGATCCCGGCCATCAGGCGTTGCAGCTTGGGGTCCAGCCGGGCGCGGTCGCCGATGAAGCGCATCCGCACGCCCTCGGCGGCCAGCCGGTCGGCCTCGCGCTGGATGTAGCGCGCAAAGATCGACATCAGCCCCAGCACTTCCTCGGTCGAGCGCTTCCAGTTCTCGGTCGAAAAGGCATAGATCGTCAGCCAGGTGATCCCGAGATCAGGGGCGCAGCGCACGATCTCCTTCACCCGCTCGGCGCCCTTGCGGTGCCCGACCAGCCGGGGCCAGCCGCGATTGGTGGCCCAACGCCCGTTGCCATCCATGATGATGGCCACGTGATCGGCCAGCCGCTGGGGCTTGCCTGAATCTTGCGCGTTTCTGGCCGCCAATTTTTGCCCCTCTGCAAAGCGCACTCGGATCAGACCTGCATGATTTCCTGCTGCTTGTGTTCCAGGGTGCGATCCACCGCCGCAATCGCCTTGTCGCACAGATCCTGCACTTCTTCCGACCACATCTTCTGGTCGTCCTCGGCCATCCCTGCGGCCTTGGCTTTCTTGATCTGGTCCATCCCGTCACGGCGCACGTTGCGGATCGCGACCTTGGCCTGTTCGGCATACTGGCCCGCGACCTTGCTGAGCTGGGCGCGGCGTTCCTCGTTCAACTCGGGGATCGGCAAGCGGATCAAAGGCCCGTCCACCACCGGGTTGATGCCGATGCCGGAATCACGGATCGCGCGTTCCACCTTGATGATCATCGCCTTGTCCCAGACGTTGATCACCACCATCCGCGGCTCGGGCACGTTGACCGTGCCAAGCTGGTTGATCGGGGTCATCTGGCCGTAAGCATCGACCTGGATCGGCTCGAGGATCGAAGCCGAAGCCCGCCCGGTGCGCAGGCTGGCAAATTCGGTGCGCAGCGCGTGCAGCGCGCCGTCCATCCGGCGCTCGATGGCATCGAGATCAATATCAGGCTCGTCAGACGCCATGTTATCCTCAGGCATTTTGCAACTGTTGCCATTCTATAGCAGCAAGCCGTGGCGGGCGTATAGGGGGCGGAGGTGGTTTGCCCGCTGTTTCGGCACGGTCTCGCCCAGCGGGCCCACGGCCAGATCGCCCCCCACCCCAACCCTCCCCACAAGGGGGAGGGCGCCGCGCAGCACCCGGTCGCCGTGCTGGCGCGCCCCTCCCCTTGTGGGAGGGGATGGGGGAGG
>CAYQPD010000011.1:0-35307 GCA_964419305.1 uncultured Rhodobacter sp.
GCGCCAGCGACAGCGGTGCCAGCGGCAACGGGCGCAGGGCCGCCCCGGCAAGGCGCGGCAGTTTCGGGATCGCCGAGTTCTGATTATGCACTGATCTTCCTTCTGCACCGGGCGGCGCGTTGGCCCGCCTGCAAATCACCTAGCAAACCGCGCGCGCCCGTGACTTGATACATATCAAGTCCGCCCCGCTTTCGACCTGCTAGGGCTGGCCCTGAACCAAAAGGAGCCGATCATCCGCACCCTGCCCGCCTTTCCTGATCTGCGCGCCTTCCTGACCTGGGCTGAAAGCGCGGGTGATCTGCTGGCGATAGCCGAGCCGGTGTCGGTGCGCCACCAGATGACGGCGGTGCATGCCCAGGTGCTGCGCGCAGGTGGGCCGGTGCTGCGCTTTGATCACCCGGTGCTGGCGGATGGCTCGCGCGCCGCCATGCCGGTGATCACCAATCTGTTCGGCACCACCGCCCGGGTGGCCGCCGGGCTGGGGTTGCCGCTTGATCGGGTCGGCGAGCTGGGCGAGTTTCTGGCCGCCCTGCGCGCCCCCGCCCCGGTCGAGGGCATGCGCGACGCGCTGTCACGCTGGCCGATGCTGCGCGCGGCCCTTGCCACAAGGCCCAGGCTGCGCCGTAGTGCGCCGGTGCAAGAGGTCGTGCTGCAAGGTGCTGACCTCGATCTGACCCGGCTGCCGGTGCAGACCGCCTGGCCGGGCGATGTCGGGCCGCTGCTGACCTGGCCGGTGGTGCTGACCCGGCCCGAAGGCAGCGCCGCCGATGCCGTCAGCACCTACAACGCCGGGGTTTACCGCGCCCAGGTGCTGGGGCCGGATCGGCTGATCCTGCGCTGGCTGGCGCATCGCGGCGGGGCGGCGCATCACCGCAGTTGGCAGGCCAAGGGGGCAAGGATGCCGGTGGCGGTGGTGCTGGGGGCCGACCCCGCGCTGCTGCTGGCCGCCGCCCTGCCGCTGCCGGAAACCGTATCGGAGATCGGCTTTTCCGGCGTGCTGCGCGGCACCCGCACCGAGCTGGTCGCCGCCCGAACCGTGCCCCTGATGGTGCCTGCGCTGGCCGAGATCGTGCTGGAAGGCTGGGTCGATCCGGTCGAGACCGCGCCCGAAGGCCCGTTCGGCGATCACACCGGCTATTACAATTCGGTCGAGCCGTTCCCGGTGATGCACCTGACCGCCATCACCCACCGCCGCGACCCGCTTTACCTTTCAACCTATACCGGCCGCCCGCCCGACGAGCCTTCGATCATCGCCGAAGTGTTCAACGATCTGGCGCTGCCGCTGATGCGCCAGCAGATCCCCGAGCTTGTCGATCTGTGGCTGCCGCCCGCCGCCTGTTCCTACCGCATCGCGGTGGTCAGCATCGACAAGCGTTATCCCGGCCAGGCGCGGCGAGTGATGCTGGCGCTGTGGGGGATGCTGGCGCAGTTCAGCTACACCAAGATGGTGATCGTGGTCGATGATGACCTCAACCCGCGCAACTGGGACGATATCGCCTGGGCGCTGGCGACCCGGATGGACCCGTCGCGCGATGTCATGATGCTGGAGCGCACCCCGATGGATTATCTCGATTTCGCCTCGCCCGAGCCGGGACTGGCCGGCAAGATCGGGATTGACGCCACCACCAAGATCGGGCCCGAGTCGAGCCGTGACTGGGGCCGGGTGATGGCGCAAAGCCCCGAGGCCGAGGCTTTTGCCGAGGCGTTGCTGGCGCGGATCGGAGGGCTGCGATGAGGGTGGTGCTGGGGGTTTCGGGGGCGTCCGGGGCCGCGCTGGCGCTGGCCTGCGCCCGCCATCTGCGCGCCCTGGGGGCGGCGCTCGATCTGGTGGTCAGCGCCGCCGCCGAGCGCACCCTTGCGGCCGAGGTCGGGCCGGGCGCGCTGGCCGAGTTGCGCGCCCTTGCCACCACCGTGCACCCGATCGGCGACGTCGGCGCGGCCATCGCCTCGGGCTCGTGTCCGGTGACGGGGATGATCGTCGCCCCGTGCTCGATGCGCAGCCTCGCGGCAATCGCCCTTGGGCTGGACGACAACCTGCTGACCCGCGCGGCCTCGGTGCAGCTCAAGGAACGCCGCGCGCTGGTGCTGCTGGCGCGCGAGGCCCCGCTGACCCTGGCCCACCTGCGCGCCATGACCCAGGCCACCGAGATGGGTGCCATCATCGCCCCGCCGGTGCCCGCCTTCTATCTGCGGCCCGCCTCGCTGGCCGAGGTGGTGGATCAGATCGCCGCCCGGGCGGTCGATCTGTTGCACCTGGCCGCGCCGGTGGCGCGGGCCTGGGGTCCGGCTGCGCCGCCCCGCCCCGACCGCGCCTGAGCCCCGCCGCCGCGCAGGATGACCCTTGATCGAGGCGGCGTTCCCGGCTTTTTCCCTGCCGGACTTGGCCCAATAGTGGTTTGCCTTTGATTTGGCTCAGCCAATGCCCGCTCATCACTCCCTTGCGGTCGTTCTTCGCTTGCGCCAGCGAGGAAAGACCGCAAGGGAGTGACGAGCGACGGGTTCGGATTTTTCGCAACCCGCCCTAGCCGAATCCGGCACGGAAAGAAGGCAAGAAACGCCTTGCCCATCAAGGTTTAACCAGCCTCAGGCGCGGCGAGCAATATCTCAACCCGCTTCAACCGCCGGATCAGGCGCTCGGCTTGCAGGTGCGGCACAAAACTGGTCAGCAGGTGCCGCGCGGCAAGCCCTGCGCCCACCGCCAGCGCCCCCGCTTTCGCCGCCACCAGCGCGTCGCTGGCACCAATGCAGCGGATCGCCGCCCAGATTGCCACCACCGCCAGCACCAGTTGCAACGCGCCGACGATCAGCACAAACCGGCGCAGCCGCCCTTGCAGCATGGCACTTATCAGCCCGGCCAGCCCGTGCGGCTGCGAGGCGCGCAGCAGATGCGCGTCGGACTCCGACAGCAGCTCGGCAATCCTGGTATCAAGCAAGCTCATGGCCGTGGCCTCCGCTGGGTCAATGTTCAAGCGACCATGCCTCGCGCCATTGCCTGGCGCTGTCACCTGTTTCCGGGTGCGGCAGGGGTGGCGCGCCTGCCGCTTAACACCGGGCGCAGCACCGGGCCGCGCAGCGCGGGGGCGTAGGCCAGCAGCCAGCCTCCCCAGCCCGCCAGCCACAGCACCGCCGCGATCTCCATCCCCGCCAGCGCCCCGCTCGGCCACAGCGCCGCCGTCAGCCGCACCACAGCCGCCAGCCAGATCAGGGTGCAAGCCACGATCAGCCCGCGCCGCGCCACCAGCGCGCCATTGACGCGCCGCGCCGCCGCCCGCCCGGCCATCGCCGCGATCATCCCGCCCATCATCCCCATGCTAAGGGCGTGCAGGGCATCGGCACTGGCCAGCGGGCCGACTTGCAGCCGCGCCAGCGCCAGCGCCACCAGCCCCGCAGGCAGCCACAGGAACCCCGCCAGCAGCACCGCCACCAGCGGCTCGCGCCAGATCGGGCTTGCCAGCCAGCGCCGCAGCCGGAACAGTTGCGACCCCGCCGCCAGCCCCAGCCCAAGTGCACCCGCGCCGCCATCCGAGGCCAGATAGACCGCCATGCCACCGGCCAGCACGGCCAGCGCAAGCGGCTCTTCCCACCCCGCCGCAACCTTGACCGCCGCCCGCCCGCTGCGCGCCAGGAAATTGCGCCCAAAGCCGATGATCGCCCGCCCGCCGACCACCGAAATCAGCATCACGTAAAGCAGCACCGGCGCGCTCGGATGCGCCGCCAGCGCCGCCGCCACGCCCTGCGGCCAGCCGACATAAGCCAGCGCCACGCCGCCAAGCCCGCCCGGCACCGCCAGCGCGAACAGCCGCCGCCACGCCCGCCCCACCACAATCGCCCACGCCATCACCGCCGCCAGACCCAGCGGAAACAGCGCCACCGCCAGCAGCCCCGGCAGACCGGCACCCGCTCCGAGGCCCACCTGCCGGGCGATCACCGCCTGCCCCAGCAGCCAGGCCAGCACCAGCGCCACCAGCACCCCGCCCTGCACCGGCGCGCCCTTGGTCCAGCCCGGCAGCGAGGTCAGCAGAAACCCGGCCGAGGCCGCCCCACCAAAGCCCAGGATCAACAGCGGCGCATGCAGCGCGGCCAGGTTGCCATAGTCGGCCCCGCCAATTTCGCGCAACCCCGCCAGCCAGCCCAGCCCGGCCAGCAGCGCCCAAAGCGCCGACAACACGAAGAACGGGCGGTGCGCGCCAAGCCAGAACGACCCCATCGAACCTCTCCAGGGCAATTTGCCCGCGCGTCGGCATAGAAGCCCGTCGCGGCCGCCGCAAGGCCTGCCGACGGTCAGCTTGCCGCGGTAAGCCAGGCAGGCTCGGGCAGCGCCGCCAGCACCCGCGCGGGGGTCAGCGGCAGATCGCCAAGCGCGCTGGCCAGCGCGTGGTTCACCGCATTGACGATCGCCGGGGCTACCGGCACGGTCGCGATCTCGCCCACCGCCTTGGCCCCGAACGGCCCGGTCGGCTCGCCCTCCTCGACCAGCAGCACCCGGATCGGGGGCATCTCGGGGGCGTTCGCCAGGGTGTAGCGGGCAAAGCTGTCGCCGCGCACCCGGCCACTGGCGGGATCAACCGCGACATCTTCCAGCAGCGCGTAACCCAAGCCGATCTGGATGCCGCCGCAGATCTGACCCTCGACCAGCATCGGGTTGATGGCGCGCCCCAGATCGTGGGCGGCCAGATAGTCGGTCACCCGCACCACCCCGGTCAGGGTATCGACCTCGACGGCGGCAAAATGCGCGGCATATGAGCTGGGATTGGCGGTAGCATTATAGGTTTCGGTGGCTTCGGGCAGCGCCGCCCCGCGCGCGGCCAGCCGGGCCGCAAGCCCTGCCAGCGTCAGCGCCGCGCCACCGGGGGCCACCACCTGCCCGCCCGCCAGCACCAGTCCGGCAGGGGCGGCGTTCAGTTCCAGCCCAGCCGCTGCGGTGATCGCCTGCGCCAGCGCCGCCCCGGCGCGGCGCACCGCCTCGCCGCAGATATAGGTCAGCCGACTGGCGCGGGTGCCAAGGTCATAGGCGCAGGTGGCGCTGTCGGCGGGGCTGATCACGATCGCTGCCGCCGCCAACCCCAGCATCTCGGCGGCAATCTGCGCCATGGTGGTATCCGAGCCGCAGCCCAGATCGTGCAGGGCGCAGATCAGTGCCGCCCGCCCGTCCGGCAGCAGCCGCAGCGTGGCGGTGGTGGACTCGTCCTCGCCCGGGAAACAGCCGTTGATATGGGTGGCGCAGGCCATCCCCACACCGCTGCGCCAGCGCCCGCGCCCCGCTGGGGCGCGCCAGCGCGCGACCCAGTCGAACGCCTGCGCCCCACGCACCAGGCACGCCGCCCCCTGCGCGTTGCCAAGCGCCATCCCCTGCCACGGCTCATTCGCGCCCGGTGCCACGATGTTGCGCAGCCGCACCGCCACCGGGTCCAGCCCCAACTGCCCCGCCGCGCGATCCAGCGCAATCTCGGCCAGGGCGTGGATCTGGGGCGAGCCATAGCCGCGGAACGCGCCGCCGGGCAGGGTGTTGGTGGTCACGGCGCGGCCAAGGTAACGCTCGGCCCCGACCTCATAAAGCCGCCCCAGCCGTTGCAGCATCGAGCCCGGCAGGTGGTGCCCGCCGGTGACATAGGCACCCACATCGACCACCACCTCGGTGTCGCGCGCCACGATCTGCCCATCGGCGGCCAGCCCGACCCGCATCCGGCCCTGCATCGCGGCGCGGGAACGGGTGGCGGTGAACACCTCACGCCGATCAAGGCAAATTGTCACCGGGCGGTTCAGCGCCAGGGCGGCAAAGGCGCAGAGCGGATCAAGGATCGGCTCGGCCTTGCCGCCAAAGGAGCCGCCGATTGCGGTTTTCTGCACCCGGATCCGGTCAGGTGGCAGGTCCAGCGCCTGCGCCACCACCGCCTGCACCGCGAACACGCTCTGGCACGGCGAAAGGATCAGCACCCGCCCGCCCGGTTCGGGGCGGGCAAGGCAGATGTGCGGCTCGATCGCGGCATGGGCGCTGCGCGGGGTGGTGACGTGGGTCTCGACCACCACCGCGGCCGCGGCAAAGCCCGCGTCAATATCGCCGTGCTCAAAGCTTGCTTCGGCCACCTGCGGCGCGTCCTGCGCGGCCATGTCCAGAACCGGTGGCAGATCGGCGTAGCTGACCCTGACCTGCGCCGCCGCCGCCCGCGCCTGCGCTGCGCTGTCGGCCAGCACCAGCGCCACCCGGTCGCCGACATGGCAGACGGTGGCGGCCAGCATCACCTCGTCGCACGGAGCCGCTTGCCCGACGCGCCAGATCGCGCTGTTGTAGCGGTTGGCCGGGGTGTTGGCGTGCCAGTAAACCGCCACCACCCCCGGCATCATTAGCGCCGCCGCCGTATCCACCGCCAGCACTTTGGCATGGGCGCGCGGGCTGAACACCAGCGCGCCATGCAGCAGCCCGGCGTTGGCCGGATCCGACAGCAGATCAGCGGTAAAGCGCAACCCGCCGCTGGCCTTGGCCAAACCATCGAGCAACGCCACCCGGTGCCCAACCTGCTTCATGCCGCCACCGCCTCGAACAGCGGTGCATCCAGCGCCAGACCGGCCACATCCGCCACCACCGCAAGCCCCGCCCCGGCGATGGCGCGGCGCTTCCAGGCCAGCGCGGCGCGGCCGGGAATCGCGGCCTCGACCTCGGCCGTCAGCGCCGCCAGCCAGGTGCGCAGGGTGGCGGCCTTCAGCACCTGCCCGGCCAGCGCGGCCTCGGCGCGCGGCAGGCGGCGCGGGCGGGGACCAAGCGCCCCCGCCACCAGCCGCACCGCGCCGAACCGGCCGTGATGATAGTCGGCCAGCAGCGCCAGATTGAGCCGTGCGATGGTCAGCTCGCGCCGCGCCCCCAGTTTGGCAAAGGCGCTGCGGCCCAAAAGCGCAGGCCCCGGCAAGATGACCTCGGTAATCAGGGCGCCGGGCGGCAGGGCGAAGCCGTCAAGCGCCACCTCGGCCCGCGCGCCGCCCGGCAGAGCCAGCCGCAGCCGCGCCTCGGCGGCCAGCAGCACCGGGATCAGATCGGCGGCGGGGGCGGCGTTGGCGATGTTGCCGCCGATGGTGGCGCGGTTGCGGATCTGCACCGACCCGCACTGGGCCGCCGCCTGCGCCAGCGCGGGCAGGCGCGCGCGCAGGGCCGGATCGGCAGCGAGCGCCGCCACCGTGGTGGCCGCACCGATGCGGATATCGGCCCCGGTGGCGGCGATGAACGCGAGTCCGGCGACGCGCGAAAGATCGACCAGCCGCCCCGCCCCGGTCAGGCCGCGCCCGGCCACCATGACATCGGTGCCCCCGGCGACAAAGGATAGCGGCCCGGTCGCCATCAGCGCCGCCAGTGCTGCCTGATCGGGCAGGTTGATGCCGACCCGCAGGTTCATGCCGCGACCCCCCGCCGCCGCGCGGCCGCCAGCGCCACCGCCTGCACGATCGCCACAAAGCCGGTGCAGCGGCAGATATTGCCGGCCAGCGCGTGACGGATGGTGTCGGGCGCGGGCGCGGGGTCGGTGCGCAGCAGCGCCTCGGCGGCCATCACCATGCCCGGCGTGCAAAAGCCGCACTGGATTGCCCCGGCATCGACAAAAGCCTGTGGCAGACCCGCGGGGTCAAGCCCCTCGACCGTCACGATCCGCCGCCCCTCGGCCTGAAAGGCGGCGATCAGGCAGGAATTGACCGCCTGACCATCCAGCAGCACGGTGCAGGCCCCGCATTCGCCCTCGCGGCAGCCCTCTTTCAGCCCGGTCAGCCCCAGCCCCTCGCGCAGAACGGCGCTGAGCCGGGCCTCGGGGGCGACTTCGATGTCGCGCCGTTCGCCATTCACCATCAGGGAAATCTGCATCTTCCGCCCCTCGATCCTGCTGCCGCCACTCTAGAACGGCGGCCCGCAGGCACCACGAGGGTTTTGTTACCTGAATGCAGCAGATGCTTGGTATTATGACGCTTGTTGATATTTACCAACAAACCGCGCGAATTCTGCCAACCCGCAACGGCCAAGTCTGCCAGATCGCTAAAGCCAGACCACCGGCGTGACAACCTGCCGCAGCCCCGCCGCGCGCAGGGTGGCTGCCACCTGCTCCATCCGGGATCGGGTCATCTTTTCCCAGCCCGCAGCCGGGCCCTGCACTCCGTGGTGCTGAAACGCGTTCAGCCGAACCCTTGTTTCGGCCCCAAGCCCGCGCACATAGGCGATCAGGCGGGCGATCTCGCCTACGGTATCGGTCTTGCCGGGGATCATCAGCATCCGCAGCTCAAAAAGCTTGCCCGCCTCGGCCAGAAGCCGCCCCGCGCGCAGGCTGAGGCGGTTATCGCGCCCGGTCAGGGTGCGGTGCAGGCCGGGATCGAAGGCCTTGATGTCGAGCATCACCCCGTCGGTCACTTCCAGCAGCCCGCGCCACCCCGCCGCGGCAAGATGGCCATTGGTGTCGATGAACCGGGTCAGCCGCGCCAGATCGGGGTCGGCCGCAAGGGCGGCAAACAACGCCAGCACGAACTTGCGCTGCATCAGCGCCTCGCCCCCCGACAGGGTGATGCCCGACAGAAACGGCAGGTTGGCGCGGGCAATGGCCACAATTTCGGCGACCTCAAGGCGCTGCACCATCGGGTTGGCGCTGATCGGGCAGGCGCGCAGGCAGGCGTCGCAAGCGTCGCAGGCGGCGGCATCAAAGGCGATGCGACCCTCCACCAGCGCCAGTGCCCCGCGCGGACAGGCCGGGATGCAGTCGCCGCAATCGTTGCACACCCCCCGCGTGTGCGGGTTGTGGCAGGTCGGGCAGGCGAAATTGCAGCCTTGCAGGAACACCACCAGGCGGTTGCCCGGACCATCGACGCAGGAATAGCGCAGGATCCTACTGACCGTGGCCGACATTGAATTCCTGCCCCAGCACCCGCGGCGCACGCGCCAGGATCGCCGTCATCCGTGCCGCCTCGGCCCCCAGGCCGGTGGTATTGGTGCGCGCGCCCTCGCCTGCCTCAAACCGCGCGACATCCGAAAGCCGGATCATGTAACCCGTCACCCGCACCAGATCACGGCTGGCGACATTGGCGGTGAACTCGCGAAAGCCGCAGGCAAACGCCCCCTTGCACAGATCGACCAGCGCCTGCGGGTTGGCCGTCACGGTTTCATCCAGGGTCACGATGTCGCTGATCCCCGACGGGTAGAAGGCATGATGCGGTGCCAGCGCCTGAACATGCGCCACCGGGTCCGGTTCAAAGCCGTAGGGAATGCGCACCCCCGGCGTCAGACCGGTATCGGTGGAAAGCCCCGCTTGGGCATGCAGCATGGCCCGGCCGCGCCAGACATGGCGCAACGGCCGCACTGCCACCAGATCGGCCAGCGCGCGGCTGATCTGCACCCCAAGCGCATTGGCCTGCGCATCAGCGCCATAGCGCCCGGCCAACCCGGCCTTGTCTTGCAGCACATTCACCGCCTCGGCCATCGCGAAGATGCCATACATCGCGGTAAAGCGGTCGCGCTCGATCCAGCCCTCGGCCACCAGAAAACTGTCGAAAAAGCCTGACCGTTCATAAAGATGATCAATCCGCGCCTGCATCAGCCGGAACGCCAGCTCGGCGTAATGCGGCAGCACTTCGGTCAGGAAATGGGTGGCGTCACGTGACCGCAGCGCCACCTCGCGCAGGTTGATCCGGGTCAGGGTCGAGGCCCCGCCCGCCAGCGGCAGCGCGTTGTAGCAACTGACAATGCCGTAGCCGCGCGCATCGAACGCCGCGCGGTGCAGCGGATGGTTGGCGATGTGGGGCTTGCAGCACGCAAGGATGTTGCCGACCGCCTGCGCCAGCAGCGCGTCGGTGCTGACGGCGGGATCATAAAGCAGCGTCAGGTTGGGGGCGATCTGTTTAAGCTCGGCATCCACCCGCAGAATGGTGCGCGCCACCCGGTTGTCGGACGGGCCGATGTTGGCGTGCAAAAAGGCATCCGGCAGAACCCGGTCGATGTAGCGCCAGAACAGCTTGATCTTGCGGTAAAGATCGTCGTCGGAAACGCCATCGCAGAAGGGCTTTAGCAGGCTGTCGAGCGCCCCGATATAGACCGGCATCCCGGTGATCGAGGGGACATGGTGATAGGCGATCATCAAGGTGTTCAGCGCCTCGTCCAGGGTCTGCGGCGCGGGCAGTTCCAGCCAGTCGCTGCCCTTGGTCAGCACCACCTGATAGTCGGGCAGCACATAGCGCGGGCGGGTGGGGGCGTGGCCCTCGAACATGTCGCAGATCACCCGGGCGGCAAGGGCAGCGGTAGTGTCGGCGTCAAGGGCGGGATAGGGCAGCAGATTTTCCGCTGCCAGCGCCAGCGCCCGCGTCTTCTGGGCCGGGCTGAGTGTCGGGTCTTCGGTGATGGCGCGCAGCGCTGCAAACTGGTCAGACATCGCTTCTCCTGTGGCAAGAGCGGTTTGTCTTTGATCTGCCCCGGCCAGTGCCCGCTCATCACTCCCTTGCGGTCTTTCTTCGCTTGCACCAGCGAGGAAAGACCGCAAGGGAGTGACGAGCGGCTGGTTCAGTTTCGGCGCAAACCGCTTTATTTCCGCCGCCCCAAGCCTACAACCGCGCGCCGCCGCAGCCAAGAGCCGGTTCAGACCGCCGCCGCCGCCAGCGCGCCCAGCGACGGCACGATCACGTGGCGCCCGGAAATTGTCAGCAGACTGTCCTCTTGCAAGCGCCGGAACAGCCGCGACATGGTTTCGGGCTGCACCCCCAGCATGGCCGCCATGTCGCGGCGCGACAGCGGCAGGCGGGCCTTGATCGCGCCACCCTCAAGGGCCTCATGCCCGGCCAGCAGCCGCAACAGCAACCGCACCAGATGGGCGCGCCCCGAGCCGGTGGTGGCGGCCACGATGCGCTCTTGCGCGGCATCAAGCGCGTCGATGCAGCGCGCCAGCAAGCGCCCCTGCACCAGTGGCGAGCCGCCAACCACCCTGTCGGCATCGCGCGCCCACACCGTGCAGACGCGCGAGGCCACCAGCGCCCGCGCCTCGGTGCGATGCGGGCGCTTGCCCAGATGGGCACGCAACCCCACCAACTCGCCGGGATGGGCCAGCTCGAGCAGGGTCGATTGCCCGGCGCGATCAACCGTGCGCAGCGCGATGATCCCGCGTGAGACGCAGTGCACCCCTGCCGCCGGGCTGCCCTGCTCGAACACCACCTCGCCCGCGTGGTAATCGCGCCGCGTCAGCGACCGTCCGAGCGTTTCCACCCAGCCGATCCGCGCCGGTTGCCAGACGCTGTGCGCGAAAAAGGGGCATTTGCCGCAGGGGTGGGCAGGGGCTGGTGGCGTTGTCACTTTGGTCATCCCGTCAGGTTTCAGGCTGCTGTGGCCCGATCCGAAGACCCAGACCTGCCCGCTGCCCGCAAAGACTTCCTTGACATAAGTCAAGTTCGGGCCGGTGCGGCGGAAAATGGCCGGTCCGTCAGGCGGATTCAGTCAGGTTGGCCAGCCCGGCGGCAGGGAAAGCCGCCATCAGGGCGGTGATCCCGGCCCGTGGCAGCAGGCAGGCCGCGGTGCTCAGCGCGTCGGCCAGGGCCGCGCGCGGGGCGGTGATGCTGACCAGTTGCCAAGCGGTTGCGGCCGGCAGGCCGGTGCGCGGATCAAGGATATGCCCGACCCGGCCTGCGGCATCGAACACCGTGCCGCGCGGGGCGGAACTTGCCAGCGCCCGGTCGCGCAGGGCCACGGTGCCGGGCAGCACCTGCTCGCCCGCCTGCAACGAGATCGGCCAGTCGCCACCACCCGGCTTGCCACCAAGGGCGCGAAACTCGCCGGTGTCGATCAGGGTGTCGGTCAGCCCCTCGGCCGCCAGTAGCGCCGCCACCCGGTCGGCGACATAGCCCTGCGCCACGCCGTTGAGGCTAAGCGCCATGCCGGGCCGCGCCAGCCGCACCGCGCCCGGATCAAATGTCACCCCGGCCCAGCCGACCTGGTGCAGGGTGCGGGTGATCGCCGATGCTGCGGGGGCGTGCCCCGCCGCATGGCTGGTGGCATAAAGCGCCCACAAGGGCTGGATGGTCGGATCGAACGCCCCGGCGCTGGCGGCGTGCACCGCAGCGCACAACCCCAGGCATTCGAGCAGCTCGAACGGCGGGGCGTCCAGCCGCCCGTCGGCATTCAGCGCCACCAGCGCCGAGTCCGGGCGGTGCAGGCTGAAGATCGCCTCAAGCCGGTCGATCTCGGCCCAGACCCGCGCGGCGATCGCCTTGGCGTCGGGATGGGCCAGCCGCAGCGTGGCCACCGCCCCCATCGCCACCCCCTGCCAGCGGGTGACAGGGGCGGCGCTCGCAGGCAGGGCCGCGACCATCGGCAGGGCGGCGGAGATTGCCAGAAAACGGCGGCGGGTCAGTTTGGTCATGTCAGCTATCCTGCTCTGCACTCAGTTTCTTCAGCCGTTCAAGGTAATCGGCGGCGTCCCCCGTCCCCGGCGCACCCCCGTCGGCCAGCGGGGCCAGCACGTCGGCATCTTTGATCTGGTCAAGCGCCGCCACCTGCCCGCCATTCGCGGCGGCAAAGGCCTGCGCCGCACCGGCATCGGCAAACGGCACCAGTTCGGGCGCGCCCATGCCGCCGCTCTGGCCCGATCCGACCACGTAGAAGGCGGTGGCGGCAGGGATCCAGTTCTCGGCGCCAGGGTCTTCCCAAGCCGGTGCCGCCCCCATGTCGCTGACGTAGATCACCGCGATGGAATTGCTTTGCTCGGGCATGCGCTGATAGGCGATGGCGTCGCGCACCTGCGAAAAGAACAAGGGATCGGGCAGCCCCACCAGATGCACCTGCGCCTTGGGGCCGGGGTGTTCGAGCAGGTTCATCTGGCAGTAGTGCCCCACCGCGTCGGCGGTCATCGCCACGGGCAGCGGCAGGTCGGCGGCATCTTCGCGACAGGCGGCAAGGGCCAGCAGCAGGATGAAAGCGGTCGGTTTCATGGCGTCACCTTGCGAAACGCGAACAGGGCGAGGCTGAAGGTCACCACCGGCCAGAGCAGACTCACCACCAGCGCCTGCATGGGCGGAATCGTTGCCGCCGCCCCGCCTACCCCCGACGCGGCGGCGGTGGCCTGACTGGCGGCAAGATTGTAAAGCCGGAAGGCATCGGCCGGGTTGGCCAGCAAGAGCCAGGGGAACACCACCGTGCTGAAGCTGCCGCCATCATCGGCCACCACCGCCGCCAGCAGCCCCAGATCGTAAAGCACGATCAGCACCAGCCACAGCCCGATCACCAGCCCCGCCGCCGCTCCGGGGTGGCGGGCAAAGGCCGAAATCGCATAGCCGATCCCCAGGAATGTTGCCCCCAGCAGCAGCGAAGTCCAGTAGAGCCGCAGCAGCGCGGGCAACCCCGCCACCGCGCGGGCATCAAAGGCCATCGCGGCACCAGCGGCAATGCCGTAACCCACCGCCACCGCCAGCGCCAGAATGCCAAGGTGGGCGATGAACTTGCCCGCCAGCAACTGGCCGCGCGACACCGGATAGGTCAGCACCAGCGGCAGGGTGCCGCGCTCGACCTCGCCCGCAATCGCGTCGAACGACATCAGCAGCGCCACCAGCGGCACCAGATAGACCGCCAGCGAGGTCAGGCTGGCCACCGTGACCGACAGCTTGTCGGCCCCCAGCACCCCGGTCGGGGCCGATCCGGCGGCCGAAAGCACCAGCGCGAACAGTGCCATCATCACCACCGCGATGGTGACCCAGCGGTTGCGCAGCGCAATCCGGAATTCGGCACCGGCGGTAGCAAGGATCGGGTTCATGCCGCACCGCCTTTCGAGAAATGGCTGTAGATGTCTTCCAGACTGGGCGGGGTGATCTCGATATCCTCGACCAGCGCGCCAAGCCCCACGATCTGATCCAGCCGCGCCCGCTTGTCGCCCGCCGCGCAGACCAGATCGACCATCACCCCGTTGCGGCGCTGCCCGGCCAGATGATCCGCCACCTGATCCGCCGCACCCGCGCGGGCCGTGACCTGCAAGTGGATCGGCAGACCGGCGCGGCGGCGCAAGCTCGCCAGGGTGTCGTTGGCCACCATCACGCCTTTCGAGAGTATCACGATGCGGTCGGTGCGGGCCTCGACCTCGGTCAGGGCGTGCGACGACAGCAGGATCGCCGCCCCGGCCTTGGCCAGATCATCAAGAATGGCGTAGAACTCGCGCCGCGAGACCGGGTCCAGCCCCGAGGTCGGCTCGTCCAGCACCAAAAGCTGCGGCGTGCCGATCAGCGCCTGCGCCAGCCCGACGCGCTGCCGCATGCCCTTGGAATAGGTGCCGATCCGGCGATGGGCTGCATCAAGCAGCCCCACCCGCGCCAGCAGCGCGGGCGCCAGCGCAGGCTTTTCGCCGCGCAGGCTAAGGTAATAGCGGATCATCTCAAGCCCGGTCAGGCTGGGATGAAACGCCACGTTTTCCGGCAGATAGGCGCAGGCGGCGCGGGCGGCATGGCTGCCGGGGGCGGCCCCCAGCACCTCGATCTGCCCCGAATCGGCGGCAATCAGGCCAAGGATGATCTTCATCAGGGTCGATTTGCCCGCGCCATTGTGGCCCAGCAGCGCCACCCGCTCGCCGGGGGCGACGGTGAAGCCGACCCCGGACAGGGCGGCCACGCCGTCATAGGTCTTAGTGACCGCCGAGAGGGTCAAGCTCTGCATCGTCTAACCTTTCCACCTGCCAAGCCGGCCGGGCGGCGGCCTCCATCGCAGATATGGTGTCGGGAACCGCGATCTCAACGGCTTGGGTCAGCGGAAAGCTGTCCACCACCCCGCCGGGCAGGATCGCGGGAAAACTGGCCTGGCTCCAGCGCACCAGTTGCACCGCGGGCGAGCCCAGCAGCAGGCTGGCGGCGGGTTGCGACCACAGGATGTGGTCCATCAGATCGTTGGGGCGAAAGCGGGTGTCGGCAATGCCGTCACCGCCGAGATCGAAAGCCGGATGATCCGACCAGTAGTTGCCGCGGCCCTGAAAGCTCCACTCGACATCGCGGGTTCCGACGTATTTGACTTGCGTCTGGTTGCCGATGAAGGCGTTGCCGGTGATCGCGTTCTTTTCCGACCCGGCGGTGAAATGGATGCCGATGGTGCAGCCCTCAAAGCGGTTGCCGACGATCAGATTGTGGTTGGCGTTGTAGATGAAGGTGCATTTTTCCGCGCCCCCCCGCACCAGATTGCCGCTGATATCGGATTTGTTGGTATAGTTCAGCATGATGCCATGGCTGCGGTCGCGCAGCGACAGGTTACCCCGCACCACCAGCCGGTCGGAATACATCAGCGCATAGCCCAGATGGTTGCCGATCGAGACGTTGCCGCTGATCTCGCTGTCGTTGGTATACATGTAGTGAATGGCAAAGCGCAGATTGTGGAACAGGTTGCCGCGGAAGATGTCGCGCTTCGAGGCGTTGGCAAAGATGCCGTCGCGGCCAAGACTGATGTCGTTGGCCTCGATCAGGGTGCCCGGCGCGTTCCAGACGTAAACCCCGTTGCCACGATCGTTCATCCGGTGATCCGTGCGCCCGACGATCACGTTGTCGCGCACCGTGCTGTCATGGGCCCCATGCACATCGACGCCGTAAAGGTTGCCGAGAATGTGGTTGCCCTCGACCAGCACCCGCGCCGCCGTCTTGCGCAGTTGCACGCCGCTGTCGATGGTCTGATGCGAGTCGCCCGAGCCTACGATTTCCAGCCCGCGGATGGTGATATCGGCTCCGGTGACGGCAATCACGCTGCCCATCCCATGACCGTCGATCACCGCCACGCCGCGCCCGTCAAGGGTGATGGGGCGGTCAAGCAGCACCGGGCCAGCGTGGCGGCCCGGTGCCAGGATCAGCACATCGCCGGGGGCTGCCCCGGCAATGGCTGCGATCAGGGCACCACCCCCTGCCGCCACGGCAATCTCGGCCGCCTGTGCCATCGGCGCAAGCAGCAGGACCACCGCGAGGATCAGGGGGCGGCGCATGGTGTCAGGCTCCTGCCGGTTCGACGATCATGCGGCCGGCCATTTCCATGTGCAGGGCATGGCAGAACCACTGGCAGTAATACCAGTTCACGCCGGGCCGGTCGGCGGTGAAGGTGACCGAGGCGGTGGCCTGCGGTGCAATCTCCATCGCGATGCCGTGCCGCGTCAGGGTGAAGCCGTGGGTCAGATCGTCCACCTCATCGACGTTGGTGACATAGATCGTCACCTCGTCGCCCTGTTTCACCGTGAACTTCTCGAGGCTGAAGGCGGGAGCCGACGAATACATGTAAACCCGGACCTTCTTTGGGTCGTCCTTGTCGCGGATCGGCTCGTCGGCCCCTTCTTCCAGCACCACCCCGTCGGCTGCGGCCTGCACCCGCGCCGCTTCCCACATCGGGTCGTCGCGGCTCCAGATGCTGACCGGGTTGACGATGTCGCGCCGCACGATGCAGGCGTCATGCGGCTCGGCGAAGGTCGGGCCGTCATGCACGACCGGCATGTCATCTTGCGTGATGTCCATCAACTGATCGTTCTCGGGCTTCAGCGGGCCGCAGTTGATGAACCGATCTTTCGAGAACTTGTTAAGTGATATCAGCCACTTGCCATCAGCCTCTTTGGTTTCGCCCATCGAGGTGTGGTTGTGGCCCGGTTGATACATCACATCGGTCTTGGCCAGGATCGGATCGACCGCCTCGCCGTTGAAGGCCCTGATCGCCGTCTCGATGTTCCACTTCACCATCTGGCTGTCGAGGAACAGCGTGGTGTAGCAGTTGCCCTCGCCATCAAAGGCGGTGTGCAGCGGCCCCAGCCCCAGTTCGGGTTCGGCCACCACCGCCGAGCGCGGGTCGATGTCGCTTTCGAACAGCGCGTCGAACTTGGTCACGTCAAGCACGGTGCAGGTCGGCGACAGCTTGCCGTTGATCACGATGTGCTTGCCGTCAGGTGCGGTGTTGCAGCCGTGCGGGCTGTTGGGGACCGGCACATAGCGGGTGTATTCCGACCCGTGGCGGCCATCCAGCACCTTGACGCCGTTCATCTCGGTGTAATCGCCCTTGGCGACGCCGGCCTCGATGCGGGCAAGGTTGAAGATCACCGCCCAGTCCATCTCGCTGGCGGTCATCTCGGCGATATTGGTGCCGGCTTCCGAGTTGTAGCAGCTTGAGACCGCGTATTTGCCCTGATAGTCGGCATCGCAGTTATCAAGGTTGCCATCGACGATCACCTGCCAGGCGATTTCCATGGTGTCGCCGTCGATCGCGGTGAAGATCGCGCGATACTTCTCGGGCTCATCCAGCACCGAGCCGTCGTTTGGCAGCGGCACCAGGTGTTCGCCGTTGGCAAAGACATAGCCGGTGCGCGGAAATTTCTGCGGCCGCATGCCGTGCACGTCGGTGGTGTTCGGAATTTCGATGATCTTGTCGGTTTTCATCACATCACAGCGGATGCGCGCGACCCGGCAGTTGGCCTTGTCGTTGATGAACACGTAACGCCCGTCATAGGTGCCGTCGGTGAACGACATGTGCGGGTGGTGGGCGTCGCCATTTTCGTAGGTTTCGCGCCCGCGCTTGGCGAGGAATTCCCTGGTGGCGGGCAGCAGGCCTTCGGTCAGGATTTTCCTCGATTCATTGGTGATCCCCCAGCCGGTGGCCGAGCAGCGGTTGAACACCGGAATCCGCATCATCTCGCGCATCGAGGGCACGCCCATGATGCGCACTTCGCCCGAGTGGCCGCCCGACCAGAAGCCGTAGTAATCATCAAGCTGGCCGGGGGCCACCGCCACTTCGGCGGCGGCGTTGGCGGCGGTGGTGGCGATGGCGGTGGTGACCCCGGCGGCCCCGCCGATCAGCGCCAGCCGTGATCCGCCGGCCGCGCCAAGCAGCGCGGCCCCGCCCGCCGTGGCCCCCAGGAGGCCCCGGCGACTGATGCCGGAATTTTCGTGATCATGAGACATGACGTTTTCCTTTCAGGTTGGGATGGTTTGCGAGGGCCGGATCGTGGGCCGCTTCGGCCACCAATCCGGGCATGCTGCCCGACACGGCTTCGCGCCGCTTGAGTTTGCGGATGACCACCGGGCACTTGGTCTTCGACTGGTAAAGAACCTGACAATTCATGCAGTTGACGCACTCGTTCGGGCTGATCTCGCCGGTCGGGTGAATCGCCTGCACCGGGCACTCGTTGGCGCAGGTCTGGCACGGGCTGCCGCATTCGTGATAGCGATGCAGCCAGTCGAAAATCCGCAGCCTTGCCGGGATCGCCAGCGCCGCCCCCAGCGGGCACAGGTAACGGCAGTAGAAGCGTTCCACGAACAGCCCGATCCCCAGCAGCACCAGCGCATAAAGCGTGAACGGCCAGGCGCGGGCGAACTTGAGGATGATCGCGGTCTTGAAGGGCTCGACCTCGGCCAGATGCTCGGCTTGGTCGATCGACATCAGGGTGACCCCGAACAGGCCGAGAAAGATCATGTATTTCACCGCCCACAGGCGTTCGTGCAGGCCCCAGGGCAGGGTCCATTGCGGCACGTGAAACGCCTTGGCGATGCGGTTGGTCAGCTCTTGCAACGCCCCGAACGGGCACAGCCAGCCGCAATAGGCCCCCCGGCCCCAGAGCAACAGCGACGCGGCGACCGAGAACCACAGGATGAAGGTCATCGGGTCCATCAGGAAGGTGTCCCAACTGAACCCGTTGATCAGCGCCCCGGTCAGCGCCATCAGGTTGACGATGGAAAGCTGCGCGTTGGCATACCAGCCCAGAAAAAACAGCGTGAGCGTCAGATAGCCAATCCGGAACCAGAAGGTGACGCGCGCCGAGCGGGTCAGGAAACCCTGGAAGAAGAACGCCGCCGTCAGCACTGCCAGCATCACCGACAGGGCGGCAATCTCGACCACCTTGCCGCGCCAGATGCGCTGCCAGAGTGCTGCCTTGGCGGCATCTTCCTCGACTGTTGCGGTGGCAGCGGCGGGGGCAGCAACCACCACCGGGGCGGCGACCGTCTCGATGAATTGCGGCGGCGGTTGCCAGCCCAGATCGAAGGTGGTGAAGACCTTTTCGCGCGCTGCAACATCGCGGCTGACCAGCAGTTGCAGCCGCCATGGCTGGGCCGGATCAAAGCCGGTATCGGCCCGGATCTTGAACAGGTCCATCTCGACCAGATCGGGCGCGCCGGGCACTTTGATCGCGCCCAGACGGCGGTGGTCCTTGTCGTGAAAGCGCACCGAGCGGTCGCCCTGAATCAACTGAATCCGGTCAAAAATCCCGCCGCGCACATAGCCCGAGCCCTTGAACGAGAACAGCCCGCGCCCGACCACCAGAATCGCCTGCTCGCCCTCTTTCAGCCAGCCGCGCAGGTTGGAATCCTCGCGTTCGCCCAGCATCACGCGCCCCACCGAAGGGATGCTGGCCAGCGTCGCATACATGTCGATGAAGATGGTGTCGGGCGGCTCGGTCAGGGCGCGGGCACCAGCGCGCGGGTCGGGATCGGCGGCGAAGGTGGCGTTGATCTGGCCGACATCCAGCGACAGGCGGCGCAGGGTGCCGTCACCCAGCAGCGCCATCCAGTCGGCGGCGGCCGGGGTGTCGAGGTCAAGCCGGACGGTCGGGCCGGTGGGGGTGTCAAGCTCGGGGGCCAGCCCGCCCAGCCCCAGCACATGCGCCACCTTGATCCCGGCGCGCAGCACCGTATCGTCGATCACCATCACCGTCACGGTGGCCCCCGAGACGATCTTGAGATCATGGCTGGCCCCGTTTGCGACGGCCACCAGATCAAGCCCGACGTAGGCGTTGAGCACCGCCTCGATCCTGGCCTGCGGAATGCCGATCAGCACGATCGGTTCCGAGTGCTTGACCAGCTTGGTGCCGATCACATGGGCGGCGGGATCAAGCGCCATCAGCACGTGGATCGGTTTGCCGGAATAGCCGGTGGTGCCGACGAAATCGCTGGTGATGAAAGCCCAGCCGATGGTCTGCCCGCCCTTCAGCACCGGGGCGACCGGCACATCGCCGCGCACCGGGCCATAGCCGTCGGCCCCCGGCACCAGCGTGCCCGCGGCAACCTCGGTCAGAAACTGGGGCAGAAAAACCTCGGCGCGCAGGGCGGCGGGCAACAGCGCCAGCACCGCAGCGGCAACAAGGGCAAGCAGCAGATGGTGAAGGCCTGCGGCGGCCTGACACACGGGATTATGGCAAAGGGTCGGGCCGGTGGCCCTGGCGGAGTTCATCAGTTCAGACTTTCAACAGGGGAGGACCGCGCGCGACGGCCCGCAGCGGGTGCCGGGTCAGGGTAACAAGGACGGCTTCAGGATGGGCCGGGCGGATCGCCGGGCGGCGCAGCTCGGGCCCGAAGCCGGGGCTCACCAGCGCCACCGCCCCGGCCAGCAGGCACTGGTCACAGTGGTGCTCAAGGCAGGGCTGATCGGGGTCGATGACATTGCCCTGGGCATCGACCAGCACGGTAGCCGCTTCCCCATCGGCGCAGATCACCATCTCGGTCAGACCGGCGGTGAAGGTCATCGCGCCGGGCTGGGCCAGCCCGCGCACCATGCCACCCGCAACCAGCGCAAGCGCCAGCAGCACGGAAAGGGCAAGGGGCATGGTGCGGTGCAACATGGGCGCGTGATAGCGCCGGTCCGGGCCAATCGCCTTGACAAAGGTCAAGCGAAACCGGGACACATCGTTTTCACGCCGCGACATTTTGTCGGCTGGCCTCGGGCAATTCGCCGTGATGCGCCGCTTGACAAATGCGGCATTATGTATAGGAGTCCTTTCATGCAAGATTTCGACGCCATCACCGCCCCCCTGCCGCAGCGCCTGGCCGATGGTCTGGCGCGGCTTGCGGCGGTGGCGCGGCAACTTGAGTGGCGCGCGGCCGAAGCGGCCGGGCTGACGCCGACGCAGGCCGACATCCTGGCGCTGCTGGCGCAGCGGCCCGAAGGGGTGCGGCTGGCGCTGGTGGCGGCCCATCTCGGGGTGCGCGGCCCGACCGCTTCGGACGCGGTGACGGCGCTGGTGCGCAAGGGGCTGGTGGCGCGCAAGGCCGATCCCGAAGACGGCCGGGCGGTGCGGCTGGTGCTGACGCAGGCGGGCGGCAGCGCCACGGCGGCGCGGGTGCCGGGCTTTGCTGCCGTGGTGGCAGGGCTGGCACCGGATGCGCAGCGCGCCCTGCTGGCGCAGGTGGTGACGATGATCCGCGACCTGCTGGAGCGCGATCTGATCGCGCCGCAGCGCATTTGCGTGACCTGCCGCCATTTTCGCGAGAATGCCCGTCCCGGCAGCGACAAGCCGCATTTCTGCGCTTTGGTCGGGGCCGCAATGGCCGACCACCATCTGCGCCTCGACTGCCCCGAACACCAACCCGCCATCGCCTGACCGGGCGACGGCATCCACCGGGCCGGTGGCCCATCGTCCACGACCTTGACATATAGGAGTCATATCATGAATCTGTTACCCCGAGTGCTCGGCCTTGTCGCCCTGAGCCTTGCCGCCCCGGCCTTTGCGCCAGCGGCTCTTGCTCACGGCCCGGGCGGTATCACCGCCCCGGCGGCGGCCAGCCCGGCACCGTTCGACATCGTCCATGCCCGCATCACCACCGAGGGGGCGCTGGCCACCTTTCACATGGCGGTTTCCGGGGCGGCGGGGGCGTCGCATCCGACGCCTTCGGGCCAACTTGCCGGATCATCGGTGTTTTCCTACGTTTGGCCGACCACGATCGACCCTGCCGAAGTCGGGTTCGAGGCGGCGGCAGGCATCCTTGCGCTGGCGGTCACCGCCCATCCCGATTTCGACGACACCCCGCTGTTCGATGAAAATGCCGACGGCAACCCCGGCAATGACGGCGATCTGTGGCACAGTCACTGGGTGGTGCTGGGCCCCGACGAGGCCTGCGGCGCCGGGGCGCTGAAGGTGATCGACATTCCCGAAGGGGTGCAACCCCGCCTGCCGCTGACCTGGCCTGGTCTGCCGTTGCTGCTCGACAGCCCCGGTTGGTCGCCACTGATCAGCGGCGACACGGTCGAAGTGCGGGTGCCGTTTGCCAACACCTCGGCTCTGGACGCGGCCGGTTTCGACGGCGTGACGGCGGGGTTGCGGGTCAACGCCAGCGCCCATGCGCCGCTGCTCTGCGTGACCGACGTGTTCGATGTTGCCTCGGGCGACCTGTCGCTGCCCGGCAAGGTCAACCAGTGACCGCAACCGCCCCCGCCTGGCAGATCACCGAATGGCTGAACGTGGCAGGCCCGCTGACGCTGGCGGGCTTGCGCGGGCGGGTGGTGGTGGCCGGGGCCTTTCAGATGCTCTGCCCCGGCTGCGTGGCGCATCTTCTGCCGCAGCTTGGCCGGGTGCACGAGACCTTTGCGACCATGGGGGTGCAGGTGGTCGGGCTGCATACCGTGTTCGAGCATCACGCCGCGATGACCCCGCTGGCGCTGCGCGCCTTTGTGCACGAATACCGCATCATTTTTCCGGTCGGCATTGATCAGCCCGGCCCGGCGGGTGAACCGCTGCCCGAAACGATGCGCGCCTATGCCATGCAGGGCACTCCGACCCTGCTGCTTTACGACCGGCGCGGGGGCTTGCGCGGCCAGATTTTCGGCCCTATCCCCGATCTTCGACTGGGAGCCGAGATCATGGCTCTGCTGCGAGAAAGGGCCGACGATGCAGGCTGACCGGACGGTGGCGCGGGTGGTGGCGGTGCAGACCGGCACGCCGTGCGCCTTTGGCCCCAAGGGCCAGCTTAGTGCCATCGCCAAGACCCCTGTCGCGGGGCGGGTTGCGGTCACGCCCCTGGGCCTCGCGGGCGACGTGCAGGGCGATACCGTCCACCACGGCGGCCCCGACAAGGCGCTGCACGCCTATCCCCGCGTCCACTATGCCGCCTGGCGCGCCGATCTGCCCGACCGCGCGACGGCGCTGACCGACGGCAGCTTTGGCGAGAATCTGGTGCTTGACGGGGTAAGCGAGGCCGATCTCTGCCTTGGCGACAGCTTCACCTTGGGCAGCGCGCAGGTGCAGATCAGCCAGGCGCGCCAGCCGTGCTGGAAACTCAACCTCCGCTTTGCCACCCCCGACATGGCGCGCCGGGTGCAGGCCAGCGGTCGCACCGGCTGGTATTTCCGGGTGCTAAAGCCGGGCACGGTGGCGGCGGGCGATACGCTGGTGCTGGCCGCCCGGCCCAATCCCGGCTGGCCGCTGCCCCGCGCCCACGCGCTGCTTTACCGCGACCCGCTTGACCGCGCCACCTTGGCCGAATTTGCCGCCCTGACCGGGCTGTCGGCATCTTGGCGCGATCTGGCGCAGCGCAGGCTGGCCAGTGGCGCGGTCGAAAGCTGGCAGGCGCGCCTCGACGGAACCCCATAGCCTCACCGGCCGCGATCAGACCCGCGCCGGCAAGGCGATATCGGCCAGCGTGGCGCGGTCGAGATCGGCCAGAAACGCTGCCTCGGCCGCGTGCAGACGGGCCTTCAGGCGGCAGCACCCGGTCAGGCTGCACGCCCCCCCGCCGCTCGCGCCAAAGCACGCCACCAGCACCTGCCCGGCCTCAAGCACCCGCACCACCTCGCCCAGCCCGATCTCACGCGCGGGCCGCGCCAGCATCGCCCCGCCGCCACCGCCGCGCCGGGTGACCACGATGCCGGCCTGCGCCAGCGCCGCCATGATCTTGGTCAGGTGGTGGCGCGAAAGGCCGAACTCGGAGGCCAGTGCTGCGGTCGAAAAGGCCTGCTCGGGGTTCGATGCCATCCGCATCAGCGCGCGCAGGCCGAAATCGGTGAAAGAGGTCAGACGCATCGCACCTCCGCGTGAATTGGTATTTACAATACCTATTAGCTGGGTCTATCACTGATGCAAAGCCTGAATCAAGCCCTGTCCAAGGACCGCCCGCGATGCCCGCCCCCGACACCCTCCGCAGCGCCCGCCCGCAGATCACCGCCGATCTGATGGCGCGCACCGGGCTTGATGACGCGATGCTCAAGCGCCTCGTACATGGGTTTTATGGCCGCGTGCGCAGCGATCCGCTGCTCGGGCCGGTCTTTGCCGAACGGATCACGGATTGGCGACCGCATCTGGAAAAGATGGTCGATTTCTGGTCCTCGGTCGCGCTGATGACCGGGCGTTACCACGGCGCGCCGATGCCCAAGCACCTGCCGCTGCCGATCGAGGGCGAACATTTCGAGCGCTGGCTGGCGCTGTTTCGCGAAACCGCCAATGAAATCTGCCCGCCCGAAGGGGCCGCCTGGGTGATTGAACGGGCCGAACGGATCGCCGCCTCGATCCACATGAACATTCTTGACGCCCGCAGCCACTATGGCCGCGCGGACCTGCCACCCCAGTTGTGAGAAAGCGAGAACGCCATGACAACCGATGCCCCGCTGGACGACCCCGCCGCCCTGACCACCTTCATCGAGACGCGCTTTCACCAGACCCACCGCGAACAACTGCCTGACCTTGCCGCGCTGGCGCTGAAAGTCGAGCGGGTGCATGGCGATCGGCCGGATGCGCCGCATGGTCTGGGTGCCGTGCTGGAACGCCTGATCGGCGAGTTGGAGGTGCACATGAAGAAGGAAGAGCTGATCCTGTTTCCCGCCATCCGGCGCGGCGGCATGCCGGGGATCGAGAACCCGATCGCGGTGATGCGCGCCGATCACGACGTCCACGATGCCACAATCGCCCGCATCCTCGGGTTGACCAACAACCTGACCCTGCCGACCGGGGCCTGCCGGTCATGGACCGCACTCTACGACGGGCTGAAGGTGTTTCTGGACGATCTCGACGCCCATATCCGGCTGGAGAACGACGTGCTGTTTCCCCGGTTCGAGATGGCACCCCACTGAGAAAACGAGCTTTCGATGACCCGCGATGATCACCCACGCAGCTATGCCTCGCCGCCGTGCTACGCCCGGGAGGTGGACCCCAGTTATTTCGATCCGCGTGGATCCGACCCGCAGCAGGCGCTTGATGTCGGGCGCTGGCGCAAGGCCGAACGCCAGCGCTTGCGCGCGGCGCGGCTGGCAGTGCCGGTCGCGGACCGCAGCAGCATGGCCACCGCCGTGGCCGGGCACCTTGATGCGTGGCTGGAGGCACGGTTCGGCCCGGTCGCAGGGCGGGTGATCTCGGGCTACTGGCCGATCAAGGCGGAACTCGATCTGCGCTTCTGGCTGGCCGATCTGCACGCCCGCGGCGCGCGGGTGGCGCTGCCGGTGGTCGAGGTGCAGGCCGCTCCGCTGGCGTTTCGCGCCTGGCAACCCGGCATGGCGATGGCGCACGGCCACTGGAACATCCCGGTGCCGCCCCCCGACGCCGACCTTTTGATCCCCGAAGTGGCGCTGTCGCCGGTGGTGGGCTGGGATGATGCCGGGTATCGGCTGGGCTACGGTGGCGGCTATTTCGACCGCACCCTGGCCGCCCTTGCCCCCCGCCCACTGGTGATCGGTATCGGCCCGCAAGCGGCGCGCATCGCCACCATCTACCCCCAGCCCCACGACATCGCGATGACCGCGATCGTGACCGAAGCCGGGGTGCAGATCGACCGCAACACCCGGCGCTGAGGCGATTGCGCCTGCCTGCCCGGGTGCCGACGCTTCGGCGGTTTGGCGACGGTGGTCTTGCGTTTGCTTGAGCCCGGACCATTCAAGCCTCGGTTATGTGGAGGGTGAGGGCAGGCACACGCGCCGGTGTCGGCGGCTGGTGCATCAAGGCCCGGCCCCGGCCCGCGTGTTTGCACGCGTAAAGCGCCTGATCGGCGTCGGCCAGCATCTGGTCGGGGATGGGTGCGGCATAAAAGCTCGAGATCGTCATGCCGACGCTGGCGGAAATCCGGCACGGGTGGCCTTCGAAATCGATCGGCTCGTTCAGCGCCGCGATGATCCGGCAGGCGATGGCCGTCAACCGGGCCACATCGGCAAGGCCGGGCAGAACCACCACGAACTCGTCGCCGCCGGCGCGGGCAACGGTGTCGCCGACGCGGGTCTCGGCACACAGCATGCCGGCAACCTCGCGCAGCACATGGTCGCCGGCGGCATGGCCCATGGTATCATTCACCGCCTTGAAGTAATCGAGGTCGATGTGCATCACCCCAAACGCGGTGCCCGAGATGATGGCCTCGGTCAGGGCGATGTCCAGTGCGCGGCGGTTGCGCAGGCCGGTCAGGGTGTCGGTCAGCGCCTGTTGCTCGGCGGCGGTCTTGGCCTGGTGCAGGCGCAGGTTGAGCTGACGCAGCTCGTCGGTCACGGCCGACTTGGCCTCGACCACATAGAGCAGTTCAACCGCAAGGTCGGTGGCGGCGAAATCGGCGTCGGTCAGGGCGTGGCGGCGCACCGCGTCGATGATGCTGATCCCGAACGACAGGTTGAGCAGCAGCCCCTGACCGTCGGCCAAGGGCATCGCCATGCCGCGAAAACCGGGCGAGGGCTGGCCGCGCAGCGCCAGATACAGCCGACTGCCCACCCGCTGGCGCAGCCCGGCAAGGTCACTGATGCCGCCGGGGCGGCGGATTTCAAAGAGCTCGAAGAACCACCGACCGACCATGCTGGTGCCTGTGGCCAGCTTGCGCAGGGTCGGGCCGCAGGCAACCACATGCCCACTGGCCGACAGGCAGACATGCATCGGCATCAGACGGTCAAGGGCGTCGGTGCTGATCTGGATCGTCGAGTCAAATGGCGCGCCATCCATGGCCTAACCCGCCCGCGCCGCAAGATCGAACCGCCTGCCTTCGGCAAAGCGGGTTTCCAGCACCTGAATCGCGATCACATCGCCTTCGCCTTCACCGCTGCCGGTCTGAATATCGAGCAGCACCAGCGCGCCGTAGTCGTCGGCCATGGCGCGCAGCAGCCCCATCATCACATGCCCCACCCCCCGCAGCGGCGACCGGCAGCGCAAGGCAAAGCAGTCTGGGCCGGTATCGGTCAGCTCGAGGTCGGGCAGATCGAGATCGGCAACCGCCAGCCGGGCCCGGCCCGGCAGATCTTCCAGCGAGTGCAGAAAATCGACAAAGCCCACCCCGCCGAAACGCAGCAGCCGACGCAGCGCTTCGACATTGGGGTGCGAGACCAGATAGGTTCCCATATCCTCGAGCAGGGTTTCGCGCGAACGCTGAAGCTGGTGCGCGGCGGCAGCCACCACCGCTTCTGTCAGCGCCGGGTCATAGGTCAGCATGGGCTCGAAACTGTCGAACCCCAGCCGCGCCTCGCGCACCACCGCCGCCCATGTCGCGGCACCGTAAGTGTCGCGCACGAAGCACTGGATCGACTTGTTGACAAGACCGTGCATCGCCACCTTCCCCGATTCCCATCAGGGTAGCGAAAGGGCGTTAACAAGTGCCGAACCCGAACCCGATCTGCGACATTACGGCAGAATGATCAGCCCGAAGCCACCCGCCGTCACCTGGTTGATCGGCGCGGGCACAACCTGGGGAAGATCGCCCTGAAGGGCTTGCAGCATGGCCTCGGCTTGCGCACCATCCGGCGGAAAGCCGGGCAGCACAATCACCGAGCGGCGCTGGACCTGGCCATCCACCGTCACCAGCCCCTCGAAGCGGTTATAGCCGTCGGGCTGGCGCAGCAGGGCGATCGCCTCGTCGCCGCTCTGCTCGGGCCAGAAGTCGCCAACCACCATCACGCAGCCGGGCCGACCATCGGCCATCGGGGCAAGACAAGCAGTCAGCCAGTCGCGCTGCTCGTCGGGCGCAATCGCGGCCATCAGCCGGTCACGGGTGGCCTGCGCCATGGCCGGGCGCAGCGGCATGGCCTCGCGCAGCGCCGCCACCACCTGTTCCGCCGCCACCGCCAACAGCGGCTCGCTCGACCGACTCTGTGCCAGCCGCCGCGCCAGCGCCGCTTGCCCGGGCGCAAGGGAAAGCTCTTGCAAGCGGGTCAGCGCCGCCGCCCCGGCCCGCCCCCACTGCTCGAAAGTGGCGAGCTCGAGCGCTTCGACATCGGTCTGGCCGCCGCTGAACCGGGCAAGCTGGCTGCTGGCCGCGATCCGCTCGGGGTTCAGAACCGGGGTCAGCAGCAGCGCCGCCGCCGCCATCAAGGCCAGCGCCATGGTGGTATTGGCCTGCCGGATACGCGCCATCCAGCCTGCCCCGCGCAGCACCGCCACGGCATAAAGCACCCCGTAGCCCAGACCAAGCACGGCCACCACGGCGGCCAAAACCCGATCCGGCGTCCAGCCATATTGCGCCACCCGCAGCCAGACCGCATAGCCGCCCAAGCCCGCCGGCACCGGCAGGATCAGCGCCAGCGCTTGGGTCGCGCGCCGCAGCAGCACGCTGTCGGTCGCCTCGAGGTCGGTCTGATCGACCGCCGTGGTCACCAGCGTCGCCGCCGCTGCGGCCATTGCCAGCAGGGTCGCCGCCGCCGACAGACTGCCGAACAGGCCGGTCAGCCCGCGCAACGGCAAGGCCAGCACAAACACCACCATCACCACCAGCACCACCGGCAGCAACAGCCGCAGCAGGCGCAGGATCAGATAGGGCGACACCAGATCGGCAAGCTCGGTCACCACCGCCAGCGCCAACCCCAGCGTTGCCCCGGTAATGACCCAGGGCACGAAGGAAACCAGGATCAGGTCTTCGATGACCCGCAAACCCACGATGCCCAGCAACGCATCCGAAAGCCAGATCACCGCCCACACCGCGCCGACAAACAGCCAGGCTGCGGCATAGCGCACCACGATGGTCCAGGCCTGGCCGAACAGCGTCGGGTAATCGCGCCAGCCGGGGCCGGACGCCGCGATGACAAAGGGCAAGGGCACAAACGCCAGCACCGTCCCCGTCAGCGCCCACAGCGGCGTTTCGATGAATTGCCCGACCGTATCAAAGCGCAGGCTGGCCCAGACCAGCAATCCCGCCCCCACCGCCGCGACCCCCACCGCCCCGACTGCGGCCCGGCGCAACGCCAGCGGCCCCGCCAGCGCCAGCAATGCGGTGAAGAACGCGGCCGCAAAGGCGGCCAGTGCCAGCGCCGCCCGCTCGTCCAGAAGGCCGCGGTCCAGCACCTTGGCCAGCAGATACAGGCTGACACCCGCCAACCCGCCGATCAGGGCCATCAGGCCACGCTGCCGCATCACGTCCGTCATTGCCTGTGACTCCGCTTCGAGTTTGGCGCAGCCTAGCAGGTGCGCGCCCGTGGGCAAGCCTTGCCGCGCGCCAGTCATGCCAGACGACGAAAGGTCGGCACCGGGCCGGAATTGTCAAAGAACGGCACGCCCGACCCGGCCCCACCGGGGCCTTGGCGCAGCAGCGCCCCGACCTCGGCCAGCACCACCTCGGTGATGAATGGCAGATCGAGGGTGCGCACCCGGTCGAGCGCGATCCAGTGCAATTGCGAAAGCTCGGCCGAGGCGGTCGAGAAATCGTCGATGTCGCCCGCCACGCCCGCCGCATCGGCCAGAAAGAACCGCGCATCAAAGCGCCGCGGGCGGCCGGGCGGGGTGATGGCGCGGAACACGAACCGCAAGCCCGCCGCATCGGGGCGCAAGCCGCGCCCGGCAAATTCGCCCCAACCCACCGGCACGGCACCCGGCCAGGCTTGGGCACCGCCAAGCGCCAGCCCGGTTTCCTCGCACAACTCGCGGATCGCGGCCGCCGCCAGCGCTTGCGGTGTTGGTCCGTCAGGGGTGGCCAGCCGGGCGGCACAAAGCGCGGGCAGGGGCCGGTGCAGCGCGACATCGGCGTCGTCCGGCTCGACCGCGCCACCGGGAAACACGAATTTCGACGGCAGGAAAGCCGCCGCGTGCCCGCGCTGCCCCATCAGCACCGCCGCATCCGCGCCCGTGCCGCGCACCAGAATGATGGTGGCGGCCGGGCGGATCGGAAGATCAATTTCAGGGGTATGTCCACGCATGGGTTACTGTCATCAAGGGGGCCACGGTGTCTGCACTGAAGCCTGAAGCGGTTTGCGAAAATCCGAACCAGCCGCTCGTCACTCCCTTGCGGTCTTTCCTCGCTGGCGCAAGCGAAGAAAGACCGCAAGGGAGTGATGAGCGGGCGTTGTCCCGGTCAGATGAAAGGTAAACTCTAAAGGAGAACTCGCGCCTTGTAGAGGGGTCAGCCGTCAGGCTCGCCCAGCGGGCGCACAATTTTTTCCCGCGCGACGAAACTCGGGTGCGCCATTGCGGCAAGGTCGATCACGTCGCCAGCGAACCGCCCCGACCGCGCGGCAACCTGCCATCGGGCGACTGCCAGCCGACCCGACCGCCATCCGCCGCCCGAACCCCGATCGGCGCGCCGCCAGTTCAGGCGGCACACTGGCTGATCGTGACCTGATTGCGCCCGCCCGCCTTGGCCACCAGCAAAGCGCGGTCGGCGCGGTCCACCACCTCGACCGCCGCCTCGATCTGCGGGGCCTCGCCGCGGTTGCTGATCGCCAGCCCGATCGACACCGTGACCGTCAGGCTGCCCGCGCCCGGCAAGGCGATCGGGCGTTCCTGCACCACCGCACACAGGCGCTCGGCGATGGTGCGGGCGGTGGCCAGATCGGCGTCCGGCAGCACCACCAGAAACTCTTCACCGCCGACCCGCGCCAGCAGATCACCCGCCCGCAGGCTGTCCGACAGCCGCCGCGCCACCGCGACCAGCACCGCATCCCCCGCGCCATGACCCCAGCGATCATTCACTGCCTTGAAGCGATCTAGATCGACCACCATGGCGGCGAAACCGGCACCGCTTGCCCGTGCCGCATCGGCGATCGCGGCAAGGCGAGGCAGCGCAAAGCGGCGGTTGTAAAGCCCGGTCAGCGGGTCGATTACCGCCAGCCGCAGGCCATCCTGCACCGCGGCACGGGCCTGATCCGACGCCCGTTTGCGCCGCATCAGGGTGCGCAGCCGCAGCGCCAGTTCACGCGGCTGAAAGCCCGTGTCCATCAGATCGTTGGCCCCCAGATCATAGGCCATGGCGGCGCTTTCCACCGCCGCGTCGGCGCGCAGGATGCAGATTGCGGCATGACGCGTGGCCGGCCGGCTGCGCAGCTCGGACATCAGGCGCAACCCCTCGGTCGGCCCGCCCAGATCGGCCTCGATCACGAAGACATCGGGCAGCGGATCGCCGCCCTCGTCCGCCAGCGCCTGTTCGCGGGTCCGCACCACGATCCGGTCGGGCAGCAGCGGTGCCAGCTCGCGCCGCCAACGCAGCGCGGTCTCAGGCCGCGCGGCCACCAGCGCCACACAGCCCGGCCCGGCAAACTCGGCCCGCCCCTCGGCCAACCCCAGGGCTTGCAGCGGGGCCCCGCGCCGCCCCAGCTCGGCCACCGCCGCGCGCGCGCGCAGCAGGTTGCGCAGCCGTGCCAGCAGCACCTGATCATCAAGCGGCTTGGTCAGAAAGTCGTCGGCCCCGGCCCGAAATGCCGCCAGCCGCGCCGCGCCGTCGGTCAGCGATGAAACCACCACTACCGGAATGTCGCGGGTCACCGGATCGGCCCGCAGGCGTTCGAGCACCTCGATCCCCGACATGTCGGGCAGCATCAGATCGAGCAGGATCAGATCGGGCGCGTCGCTATGGGCCAGACGCAGACAGCTTGCCCCGTCGCCCGCCAGCACCGGCTGGTAGCACGCCGCCCCGAGCTTGACCTTGAAGACGATGCGATTGGTCGCAACGTCATCAACGATAAGGATTTTGCCGACCATGAACTGGATACCCGCTTTACCTGGCACTGGATGTCCGTCAATTTGCGCATGAACTGGTTAAGAATTCCTTTCCGAATGTTTACTTCCGCCTGATCGAATCGCAGATATGGTGTTTATTCCGGGGATAACCGCATGACCAAGCAGGAAGCCGCTGAAACTCTGGCGCTTCAGGCGCTGGCTTGGCTGGCCAGCAACCCTGAGTTGTGGCCCGGCTTCCTCGACGCCAGCGGTGCCGCCCCGGCCGATCTGGCCCGCAGTGCCGCCGACCCGGTGTTTCTGGCGGCGGTGCTGGATTTCCTGCTGCTCGACGACGCTTGGATCATCGCCTTCTGCGATGCCAGCGGCCAGCGCTACGACGCGCCGCTGCAGGCCCGCGCCGCATTGCCCGGCGGGGCGGCGATGAACTGGACCTGAGGGCGGTTGCAATTCCCACCCGACCCCGTCACCTTGCGCCACAGCCAAAGCCCCGGAGGCGCGATGATCGACGGCGTGATTTTCGACAAGGATGGCACGCTGTTCGATTTCCGGCGCAGTTGGGGCACCTGGTCGGCGCATCTGCTGGCAGAACTGGCGCAGGATACGGCCCATGCCGGGTTGCTGGCGCGGGCGATCGGCTATCTGCCGGAAGCCAACGATTTTGCCCCCGACAGCCCGGTGATCGCCGCCACCCCGGTTGAGATCGCCGCGCAGTTGCTTCCCCTTCTGCCCGGCTTTGATCATCAGGCGCTGACCGATCTTCTGAACGCGCGCGCCGCGCAGGCGGTGATGGTCGAGGTGGCACCACTCGCCCCGCTGCTGGCCGATCTGCGGGCGCGCGGGCTGGCGATCGGGCTGGCCACCAACGACGGCGAAGGCCCGGCCCGCACCCATCTTGCCAACCACGGCGTGGCCGCGCTGTTCGATTTCGTCGCCGGGTGCGATACCGGCCACGGCGGCAAACCCGGCCCCGGCATGTTGCTGGCCTTTGCCCGCCAGATGACGCTTGACCCCGCCCGCGTGGTGATGGTGGGCGACAGCCGCCATGATCTTGAAGCCGGGCGCGCGGCCGGAATGCGCACCGTGGCGGTGCTGACCGGCATCGCCAAACGGGCGGAACTTGCCCCCCATGCCGATGTGGTGCTGCCCGATATCGGCGCGCTCGGCGGCTGGATCGACAGCCTCAAAGCCCCCTGATTCACGCGAGACGTGAAAAAACGACACATCTTCGTCGGTAAGCGAGTGATCACCGGCCGCGGCTTTCGTTCATCCTAAGGGCCAGACGTTTTCGCCCCGCGGCAGTTGCAAGAGGAATTCCACGATGGCCGACGATACCAACCGCAGGCAGCGCTCGGGCGGTCGGGCCGGACACAAGACCCGCGCCGGCAGCGCCGTGATCGACCAGATGCCGTGGCGCATCCCCGTCAATACCGACCGCCCGACCGAGCCCTTGGACATGGACGGCGTGATGGCGATCCACCGCGGCGCGATGCGGATCCTTTCCGACATCGGCATCGAGATCCTGCACCCCGAGGCGGTGAAGATATTCAAACAGGCCGGCTGCCGGGTGAACGGCACCAATGTGCGGATGGACGAAGCGTTTGTCATGGAAATGCTGGGCCACGCGCCCGCTGAGTTCACCATCACCCCGCGCAATCCGGATCACGAGATCATTCTGGGCGGCAGGCACATGGTGTTCGTCAACGTCTCGTCGCCGCCCAATTCCTGGGATCTGGAACGCGGCAAACGCTCGGGCGATTTCGAGACCTTCAAGGAC
Organism: uncultured Rhodobacter sp.; assembly: GCA_964419305.1. Lineage (GTDB taxonomy): Bacteria > Pseudomonadota > Alphaproteobacteria > Rhodobacterales > Rhodobacteraceae > CAYQPD01. The sequence continues at coordinate 33,292 of CAYQPD010000011.1, forward strand.
TTCATGAAGCTGACGCAGTATTTCAACTGCATCCACGTGGCGGGCGGTTATCCGGTCGAGCCGATCGACATCCACCCTTCGGTGCGCCACCTCGATTGCCTTTATGAAAAGCTGACCCTGACCGACAAGGTGGTGCACGCCTATTCGCTGGGTGCCGAGCGGGTCGAGGACGTGATGGAGATGGCCCGCCTTGCGGGTGGCCTGACCCATGCCGAGTTCGACGCCCGCCCCCGGATGTATACCAACATCAACTCGGTCTCGCCGCTGAAGCACGACTACCCGATGCTCGATGGCGCGATGCGGCTGGCGCGGCGCGGCCAGCCGGTGGTGGTGACGCCCTTCACCCTGGCGGGTGCCATGGCCCCGGTGACGATGGCGGGCGCGGTGGCGCTGTCGCTGGCCGAAGGGCTTTCGGCGCTTGCGCTGCTGCAATACATCAAGCCCGGCTGCCCGGTGGCGATCGGCACTTTCACCTCGAACGTCGATATGAAATCGGGCGCCCCGGCGTTTGGCACCCCGGAATACATGCGCGCGACCCAGATGACCGGGCAACTGGCACGGTTCTACAAGCTGCCGCTCAGGGCTTCGGGCTGCTGTGCCGCCAACGTGCCCGACGGGCAGGCGATGTGGGAAACCTCGAACAGCCTGTGGTCGGCGGTCCAGAGCGGCACCAACATGGTCTATCACGCGGCGGGATGGCTCGAGGGCGGGCTGATCGCCAGCCCCGAGAAATTCGTGATGGATTGCGAAGTGCTGCAAATGATCCAGCGCTATTTCGAGCCGTCGGTCACCGCCACCAGCGAGGCTGATCTGGCGTTCGACGCGATCCGCGAGGTCGGCCCCGGCGGCCATTTCTTCGGCTGCCAGCACACCCAGGATCGCTATTCGACCGCCTTCTATGCCCCGATCGTGTCGGACTGGCGCAATTTCGAGGCCTGGCAGATCGACGGCTCGGTCTGGACGGTCGAGCGCGCGCATCGCATCTACAAGCAGATCCTGGCCGAATTTGTGCCCCCGGCGATGAACGAGGACCACCGCGAAGATCTGACCCGCTTTGTCGCCCGGCGCAAGCAGGAGGGTGGGGCACCGACCGATTTCTGAGGCGGTGAAGGCAAAGCGCTTTGCGCCCGCTTTGCGCGGGCGCGCGTCAGATTGATCAAGTTACTCAGGATATTCCCGAGCCGCTTTCGCTACGCCCAACTTTCCACCATTCTTTTCGGTCTGCGCCGTTGCCGTCCACTCGTAAGTGTGGTGGCCCCCTGGCGGACATGGACTTTTATACTTGAAAGCTCCAGGCGCAATCATACTCTGACCTTTGTACTCCACCATGCCGCCACCATGAGAATACCCGGGTGCGTCCCGATCAACCAGTTTAAACCTGATGAACTTCGTCCCAGATGGCACGTCATTTAACACAAACATGGGATTTGTGACGGTGTTAGGGTTACCGGAAGTGCATGACTTCAGACCAGACCAATCAAATGTAAACTCGAATGCGATTGCTGGAGCTGATGCGAGCAGAAAAGACGAGGTGAGCGTTGTGAAAAAAATCCTTGATAGGTGGGCCATCCCAGTCTCCTCAGTCGTTTCTGCGGGTCGAACAGATCAGCATCCACTTCCTGCGTCAAGGTGCCGCCGATTAGCGCTCGATGAGGCTTGGTGGCAACGCACATCGTCCTTTTCGCGGGGGTCGGAGCAGGCTTTTGGGCCGCAAGAAAACTCTCCGGGGGAGAGTTTTCCGGCCCAATGTTCATAAGGCTGAAAGCCGTTGAACAGGGACGGTCCAGCAAGGACAATCGGTTGGAAATCGGGCCGCGCCTGCCTGGCTGGCGCGTTTTCGCGCCTGCCGGGGGCAGGCAGGCGCGGCCCGATTTGACGCGGGTCAAATCGGGCAAGAAAGGCTTGCGGTTTCCCTTGACCCCATCTTGCGCTCGTCAATCTGGCTCCGGGCTGCGGTAGAGCGGATGCGGCACCGGGTCTTTGGCGGTCAGCAGGTGGCGGCGGAAGATATCAAAG
>CAYQPD010000012.1:0-34998 GCA_964419305.1 uncultured Rhodobacter sp.
CGATTTGACCCGGCCAGTGCCCGCTCGTCACTCCCTTGCGGTCTTTCCTCGCTGGTGCCAGCGAGGAAAGACCGCAAGGGAGTGACGAGCGACGGGTTCGGATTTTTCGAGAAACCACTTTAACCCACATCGCGGAAGACCTCGTTCAGGATCGCCGCAAGGGCGGTTGCATCGGCGGCGGTGAAGGCGGCGGGGGTGTTGCTGTCGAGATCAAACACCCCCAGCAGGCGGCCCGCGCCGTTCAGGACCGGCAGCACCAGTTCCGAGCGGGTGGTGGAGGCGCAGGCGATATGGCCGGCAAAGGCCGCCACGTCAGGCACGATCAGCGCCCGCCCGCTGCGCGCCACCGCGCCGCAGACCCCGCGCGCAAACGGGATGACCAGGCAACCATGGCCGCCCTGATAGGGACCGATCTTCAAGAGCTCGGGTGCCGTGACGCGGTAGAACCCGGTCCAGTCGGCCAACGGGTGGGCGTGGTGCACCTCGCAGGCGACGGTGGCCATCAGCGCGACCGTATCGGTCTCAGCGTGGCACAGGGCGCGGATTCGGGTGGTCAGGCGGGGGTAATCGACGGGCACGGATAGGCCTTTGTTGCCAGAGCACTGGTGGTTTTCCGCCACCCAAGCTGGTCATAGTCCGGGCATTCGGCGGTGAAAAGGGTCCACCTTGCGCGACCGGGTGCGCGCTGGGCCGGCCGAGCAACGGTGTTCGCGTGCGGACAAGTCCCCGGCGAGGGTGACGTGGCGTTGGCCCGTGACAGGACGCGGGCTTGCGGGCAGAGTGGTGCTGCGATGGAGGGTATCATGGCCGAATTTCCGCATCTGACAGCCCCGCTTGATCTTGGCTTCGTGACCCTGCCCAACCGGGTGCTGATGGGCTCGATGCATAGCGGGCTCGAAGAGCGCGGCGACTGGGGGGCGGTAGCCGAGTTCTATGCCACGCGGGCGCGTGGCGGGGTGGCGCTGATGGTGACGGGGGGGATGGCCCCCAACCGCGAGGGCGGGGTGTTTCCGGGGGCGGCAGGGCTGTTCTCGGCGGGCGATATTGCCAACCACCGCCAGGTGACGGGGCGGGTGCATGACGCGGGCGGGCGGATCGCGATGCAGATATTGCATGCCGGGCGCTATGCTTACGGTCCGGGCTGTGTTTCCGCCAGCGCGGTGAAATCGCCGATCTCGCCGTTCGTGCCGCTGGCCTTGGACGAGGCCGGGATCGAGACCCAGATCGCCGCCATCGTGACGGCGGCGGTGCGGGCGCGCGAGGCCGGCTATGATGGCGTTGAGATCATGGGGTCCGAGGGCTATTTCCTCAATCAGTTTCTGGTGCGCCACGTCAACCAGCGGACCGACCGCTGGGGCGGCAGTTTCGCCAACCGGATGCGGCTGCCGGTTGAAGTGGTGCGTCGGGTGCGGGCGGCGGTGGGGCCGGATTTCATCGTGATCTACCGCATCAGCCTGAGTGATCTGGTGCCCGACGGCAGCACATGGGACGAGGTGGTAGAACTGGCGCAGGCGGTGCAGGCGGCGGGGGCGAGCTTGCTCAATTCCGGCATCGGCTGGCACGAATCGCGGGTGCCGACGATTGCCACCTCGGTGCCGCGGGCGGCGTTTGCCGATCTGACCGGGCGCCTGCGGCGGGCGGTGACGATCCCGGTGATCGCCTCGAACCGGATCAACGCGCCCGAGGTGGCCGAGCGCATTCTGGCCGGAGGGCTGGCCGACATGGTGTCGATGGCGCGCCCCTTTCTGGCCGACCCCGAGTTTGTCATCAAGGCGGCAAGCGGGCGGGCGGCCGAGATCGCGCCCTGCATTGCCTGCAATCAGGCCTGTCTCGATCACACCTTCAGCGGCAAGCTGGCCTCTTGCCTGGTCAACCCGCGCGCCTGTCACGAGACCGAGCTGGTTTACGGCCCGGCTTTGGTGCCGAAGCGGGTGGCGGTGGTGGGTGGCGGACCGGCGGGTCTGATGTGCGCGCGGGTGGCGGCGATGCGCGGCCATCGGGTGGTGCTGTATGAGCGCGCGGCCGAGCTTGGCGGGCAGTTGAATCTGGCCAAGGTGGTGCCGGGCAAGGAAGAGTTTCACGGGCTGGTGCGCTGGCTCAGTGACGAGGTGGCGCGGCTTGGGGTCGCGCTGCGGCTGGGGGTGGCGGCAACGCCTGATGATCTGCGCGGGTTCGACGCGGTGGTGGTGGCCACCGGGGTGCGCCCGCGTGATCCGGGCATTGCCGGGCAGGGCGGGGCCAATGTGCTGAGCTATATCGAGGTGCTGACCGGCGCGCCGGTGGGGCGGCGGGTGGCGGTGATCGGGGCCGGGGGGATCGGCTTCGATGTCGCCGAGTATCTGGTGCAGACCGGGGTCAGCCCGACGCTCGATGTGGCGCGCTGGCGGCGCGAGTGGGGGATGGGCGACCCCGCTCTGGTGCCGGGCGGGCTGGCTTTGGGCGGGCCGGAACCCGAGGCGGCGGCGCGCGAGGTCACCCTGTTGCAGCGCAAGGCGGAAAAGCCGGGGCGGGCCCTGGGCAAGACCACCGGCTGGATTCACCGCGCCGCTCTGGCCGCCAAGGGGGTGCGGATGATCGGCGGGGTGGCTTATCGGCGCATCACGCCCGCCGGGCTGGAGATCAGCCGCGACGGCCAGCCCGAGGTGCTGGCGCTGGATACCGTGGTGCTGTGCGCGGGTCAGGTGTCCGAGCGCAGTCTGGCCGATGCGCTGACCGCAGCGGGGATTGCGCATCACGTGATCGGCGGGGCGGAGGTGGCGACCGAGCTTGACGCCAAGCGTGCAATTGATCAGGCGGCCCGGCTGGCAGCGCAGCTTTAGGCGAAGATGGTCCGTGGGGAAAACGCCGCGCGGAACTGCCCCGGTGCGGGCCGTTCCCCCTGGCTTTGGCAAGACTTGACCCGCGTCAAATCGTTCAGGGCAGGCTCACCCCGATCCGGTGCAGCGCGGCACTGAGCGGCGACCAGTCGTCGAGCCGCAGCCGGACCGGCAAGGTCAGCACGCGGGCGCGAAAGGCGGCGGGCAGGCGGACGGCGTCCTTCTCGGTGGTCACCAGTTGCGCGCCCAGGGCTTTCGCCTCGGCCTCGAGCCGCAGCATCAGGCGCCCGGAAAGCGGCTGATGGTCGTCCAGCGCCTTTGCGCGCACCACCGAGGCCCCCTCACCGCGCAGGCTGGCAAAGAACCGCGCCGGATCACCGATGCCGGCAAAAGCCAGCACCCTTGCGCCGCGCCAGTCCATCCCCATCGCCAGCACCTCAAGCCGCCCGGTCACATGCGGCACCGGGCTGGTGAAACCGGCCTTGAAGCGCGCCTGATCGGGGGCAGTTCCGATCGACAGCAGCAGATCGGCACGCTTCAGGCCGACTTTGATCGGCTCGCGCAGGGGGCCGGCGGGCAGGCAGCGGCGGTTGCCAAAGCCGCGCGCGGCATCGACCACCACGATCGACAACGATTTCACCACCGACGGGTTCTGCAAACCATCGTCGAGCAGGATCACCCGTGCCCCCGCAGCTTGGGCGGCCCGCACCCCGGCGGCGCGATCGCGCGCGACCCAGGTCGGGGCAAAGGCGGCCAGCAGCAGCGGCTCGTCACCAACATCCTGCGCCGAATGGTGCTGCGGCGCGACCCGGACCGGCCCCACCAGCCGCCCGCCATAGCCGCGGGTGACCACCTGCACCCCCGGCAGCCGGTCGATCAGGGCGATCACCGCCGGGGTCTTGCCGGTGCCGCCAACCGTCAGGTTACCGACGCAGATCACCGGCACATCGGCCGCGGTGCCGGGCTGTGCCACCCGCCGCGCCGTGGCGGCAGCATAAGCCCAGCCGAGCGGGGCCAGCAGGCGCGCGGCCAAAGCCGGGCGGTCGGGCGGTGAATACCAGAAACCGGGGGCTTTCATGGTCGCGCCGCCAACTGCTTGTCGATCAGCGCCAGCAGCCGGTCGGTGACCTCGACCCCGTCCGAGGCCACCCCCCAGGCCGCCTGCGCCAGATGGGCGGCACGGTCGGGCGACAGCAGATCGCCCACCGCCTCGGCGAGATCGGCGCTTGAGGCCACCGCCCGGGTGGCCCGCGCCACCCCGAGCCGCCCGAACGTGTCGGAAAATGCGCCGGGGCGAGGGCCGTGGATGATCGCCGTGCCCAAAGCCGCCGCCTCGAACGGGTCGCGCAGGCAGCCGGTGCCTGCCAGACTACCGCCCAGATAGGTGATCGGGGCCAGCCGATACCAAAGCCCGTATTCCGCTGCGACATCGGCAATATAAACTTCTGTCTCAGGCTCTGGCTGCTGCTCGATCGAGCGTCGCGCCACTTGCCAGCCTTCCGCCTGTTCCATGCGCCGCGCCAGTTCGGCGGCGCGGCTTGCATCCTCGGGCACCACGATCAGCAGCAACCGGTGCGACAGCCGCAGCGCCGCGTGATGCGCCGCGATCACGGCGTCCTCCTCGGCTTGCGGCAGGTCGCTTGCCAGCCACACCGGCCGGGTGCCGAACAGCCGCGCCAGATCGGCGCGCTCGGCTTCGGTGCAGGGCAGGGCGTGGCTGCCTTCTTCCATTCGCCCGGTGATCGAAAGCTGATCCGCGCCCGCCCCGGCGCTGCGGCAGGCATGGGCAGCGCGGGCATCTTCGGCCCAGATCTGCGAAAAGCCCCGCAGGCTGGCACGCATCAGGCCGGGATACCAGCCATCGCGCCCGGCCAGAAAGCGCGGCGCGCGCGCGTTGACGAGCACCAGAGGAATCCCGCGCGCCTGCCCCTCATGGGCCAGCACCGGGCGCAATTCGCCGCCCGCCATTACGGCGATATCGGGTTGCCAGTGGTCAAGAAAGGCGCGAACCTCAACCGGGCTGTCGCCGGGCGGGGGCTGAAGGATCACGCCCGGCAGCGGTGCGGGCGGGTTGGCACAGCTCAGCAGCACGGCGTGATCTGACACGGCTTGCAGCCGACGGGCAAGCTGGGCCATGGCGGCGGCGTCGGCCTGCGGCGCATGCAGCCAGATCAGCCGCCCGACGGGGCGGGCCGGGCGGTCGGGCAGCGGACCCGGCTCGCGTCGTGCCGTCAGATTGTAAAGCGCCAGTCCCAGCGAATAAGCCATCAAGGTCAGGGTCAGTCGCCCATTTCCTCGGTCGCCGATGTCGCCTTTGTTACGTCGCGCAGGCGGTGGATATGGGCAATGAAATAGCGCATGTGGGCATCATCGACGGTGCGATGCGCCTCGGCCTTCCAGGCGTGGTAGGCCGAGGCATAAGACGGGAACATGCCGACGATGTGAATCTTTTTCGGGTTCTTGAACACGTTGCGCGACGGGTCCAGCAATTCGCCACCGAAAACAAGGTGAAGGCGTTGGGTCATGGTCAGGATTTGTCCTTTGGGGTGGAGGCAGACTAACGGAAGCGGCCGGAAAGGGAAAGCCACGCGGGAAATGCCGCGCTATTTGCCCAGCACTTCGTCCTGATGTTCGCCCAAGGTTGGCGCGGGGCGATCCAGCGTCAGGTCGGCGTCGGAAAAGGTGAAGGGCGAGCGCAGGCCGGGCACCCCGCCGAGATCCAGCCGCAAGCCGCGATGCACCACCTGCGGGTCGGCAAACACATCGGCCAGATCGTTGATCGGCCCGGCCGGCACCCCTGCCGCCGCGCAGGCTGTCAGCAGGTCGGCCTTGCGGCGCAGACGGGTCGCGGCGGTCAGTTCTTTGGTCAGGGCTTCGCGGTTGGCGACGCGGTCGGCGTTGGTCAGATACGGAGCGCCCGCCAGTTGCGGCTGCCCCAGCAAATTGCACAGCCGCTGGTATTGGCCGTCGTTGCCGGTGGCGATGATGATCCAGCCATCGGCGCAATCGAACACCGCATAGGGAACCAGATTGGGGTGCGCGTTGCCCATCTTGGCGGGGGCAACCCCGGTGGCAAGGTAGTTCATCGCCTGATTGGCCATGATCGAGGTGGCCACATCCAGCAGCGACATGTCGATCTGCTGGCCCTGGCCGGTGCTGGCGCGCTGATGCAGCGCCGCCAGAATCGCGGTGCTGGCATAGACGCCGGTGAAGATATCGACCACCGCCACCCCGACCTTCTGCGGCTGGCCCTCGGCCTCGCCGGTGATCGACATCAGCCCGGCCATGCCCTGAATGATGAAATCATAGCCCGGTTGGTGCGCGTAAGGCCCGGTCTGACCAAAACCGGTGATCGAGCAGTAGATCAGCGCCGGGTTCAGGGCGTGCAGGCTGGCATAATCCAGCCCGTATTTCGCCAGCCCGCCGACCTTGAAATTCTCGATCACCACATCGGCATCCGCCACCAGTCGGCGCACCGCTGCCTGCCCTTCGGGGGTGCGGAAATCGCACACCACCGAGCGCTTGCCGCGGTTGGTGGCGTGAAAGTAGGCCGCCGCCTGTTCGCCGTCATGGGTGATGAACGGCGGCCCCCAGCGGCGGGTATCGTCGCCCTCGGGGGCTTCGACCTTGATCACATCCGCGCCAAGATCGGCCAGGGTCTGCCCCGCCCACGGCCCGGCCAGAATCCGGGCCAGCTCGATCACGCGGATACCCGCCAGCGGGGCAGTCATGGCCTATTTTGCCAGTTCGGCGTCAAGGATCACCTTGAGGTCGGCGTAGCTCATGTTGCTGTATTTGGTGCCGTTGACGAACAGGGTCGGGGTGCCTTCAACCCCGTCGGTCTGCACGTTGGTCTGGAAGGCCGTCACCATCGCCTCGGCCATCGCGGTGTCGGCCAGACAGGCGTCGAGCGTGGCGTCATCCATCCCGGCGGTGCGACCGATGGTCTTGAGACTTTCCACCACCGTGGCCTGATCCTGCGAGCCGGCCCAATCCGCTTGGGTTTCCAGCAGGATGGCATTGATGCCGAAATAGCGCATCTCGCCACCACAGCGGGCAATCATCGCCGCCCACAGGCCGAAGCCGTCGAAATAGACCTCGCGGTAGACGAACTTCACCTTGCCGGTGTCGATGTAATCGGCTTTCAGCGGCTTGAAGACATCGGCGTGAAACCGGGCGCAGTGCGGGCAGGTGTAGGACGCGTATTCGGTCAGCGTGACGGTGGCGTCGGGGTTGCCCATGGTCATGTCGGGCACGACGATGGTGGCGGGGTCGGTCGGGGTGGCGGCGGCGGTGTCTTGCGCCTGCGCCGCAAGGTTTGGCAGCAGCGCGCGACCAGGCGAACCGGGGCCCGTGGCCCAAAGTCCAAGGGCGGTGAGCGCGACCGCTGCCAGTGCCGCGAAACTGAATGTCTTTTTCATGGGATGCCTCTTCATGATCTGGGGCGAGTTAAGATGTTTTGCGCCAGCCGCGCAAGGGCTGCGCGCAGGTTTTCGTCCTGCACCCCGGCAGTCTCGGCACGGGCGCGGGCGGCAATTGCCGGGTCGGGGGCGGGGCTCGCGGCTTTTGGCGCGGGGGCAAATTCGGCCTGACCCTCGGCAAAGCCGGTGGCGGCGGTCTGGGTCAGGCTGATGCGGGAAACCGCGTTGTAGCCATAGCAGGCATTCACCCGTTCCCTGATCTGCGGCAGTTGCATCTGCACCATCGGCGCGGTGGCGGCGCGGGTCAGCAGGGTAAGCGTCGCCCCCATCCCGCCGCGCGCGTAACCGACCTTGACCGGGCGGGTGGCGCGCGCCAGATCATCGCCCACGATTTCGGCCCAATGGGTCAGCAGCCGGGTCATGGCAAAGCCGCGTTGCTCGCCCGCCACACGGATGCGCTCGCGTAGCAGCCCGGCGGCGGGCTCGAACCCGCGCATCCGGCGGCTGGGGGGCGAGGGGGGCGAGCTTGGGCGCTTGGCCATCTGGATTCTTTCCGGGTTAGCCCTATTCTACCCTGCGCCGGGCCGGGCTTGCCAGAGCCATGGCGGCATTGGGGGCACAAACTTGTGTGACATGGGGGGCGAGATCGGCACCACGCTGCTGGCGTGGTATGACGGCCACGCGCGGGTGCTGCCGTGGCGGGTGTCGCCTGCCGACCGGGCGGTCGGGGTGCGACCCGACCCCTACCGGGTGTGGCTGTCCGAGGTCATGCTGCAACAGACCACGGTTGCTGTCGTGCGCGGCTACTTTCACCGCTTCACCGCGCGCTGGCCGGATGTCGCGGCGCTGGCGGCGGCCGAGGATGGCGAGGTGATGGCCGAATGGGCCGGGCTTGGTTACTACGCCCGTGCCCGCAACCTGCTGGCCTGCGCGCGGGTGGTGGTGGCGGATCATGGCGGGCGGTTTCCCGCCAGCCGCGACGACTTGCTGGCGTTACCCGGCATCGGCCCCTATACCGCCGCCGCGATTGCCGCGATTGCGTTTGATGCGGCGGCGAGTGTGGTCGATGGCAATGTCGAGCGGGTGGTGGCGCGGCTTTATTGCGTCGAGACCCCGCTGCCCGCCGCCAAGCCTGAACTGGCGCGGCTGGCCGCCGGGCTGACCCCCGACCATCGCCCCGGCGATCATGCGCAGGCGATGATGGACCTTGGTGCCACGGTCTGCACCCCGCGCAATCCGGGCTGTGGTCTCTGCCCGCTGGCCGCAACGTGTCGGGCGTATGCTGCGGGGGTGCAGGCCGCGCTGCCACGCCGGGCGGCGAAACCTTTGCGACCCACCCGGCAGGGCACGGTCTGGATCGCCCGCCGCAGCGATGGTGCCTGGCTGCTGGAACTGCGGCCGGGGCGCGGCCTGCTGGGCGGGATGCTGGGCTGGCCGGGCTCAGGCTGGGACAACGCGGGTGGTCCGGCACCGCTGGCCGCCGACTGGCAGGCGGTGGGGGCGGTGCGCCACACCTTCACCCATTTTCACCTTGATCTTGCGGTGCTGCGGGCCGAGGTCGGCCCCGATGCCACCCCGCTGCGCGGCAGTTTCATAGCCCCCTCGCAGTTTCGCCCCGGCGATCTGCCCAGCCTTATGCGCAAGGCTTATGCCCGCGCCATTGGTGCCAGCGATCACGGTTGAGTGTGGCAGCGGCGCGGCGTTATCCTGCCCCGAACCACGGAGAATCCTGACATGGCAATTCTTCCCGCCGCCGAAGTCGCCCGCCTGCAAAACGCCCTGCCGTTCTGGCTGTCGCTGGTGATGATCCCGCTGCTGCTGCTGGGGGCAAGCCTTGGGGGCTGGACGCTGGCGCTGCTGCCGCTTTACGGCTGGGTCATGGTCAGCGTGCTGGATGCGGCGCTGGGGCTGAACCTTGAGAACCCCGACCCGACCACCCCCGAGGCCGACCTGTTCTGGTATCGCCTGATCACCCTGATCTGGTTTCCGTTGCAGTTTGGCGTAACCTTCGGGCTGATCTGGTGGGTGACGCATGGCAGCACGCTGTCCACCGCCGAGACCCTGGCGCTGTTTTTCGGCGTGGGAGTGATTTCCGGCCCGGTCGGCATCGTCTATGCCCACGAGCTGATGCACCAGAAGACCACGCTGGAACGCTGGCTGGCCGATCTGCTGCTGGCGCTGGTGCTTTACAGCCATTTCCGCAGCGAGCACCTGCTGGTGCATCACCGCTATGTCGGCACCCCGCGCGACGCGGTGACGGCGCACTACAACGAGGGCTTTCACCGCTTTTTCCTGCGGGTGCTGACCCGTTGCCCACCCTCGGCCTGGCGCGCCGAGCGTCAGATGCTGGCGCGGGCCGGGCGCGGGGTGTGGCACCGCTCGAATCCGTTCTGGCGCTATGGGGCCTTGCAGGGCGCGGCGCTGGCGCTGGCTTACGGTCTTGGCGGCTGGGTCGGGATGGGGTTGCTGGCGTTTCAGGCCGGAATTGCCATTTGGCAACTGGAGCTGACCAACTACGTCGAACACTACGGCCTGACCCGGCGCCATCTGGGGGGCGGCAAGTATGAACACGTGCTGCCGCGCCATAGCTGGAACGCGGCGCAGCGCGCCTCGAACTGGCTGCTGATCAACCTGCAACGCCATTCCGACCACCACTACAAGCCCGACCGCCGCTTCGCGCTGCTGCAAACCTGGACCGAGGCTGACGCCCCGCAACTGCCGCGGGGTTATCCGATGATGACCGAGCTTGCGATGATCCCGCCACTGTGGCGGCGGCGGATGAACCCAAGGGTGCGGGCGTGGCGGCAGAAGTATTACCCCGAGATCAGCGACTGGCAGAGCTACAACAAGGCGCTGAACCCGATGCCGCTTGGGGCGTCTTAAAAAATGCGTCCGTGATTGTCAGCGACGACAAATAGTCGAAATCGGATCAGCCACAACCGGGTGCAGCGTGATAGAATTGACGGGTGGCACCAAATGGAGGCCCAAGATGACCCAAGATCGCTCTTTGAAAACCCTCGCTGCCGCACTTGCCCTTGTGACCTACACCGCAAGCGTCGCAAGCGCCGAGCAGAATTGCACCGCATGGATGGATCAAGGTGACGGCACATCCTGGACGACCTGCGTCGGGGATGACGGCAAGCAGCGCTGCTACAAGGTGAACAACACGCCGGGCAGCACGTCCTACGAGGTCAGTTGCAGCGAATAGGCCGGTCGTGAAAAAGCCCCGCCGTGCGGGCACGGCAGGGCAGGTGTGCCGCAAAACGACTGCGGCACTGGCGTTCGGTTAGCTCGAAGCGGGTCAGTTCGGCAGGCCGGCCTGATCGGCCTCCATCTCGGCCCTGATCTGCTGGCGCAGCAGATCGATCGGGATCATCTTGCCGTCGCGCTTGAAGTGCCAGTAGGTCCAGCCGTTGCAGGAAGGCGCGCCTTCCAGCGCCGCGCCGACCTGATGGATCGAGCCTTTGACGTCATTGCCGATCAGGGTGCCGTCGGCGCGGACCTTGGCCTTGAAGCGATTGCCCAGCGAGAACAGCTCTTCCCCCGGTCGCAACATGCCGCGCTCGACCACCTGGCCGAACGGCACCCGCGGCTCGCTGCGTTTCGAGCCGGTGGTTTCCAGCGCCGAGGCATCGAACCGGCGCACCCGCGACAGGCGTTCGGCGGCGACCTTGCGGTAGGCCGCTTCGCGCTCGATGCCGATGAAATCGCGGCCCAGCATCTTGGCCACGGCGCCGGTGGTGCCGGTGCCGAAGAACGGGTCAAGCACCACATCGCCGGGGTTGGTGGTGGCCAGCAGGATGCGGTGCAGCAGGCTTTCGGGTTTCTGGGTGGGATGCGCCTTGTCGCCCGCGTCATTCTTCAGCCGCTCGTGCCCGGTGCAGATCGGCAGCACCCAGTCCGAGCGCATCTGCACCCCGTCGTTCAGCGCCTTCAGCGCCTCGTAGTTGAAGGTGTATTTGCTGGCCTGTTCCTTGCTGGCCCAGATCAGGGTCTCGTGCGCATTGGTCAGGCGCTTGCCGCGAAAGTTGGGCATCGGGTTCGACTTGCGCCAGACCACATCATTGAGCACCCAGAAGCCCTGATCCTGCAACGCCGCCCCGACCCGGAAGATGTTGTGGTAAGACCCGATCACCCAGATCGCACCATTGGGTTTCAGCAACCGGCGCGCCGCGGCCAGCCAGTCGTGGGTGAACTTGTCATAGGCGGCAAAGCTGGCAAACTGGTCCCAGTGGTCATCGACCGCATCGACCAGGCTGTTGTCGGGGCGGTGCAGATCGCCCTTCAGTTGCAGGTTGTAAGGGGGGTCGGCGAAAATCAGATCAATACTGCCCGCCGGCAGGCGGTTCATCGCCGCGATGCAGTCACCCTCAAGGATCTGGTTGAGCGGAAGCATCACTGCTTCGGCTGCCTTCAATTTTGTCGCCATCACTGCCTCTGTCCCCGGCTTTTGCGCCGTTTTGTTGCAAGGCAGGATGAGTCATTGCTGATTCGCCGTCAAACCCTTTTTAAATCAATGGGTTATAGATTTGTCTTGATACAAGATGTTGTGCACGGGCCGGAACGAACGCCTATGCCAAGGGGTGACACCAAGATTTAGCAGCGCCGCCAGATGCTGTTTTGTCGGATAACCGGCGTTGTGCTCCCAGCCATAGCCGGGGTGCTGTTGCGCCAAATCCACCATCAGGCGGTCGCGCGTCACCTTGGCCACGATCGAGGCGGCGGCAATCGACAGGCAGCGCGCATCACCGCCGATGATCGCCTGCGCCGGGCAGGTCAGGCCGCGCGGGATCAGATTGCCGTCGATCAGGGCGAAATCGGCGGCTTCCGGCAGGCCCGCGAGCGCGCGCTGCATCGCCAGATGGCTGGCGCGCAGGATGTTGAGGGTGTCGATTTCTTCCACCGAGGCATGGGCCACGCAAACCTGCGCCTCGGCCATGAGAAGGTCGTAAAGCGCTTCGCGCTGGCGGGCGGTCAGCTTCTTGGAGTCGTTCAGCCCGGGCGGGATCCGGCCCGGGCGCAGCCGCACCGCGGCGGCGGTCACCGGCCCGGCCAGCGGGCCGCGCCCAACCTCGTCAACCCCCACAACCACCCGACAGCCGCGCCCGAGGGCGGCGGATTCATGGCTGAAATCGGGAAGGGGGGGCCGGATCATGGTGCGGCAGAAAACCTGATCCGGAGCGAAAAGAAAAGCATCAATGGCACGTGAAAAGAGCAATTGGGCTGAATGGAACGTAGACCGCAGCTGCTCACCCTGCGGCCTCCGGATGGGGTGCGGCGGCAATGGGAATCGCAGCCGCACGTCTTCGGGGCGCTCAGTAGCGCGGATAGGCGCGGCGCGGTTCGATATCGAACCCGGCATTCAGCATGCAGTTTTCAGCATAGACCCGGTCGTGGTAGCCGTTCACCTGCACACTGTAGGCGCACTGCCGTGGCAGGTCGGTGACAAAACCCTGGTTGATCAGGCAGCGCTCGCCGTAAGCGGTGTTCTCGTTGCGCAGGCCTTGGATCGGCATCGCGCAGACCTGTGGCAAAGCGACCACATAGGGCTCGGGTATCACGACCGCCGGCGGTTGCGGTTGCGGTTGCGGCTGCGCGACGCGGTGCTGGTTTCGGCCAACCGAGTCGACAATCGCGGCAAACAGGGCGATTCCGGCCAGCGCCTTGAGAACATTGTCGCTTTGCCGATCGGCATGGGCCGGAATCGCGGCAGCCGTCAGCACACCCAAAGCAGTGGCTGCGATGGCAAGAGTGGTCGTGAAGCGCTTCGTGACAGCGCTTCTGGCGGGCATTGCACGAACGGTCGTCATGGCGCGATTTCCTTTCTGGCGGATGGCTCGACACGTCCATCGCGTCGAGGCTGGTGCTCAACCTTGGCCGCCACCGCCCTGGACAAGCAATAACCCCCTGCCGTTAGGCGATAACAACGCCACTGGCGCGAGTGGATATTGAATATCGCGATGCACACGCGCAGGATGACCGCAACGAAGAAACCACGGAGCAGCCCATGAAACCCCTTGCTGCACTTGCTGCCGCTGCCATTGCCGTAGCGCTGGCAGGACCGGCCAGTGCCGCCTGCTATGCCGATTACAAGGCCAAGCAGGACAACCCGCTGCGCCTGCATTATGGCGTGATCGAACTGCCTGACCAAGCCTGCGACAGGCGTGGTGCGCGTGTGGCAGCGGCGCGGCGTTTGGCAAACGAAGGCTGGACACTGTTGAATGTCTTGTCCATCTTCGGCCCGGAAGGGCTGAACGAGAGGAAAGCCAGTGCCGGAGACTACTTTCTCCGCTTCTGACAGTTTGCGGGCAGGCAACCGCGTGGTGGCGGGCGGCATTGCGGCCATCGTGCTGCTTTTGCTGGCGGCGGTGGTGTTTCTGTTTCTGACCCTGCCTGATGGCAATGCCTTCAACGCCCGGGTCGAGCGGATTTTTGTCGAGACCGGCGGCCTGACCTCGGGTGCCGAGATCAAGCTCTTGGAAATACTCGCGCAATCCGGCACCTCGTTTTCCGAAGTGTTGACCAGCTACCGCATGGTGATCTTTGTGCTGCTGGTGTTTGCCACCGCGCTCTTGCTGGCGGCGCTGGTGTTTCTGGTGACGATCATCACCCTCAACCGCCGCATCTCGGCGATTCAGCGCTCGGGCATTCAGGTGTCCTCCCTGGTGATCAGCCGTGAACAGCGCGCGGTCACGATCAACGACATGGAATTTGCCCTGACCGAGGCGGCGCTGGAAACCCTGTCGGTGCTGGCCGAGGCGCGGATGGATGACGAAGTGCTGAACGGGGCGCAGATCGAAGGCGTGATCTCGGGCCGCGATGCCGTTGATTGCGACGAGGCGGCCGGGGCGACCCGGATCAAACGCCTGCGCGACACGCTGGGCAACCAGATGGTCAGCGAACTGTTGGTGAAAACCATTGCCCGGCGCGGCTATATGCTGGCGGTGGGCAAAGACGCGATCCGGATGAAATGACCGCGCCGGTTGATGCGCTGGTGATCGGGGCCGGCCCGGCCGGGCTGATGGCGGCCGAAGCGCTGGCCAGCGCCGGGCGGCAAGTGGTGGTCTGCGAGGCCAAGCCCAGCCCGGCGCGCAAGTTGCTGATGGCGGGCAAGTCCGGCCTCAACCTGACCAAGGCCGAGGCTCTGCCCGCGTTCATCCGCGCCTATGGTGATGCCGAAGGCTGGCTGGCCCCGATGCTGGCCGCCTTTGGTTCGGATCAGGTGCAGGCGTGGTGCGCGGGGCTGGGGCAGGCGGTGTTCACCGGATCAAGCGGGCGAGTGTTTCCGGTGGCGATGAAAGCCTCGCCCTTGCTGCGGGCGTGGCTGATGCGGCTTGGCGCGGCGGAAGTAAGCCTGCGCCCGCGCTGGCGCTGGCGCGGGTTTGACGGGCAGGGACTGGGGTTCGACACCCCCGAGGGGCGGCAGGTTCTGCGGCCCGCGGTGACGGTGCTGGCGCTGGGCGGGGCAAGCTGGCCGCGGCTTGGCTCGGACGCGGCCTGGGTGCCGTGGCTGCAAGAGCAGGGCGTGGAAATCGCGCCCTTCCAGCCCGCCAACATGGGCTTCAACGTCGCCTGGTCGGCCCCTATGACACCGTTTTTCGGTGCGCCGGTGAAGGGGGTAGCGCTGTGCGTGGGGGCGCAGCGCCAGCGCGGCGAGTTCGTGATCTCGGCAACCGGGCTGGAAGGCGGGGGCATCTACGGCGTCAGCCGTGCCCTGCGCGAGGGGGCGGCGCTGGTGCTTGATCTGCTGCCCGATCTGACCCGGGCCGAGGTTGAGGCGCGGCTGGCGCGGATGCGGCCGGGCGAGACCGCCTCCAACCGGCTGCGCAAGCTGGGGCTGGCCCCGGTGGCGGTGGGGTTGATGCACGAATTCGGCCGACCGCTGAGCGCGGCCCGGCTGGGGCAGATGGTGAAGGCGCTGCCGGTGCCGCAGCTTGGCCCGCGCCCGATCGGCGAGGCAATCTCGGTGGCTGGGGGCGTGACCCACGCCAGTGTCAGCGCCGGGCTGGAACTGCGGGCGCTGCCGGGGGTGTATGTCTGTGGCGAGATGCTTGATTGGGAGGCCCCGACCGGCGGCTATCTGTTGACCGGCTGTCTTGCGACGGGGCGGTGGGCCGGGCAGGCGGCAGGTGAAAGCGCGGCAGGCGACGGTGCGCCGATCAGGTAGTTCGGTCAGTTGCAGCTTTCCCGCAAACCCACGGCGACTCACCTGCATCCGGTCTCTTGCTTTTCGGGCGCAGCCGCGCAACGCTGGCGCAACCCTTGCAGCCGGAGTGTGCCATGACCCCCGGCCTGTTCTGTCGCACCTTTGCGCTTGCCAGCCTGCTTGCCCTGCCGCCGCATGCCGAAATCACCGTGGCCGCGTCGCACATCGCCCGCTTCACGCTTTATCCCTGGGGGGCCAGTCGCGGGTGGTCAGGTTTTCGATCCCGATCACCGCTACAAACCCCTGTGCCGGATCATACTGTTCCAGCACGCCCTCGCCGGTGTCGGCCCACAGGCCATGCAGGGTCAGGCGTTCGGCCGCGACGGCGCTGCGCACGAACGGAAAGGTCATCAGGTTTTCAAGGCTGATGCAAACCGACTCTTTTTCCAGTGCCCGCGGCCGATCGGCCTTCGGCAGGTGAGCTATGCGGGCGTAGCCGGGGCGCAGCAGGTCCATCCAGCGCCCGACAAAGCTCGACGCCAGCTCCAGCTCGGGGGCGGCACCGCTGCACATGTCGGCACAACCCTGCACCCCGCCGCAATGCGCGTGTCCCAGCACCACGATATGCGCCACCTTCAGCGCCGTGACCGCATATTCGACCGCCGCCGAGGTGCCATGCACCTGCCCGTCCGGGCCGAATGGCGGCACCAGATTGGCGATGTTGCGGTGAATGAAGAACTCGCCCTCATCGGCCCCGAAGATCGACGTCACATGCACCCGGCTGTCGCAGCATGAAATCACCATCGCGCGCGGATGCTGGCCGCCCTCGGCCAGACGGCGATACCAGGCCTTGTTGTCGCGCCAGGTTGTCGCCTTCCAGCCGTTGAAACGGGCAACCAGATAGGCGGGCAGGGGTCGGGCGTGGTGCATCGGGGCCTCCGGGGTTGATCTGACATCTAGCCGCAGAATCGCGAAAATTCGAGCGGTTTAGGGCCGCGCCGGGCAATCATTTGTTCAACATACCGGCGCAGGGTTGGCGTGGGTGTGTAACGGAGGTTGGGTGATGACAGGCACGATTGCGGTCTTGCGGCCGCTGGAACGGCTGCGCCAGGATGCCGAGCCGGTTGCGGTGATGTATCGCGACCTGGGCACGGCGCAGGCCGAACAGGTGGTCACGCGCGCGCTTGGCGAGCTGGCGCTGACCATGTCGGGCCTGGCGCATCAGGTGCGGGCGCATGATCTGAACGATCTGGCGCGCCAGTTGCGCCGCTTGCAGCGCATGTCGGAACAGTTGGGCATGATCAGCCTCGGGCTGGTCGCGGGCGATGTGCGGCTGTGCCTTGAGGGCGGCGACGTTACCGCCTTTGCCGCCGTCTGGGCGCGCCTGATGCGGGTGGCCGAGCGATCCCTGGCGGCTGACCGCGATCTGCTGGACCAGACCATCTAACGCGGTTTGCCTTTGATTTGACCCGGCCACGGCCCGCTCATCCGTCCCTGTCGGTCCTTCTTCGCTGGCACCAGCGAGGAAAGACCGCAAGGGAGTGACGAGCGGAAGGTTTCAGATTTTCTGCAAACTGCTTCAAGCCGGGATTGGGCTTGCGGGTGGTGCGCGATGGGCTAGGCTGATCGGCATTTCAGAACTCAGGGATGCCGCCATGACCCCCGCCTTTGCCCCGCCAGACAGATCCTCGCGCCCAGCGCACGTGGTTGCCAGCGACGATCTGGCCGGTTGGCTGGCCACCCAGCCGCTGGCGCTGCGCACCTGGCTTGAGGCCAGTGACTTCAAGGCCGGTCTGGGTGATCTGCGCCTGCTGCCCGCGCCTGATGGCGGCGTGGCCGGGGCGGTGATCGGCTTTGGCACGGCGCAAAGCCGTGCCCGCACCCGCTTTGGCCTTGCCCCCGCCGCAACGGCCCTGCCCGCCGGGGCGTGGCACCTGGTCGGCCTGCCCGACGCCGCCCGCGACGAGGCCGCTCTGGGCTGGCTGCTGGCACCCTACCGCTTTGAGCGCTACCGCCCCGGCCAAACGGTGCCCGCACCAGCCCTGCTCAAGGCCCCCGCCGGGGTCGATGCCGCCCGCCTGCTGGCGATGGCGGCGGGCGAATACCTGACCCGCGATCTGGTCAATACCCCCGCCAACGACCTTGGTCCGCA
This sequence comes from uncultured Rhodobacter sp., assembly GCA_964419305.1. Lineage (GTDB taxonomy): Bacteria > Pseudomonadota > Alphaproteobacteria > Rhodobacterales > Rhodobacteraceae > CAYQPD01. The sequence continues at coordinate 17,536 of CAYQPD010000012.1, forward strand.
AGAGCTGGAAGGGGCCTTCCTGGCCCTTGCCGCCCGCTTTGGTGCCACCACCGAGGTCATTCGCGGCGACGATCTGCTGGCGCGCAACCTGCCGCTGATCCATGCCGTCGGGTGCGCCTCAGAGCGCGCGCCACGGCTGCTGGCGCTGGCCTGGGGCAGCACCGGCCCGCGCCTGACGCTGGTCGGCAAGGGGGTGTGCTTCGATACCGGCGGGCTGAATATCAAGCCCACCACCGGCATGCAGCTGATGAAAAAGGACATGGGCGGGGCGGCGACGGTGATGGGGCTGGCGCAGATGATCATGGCGCTTGGCCTGCCGGTCCGGCTGCGGGTGATCGTTCCGGCGGTCGAAAACGCGATCTCGGGCCGCGCCCTGCGCCCGCGCGACATCCTGACCTCGCGCAAGGGCCTGACGGTCGAGGTCAACGATACCGACGCCGAAGGGCGGCTTATTCTGGCCGATGCGCTGACGCTGGCCTGCGAGGATCACCCCGATGTGCTGATCTCGATGGCCACCCTGACCGGCTCGGCGCGGGTGGCGGTCGGCCCCGACCTTGCCCCGTTCTACACCGATGACGAGGCGATCGCAGCGGCGCTGCAAGCCGCCGCCGGTCCGGCCTGCGATCCGGTCTGGCGGATGCCGTTCTGGCCCCCCTACGAGGCGCTGATCGAGCCCGGCATCGCCGATCTCGACAACGCGCCCACCGGCGGCTTTGCCGGTTCGATCACGGCGGCGCTGTTCCTGCGTCGCTTCACTGATTGCCCGCGCTATCTGCACTTCGACATCTACGCCCATACCCCCACCGCCGCCCCGGCGCGGCCCAAGGGCGGGGTTGGCCAGGGCGCGCGGGCGATTCTGCTGGCGCTGCCGCGAATGCTGGACCTCTAGATGGACCCGCGCCTTACCCCCGCCAACGCCCGCGCCGCGCATGTCAGCCTGCGCGGACAGGTGGCCGCGCCGCGCTACACGACGGGCGAGGCGGCGCAGATTGCCGTGCCCCTGGTCGATCTGCTCGACGCCCCGAATGGTGCGCGCGAGCGCCAGCTTCTGCTGGGCGACGGCTTCACCGTGATCGACCGCGATCAGGGCCACGTCTTCGGTCAGGCCGCCAAGGATGGCTACTGCGGCTACCTGCCCGAGTCAGCGCTTGGCCCCGCGAGCGCACCAACCCACTTCGTCGCCGCCCCCGCCAGCCACCTTTACCCCGCGCCGCGGGTGCAGGCGCACGAGACCGCCAGCCTCAGCTTCGGCGCCCGCCTGACGGCGCTTGGCACCTCTGGCAAGTTCACCGCGACCCCGCAGGGGTTTGTTCCGACCTGCCACCTGCGCCCGATGACCCGGCTTTTCACCGACCCGGTCGCCGTCGCCCGGCTGTTTCTGGGCACCCCCTATCTGTGGGGCGGCAACAGCCGGGCCGGGATTGATTGCTCGGGTCTGGTGCAGGCCGCCCTGCTGGCCTGCGGCATCTCCTGCCCCGGCGACAGCGACCTGCAACAAACGCTTGGCCAGCCGATCCCCGAGGGTGCCTCGCTGCGGCGCAATGATCTGCTGTTCTGGCGCGGCCACGTCGCGCTGGCGATCAGCCCGACCCGGATCATCCACGCCAACGGCAACGCGATGGCGGTGACAATTGAAAATACCGCCGCCGCGATCGCCCGCATCACCGCCCAGCAGGGTGGCCCGGTGCTTGCCCGCCGCCGCCTTTGACCTGACAATGCCGACGTGTTGCAGGGCGGATCGCTGCCACCCCGGATGGCCCGCCGCCCGCCGTTGGAACGGGCACGCGACGGACCCCCACGCGCACCAGTGCTGGGGACACCGGCTACTCGTTACACCTCCCGGTTGACCGGGACCGTAGGGTGATCACCTAAATGCTGCAATCGGGTAAATGGCGATGAAACCTGCGGCATTTTGCGCGATGCAATGGTGCCATTGACAAGCGGGCCGGTTCGCCCGCAACTTGCCGCGCCGCCGGATGGCGTGTCAGAAAGAGGATTGCATGGCAGTTGTTGTCGTCGAGTCACCGGCCAAGGCCAAGACAATCAACAAATATCTCGGGCCGGGCTATACGGTGCTGGCGTCATACGGCCATGTGCGCGACCTGCCGGCCAAGGATGGCTCGGTCGATACCGAGCATGATTTCGCCATGCTGTGGGAGGTGGCACCCGACAGCCGCAAGCATATCCGCGCCATCACCGAGGCGCTGAAAACCGACGACGAGCTGATCCTCGCCACCGACCCCGACCGCGAAGGCGAGGCGATTTCGTGGCACCTGCAAGAGGCGCTGGCCGGGGCCTTGAAGAAGGGCAAGAAGGTCAGCCGCGTCACCTTCAATGCCATTACCCGGTCAGCCGTGACCGAGGCGATGAAGGCCCCGCGCCAGGTCGATGTGCCGCTGGTCGAGGCCTACCTTGCGCGCCGCGCGCTGGACTATCTGGTGGGCTTCACCCTGTCGCCGGTGCTGTGGCGCAAGCTGCCCGGGGCGAAATCGGCCGGCCGGGTGCAATCGGTCTGCCTGCGCCTGATCGTGGACCGCGAGATGGAGATCGAGGCGTTCCGGGCGCGCGAATTCTGGACGGTGGCGGCGGTGATGCAGACCCCGCGCGGGCAGGAATTCGAGGCGCGGCTGACCGTGCTGGGCGGTGCCAAACTGGACAAATTTGACATTCCAACCGCCGAAGCGGCCGAAATCGCGGTGCATGCTGTCACTTCTCGAACCTTCACGGTGGCCTCGGTCGAAGCCAAGCCCGCCACGCGCAACCCCTATGCGCCGTTCATGACTTCGACCCTGCAACAAGAGGCCAGCCGCAAGTTTGGCATGGGGGCAAAGCAGTGCATGAACGCGGCGCAGCGGCTTTATGAGGCCGGGCACATCACCTACATGCGCACCGATGGCATCGACATGGCCCCCGAGGCGGTGATGGCGGCGCGCGACGAGATCAAGCGCCGGTTCGGCGGGCCTTACGTGCCCGACAGCCCCAGGATGTACAAGAACAAGGCCAAGAACGCGCAGGAAGCGCATGAATGCATCCGCCCTACCGACATGGCGGCGGGGCCGGACACGGTGCATCTGACCGAAGCCGACCAGCGCAAACTGTATGACCTGATCTGGAAACGCACCATCGCCAGCCAGATGGCGGCGGCGCGGATGGAGCGCACGACGGTTGATCTGCTTAGCCCCGATGGCCAGGTGGGCCTGCGCGCCACCGGCCAGGTGGTGCTGTTCGACGGCTTCCTGAAAATCTACGAGGAAGGCCGTGACGATGAGGGTGGCGACGAGGGCCGCCTGCCGCAGATCATGCCGGGCGAGCCGTCGCTGAAGCAATCGGTGGCCTCCGAGCAGCACTTCACCCAGCCGCCGCCGCGCTATACCGAGGCGACGCTGGTAAAACGGATGGAGGAGTTGGGGATCGGTCGGCCCTCGACCTATGCCAGCATCCTGACCACGATTGTTGACCGCGAATATGTGCGCAAGGACAAGAACCGGCTGATCCCCGAAGACAAGGGGCGGCTGGTCACGGCGTTTCTGTCGAACTATTTCCGGCGCTACGTCGAATACGATTTCACCGCCGATCTGGAAGAACAGCTTGACGATGTTTCGGCCGGAACGCGCGATTACAAGGATGTGCTGGCCCGGTTCTGGCGCGATTTTTCCGCCGCGGTGGCCGAGACCGCCGATCTGCGCATTGGCGAAGTGCTGACAAAGATTGACGATTTTCTGGCCCCGCACCTTTACCCGCCGCGCGCCGATGGGTCAGACCCGCGCATCTGTCAGGTTTGCGGCACCGGGCGGCTGCATCTGAAAACCGCGCGCTCGGGCGGGGCGTTCATCGGTTGCGACAACTACCCCGAGTGCCGCTATACCCGCCCGATTTCGGGTGCCGATGAAAGCGGTGGCATCTCGCCCGATGGTCAGGTGCTGGGGCAGGACGAAAACGGCGTGACCATCAGCCTGCGCAGCGGCCGCTTTGGCCCTTATGTGCAGCGCGGCGAGGCCACGACCGAGGCCCCCAAACCGCCGCGCGCCAGCCTGCCCAAGGGCTGGGCCCCCGAAAGCCTGACGCTGGAGCGGGCGTTGATGCTCTTGAACCTGCCGCGCCAGATCGGGCCGCACCCCGCGGACGGGCTGCCGGTCGAGGCGGCGATCGGGCGGTTCGGGCCTTATGTCAAGCACGGCTCCACCTACGCCAATGTCGCCGATGTGGACGAGGTTTTCACCATCGGCATGAACCGCGCGGTCGAGGTGCTGGCGCTAAAGGCGACGCGCGGCGGGCGGGTGGCGGCAACGCCGCTGCGCGAACTGGGCGCGCACCCCGACGGCGGGCTGGTGGTGGTGATGCCGGGCAAATACGGGCCTTACGTCAAGTGGGAAAAGGTCAACGCCACCCTGCCGAAAGAGCTGGCTCCCGAAGTGGTGACGCTGGACGAGGCGCTGGCGCTGATTTCTGAGAAGGCGGGCAAGGCCGGCAAGGGCAGATCGGTGAAAAAGGCCGTGGCAAAACCGAAGGCGGCCAAGCCCAAGGCGGCCGCCAAACCGAAAGCCGCAACCAAAGCGGCGGCAAAACCGAAGGTCGCGGCCAAGCCGAAGCCGAAAAGCAAAGCCGCAGCCAAGAAAGCTGCTCCGAAGGCCGCGCAGCCTGACGATCTGGACGTGATCGAATAGCCTAATCGCCCCGCGCGGGTCAGCCGCGCGGGTTGATCAGCCGGGCCATCACCTGGGCTGCGTGGATGCTGCCGATGCCGTGGCCGGACTCGGTCACCGCAAGTTCACCTGCGCCGTCGCGCAACAGCTCCATCACCTGCTTGACCGGGGTCTCGGCATCGACCGCCTGGCCCGCACCCGACGGCCCCGCCACCATCACGTCGCGTGCGGTCAGCACCATCAGCGGGTTCATGTGGGCGACGAAATCGGCGACATATTCCGACACCGGGTTGGCGATGATCTCGCGCGCGGTGCCACATTGCACGATCCGCCCGCCGTCCATCAGCGCGATGCGGTTGCCGATCTTGAAGGCCTCGTCGAGATCGTGGCTGACGAACACGATGGTGCGTTGCAGCTTGGCTTGCAGGTCCAGAAGCTCGTCCTGAAGCCGGGCGCGGATCAGCGGATCAAGCGCGGAAAACGGCTCGTCCATCAGCAGAATCGGCGCTTGGGTGACAAAGGCGCGGGCCAGACCGACGCGCTGCTGCATGCCGCCCGACAATTCGCCGACCTTGCGCTCGGCCCATTGGCTGAGGTTGACCAGGGTCAGTTGCTCGTCCACCGGCCCCTTGCGCTCGGCCGGGCTCATCCCCGCCAGTTCCAGCCCCAGCCCGATGTTTTCACGCACCGTGCGCCAAGGCAGCAGGCCAAAGGCTTGGAATACCATGGCAATGCGCGACAGCCGCAGGCGGCGCAGGGTGTCGCGGTCGGCGTGGGTGACCGAGACCATCGAGGTGCCGTCCGACACCCGCACCTCGCCGCGCACCACCGGGTTCAGGGCGTTGACGGCCCGCAGCAAGGTCGATTTGCCTGACCCAGACAGCCCCATCAGCACCAGAATTTCGCCGTTCGCCACGGTCAGGCTGCAATCATGCACCCCCAGCACCTGGCCGGTCTGTTCCTGCACCTCGGCGCGGGTCAGACCGCGGTCCATCAGCGGCAGGGCGCGCTCGGGCGCATCACCGAACACGATGGAAACGCGATCAAATTCGACAGCGGTCATTTGCGCGTCACCCTTAACATGCGGTCCAGCAGGATGGCGACGACCACGATGATCATGCCCGATTCAAACCCCAGCGCGGTGTTGACCGAGTTCAGCGCCCGCACCACCGGCACCCCCAGCCCGTTCGCCCCCACCAGCGCCGCAATCACCACCATCGACAGCGACAGCATGATGGTCTGGTTGAGGCCCGCCATGATCTGCGGCAGGGCGTAGGGCAGTTCCACCTTCCACAGCCGCTGTTTGGGTGTGGCGCCAAAGGCGGTGGCGGCCTCGAGCAGCGGTTGCGGGGTCGAGACGATGCCCAGATGCGTCAGCCGGATCGGCGCGGGCAGCACGAAAATCACCGTGGCAATCAGCCCCGGCACCATGCCTATGCCGAAAAACACAATTGCGGGAATAAGATAGACAAAGGTCGGCAGGGTCTGCATCAGATCGAGCACCGGCACCATCCAGGCGTAAAGCCGGGGCCGGTGGGCGGCGGCAATGCCGATCGGCACGCCAAAGCCCATGCACACCACACAGGCCGAAAGCACCAGCGTCAGGCTTTCGGTGGTGGGTTTCCAGTAGCCCTGATTGAGGATGAACAGAAACCCCGCCAACACCAGCAGGCTGGTTTTCCACGACCGCTGCACGACATAGGTCAGGGCCACGAACAGCGCAATGATCACCAGCGGAGGCGGGGATTGCAGCACCCACAGGATGGCATCGATCAGCCCCTGCATCACCAGCCCGAGAAAATCGAACACCCCGGCACCATGCGCCTTGAGCCAGTCGAAAATCTGCTTGGCCCCGCTGCCGATCGGGATCTTGGTGCCTGTCAACCATTCCATGCGGCGCGCATCCTTGGGGGGTATGAAAGACCCTTCCCCACGGCGCGCGCGGGGAAGGGCGGGTCAGATCAGCGTCGGGTCACAGACCGATCGCGGCCTTGACAGCGGCCAGCGCATCGCCACCGTCCTTGGTGGTGACCCCTGCCAGCCAGGGCTCGATCACTGCCGGGTTGGCGGCCAGCCAGGCCTTGGCGGCCTCGCGCGGGTCGGTGCCATCGTTCAGGATCGCGCCCATGATCTGGTTTTCCAACGCCAGCGAGAACACCAGGTTGTTCAGCAGCGCGCCGGTATTCGGGCATTCGGCCACCAGGCCCGCGCGGGTGTTGGTATAGACCGTGGCCCCGCCGAGGTTCGGCCCGAAGTAGTCGTCGCCGCCGGTCAGGTAGGTCATCTTGAAGTTGGCGTTCATCGGGTGGGGTTCCCAGCCAAGGAAGATCACCGGCTTGCCTTGGTTGTCGGCCTTGGCCACCTGCGCCAGCATGCCCTGTTCCGAGCTCTCAATCAGCTCGATCGCCTTCATGCCGAAAGCATCCGCGCCGATCATGTCGAGGATCAGCTTGTTGCCGTCGTTGCCGGCTTCGATGCCGTAGATCTTGCCGTCAAGCTCGGCGGCATGGGCGGCGATGTCCTTGAAATCGGCAATGCCAAGGGCGGCCCCGGCGGCGTTGGTGGCCAGGGTGTATTTCGCCCCTTCCAGGTTGGCGCGCACGGTATCGACGGTTTTCGCGTCGCGGTAGGGCGCGATGTTCGATTCCATGGTGGGCATCCAGTTGCCCAGGAACACGTCGATGTCGCCCCCGGCCATGCCTTCATAGGTCACCGGCACCGACAGGATCTTGGTCTCGGTCTCATACCCCAGGGCTTCCAGCACCAGCGTAGTCGCGGCGGTGGTGGCGGTGATGTCGGTCCAGCCGACATCCGAGAAAATCACCTTGTCGCAGCCGGCAGCGGCGGCGGGCGAGGCCAGCGCGATGGCGGCGGCACTGGCAAGTAGGGTCGAGCGGAAAGTGGACATGTTGTCTCCCTGAGTTTTTGTTGATTGACGAGTCAATTAACTTCACGTTACCTCGGTTTGGCAAGAACTATTTGAGGGGCGTGCCGATGCCGAAGCTTGGAATGGAGCCTATCCGAAAGGCGGCGTTGGTCAAAGCCACGATCATCGAGATCGGGCGCTCGGGCAGTCTGGACGTGACCGTCAGCCAGATTGCCAAGCGGGCCGGCATGTCATCCGCGCTGGCGCACCACTATTTCGGCAGCAAGGAAGCGATGTTTCTGGCCGCGATGCGCCATGTGCTGTCGCTTTACGGTGCCGAAGTGCGCGGCGCGCTGGCGGTGGTGCAGGGGCCCGAGGCCAGGCTGCGGGCGATTCTGGCGGCCTCGTTCAGCCCGGCCAACTTTCGCCGCGAGGTGGTGGGGGCCTGGCTCAATTTCTACGTTCTGGCGCAAACCGTGCCCGAAGCGCGGCGGCTGCTGGCGGTCTATCAAGGGCGGTTGCGCTCTAACCTGCTGAATTGTCTGCGACCTTTGGCGGGTGCGCGGGCGCTGGCGGTGGCCGAGGGTCTGGGTGCGCTGATCGACGGGGTTTACCTGCGCAAGGCGCTGAAGGGCGGTGCCCCCGATGGCGCGGCGGCAACGGCGATGGTGCTGGCTTATCTGGACGCCGAGTTGAAAGGGCCGAACTGATGCAGGCGCAACCCGAGGCCAGCCATTTTGTCGATGGCACCTGGCTGGAAGATACCGCAGGTGCCGCGATCGAGGTGATCTACCCCGGCGACGGCAAGGTGATCGCGCGGGTGTTTGAGGCAACCCCCGCGGTGATCGAGGCGGCGCTGGCCTCGGGCGCGCGGGCGCAAATGGCCTGGGGGGCGCTGCGGCCGGTCGAGCGCGGGCGTATTCTGCACCGCGCGGCGGAACTGATTCGCGCGCAGGGCCCGGCGCTGGCGCGGCTGGAGACGCTGGATACCGGCAAGCCGTTACAGGAAACCCTGGTGGCCGACTGGCCGTCGGGGGCGGATGCGCTGGAATACTTTGCCGGTCTGGCCCCCACCGTGACCGGTGAAACCATCCCGCTCGGGCGCGATTTTGCCTATACGCGGCGCGAGCCGCTGGGGCTTTGCGTCGGCATTGGGGCCTGGAACTACCCCAGCCAGATCGCCTGCTGGAAATCCGCCCCGGCGCTGGCGATGGGCAACGCGATGGTGTTCAAACCCTCGGAACTGACGCCGCTGGGGGCGCTGCAACTGGCGCGGATCTACATCGAGGCCGGGCTGCCTGCGGGCCTGTTCAACGTGGTGCAGGGCCGGGGTGCGGTGGGGGCGGCGCTGGTCACTGACCCGCGCGTGGCCAAGGTCTCGCTGACCGGATCGGTGCCGACCGGGCGCAAGGTCTATGCCGCCGCCGCTGACGGGGTGCGCCATGTCACGATGGAACTCGGCGGCAAATCGCCGCTGATCATCTTTGACGACGCCGACCTTGAAAGCGCAGTCGGGGCGGCAATGCTGGCCAACTTTTATTCCGCCGGGCAAGTGTGCAGTAACGGCACGCGGGTGTTCGTGCAGGCCGGGATCAAGCAACGCTTTCTGGCGCGTCTCGCGGCGCGCGCCGGGGCGATCCGGCTGGGCGATCCCTTGGACATGGCGACCCAGATGGGGCCGCTGGTCAGCAATGCACAGGCCGACAAGGTGATGGGTTACATCTTTGAGGCCAAGCGCGAGGGCGCGCGGCTGATCTGTGGCGGCAGCCGTGGCGAAGGGCTGTTTGTGCCGCCCACCGTCTTTGCCGATGTCACCGACACCATGCAGCTTGCGCGTGAAGAAGTGTTCGGCCCGGTCATGGCGGTGCTTGATTTTGTTTCTGAAGAAGAGGCCGTAACCCGCGCAAATGCCTCGCCATTTGGCCTGGCCGCCGGGGTCTTCACCGCCGATCTGACCCGCGCGCACCGGGTGATCGCGGCGCTTCAGGCCGGCACGACCTGGATCAACGCCTACAACCTGACCCCGGTCGAGATGCCCTTCGGTGGGGTCAAGCTGTCCGGTGTCGGGCGCGAAAACGGGCGCGCGGCGATCAACCACTACAGCCAGATCAAATCGGTTTACGTCGGCATGGGGCCGGTCGATGCGCCTTATTGAGATGCGCCCGCGCAGCAGGAGAATGCAGCCATGAATGCGGATTTCGTGATCATCGGGGCGGGTTCGGCCGGTTGTGCCATGGCTTACCGGCTGGCCGAAGCCGGGGTGCGGGTGGTGGTGATCGAGCATGGCGGCACTGACGCCGGGCCGTTCATCCAGATGCCTGGTGCCCTTTCCTATCCGATGGGGATGGCGCGCTACGACTGGGGCTTGCAGACCGAACCCGAACCCCACCTTGGCGGGCGGGTGCTGGCCACCCCGCGCGGCAAGGTGATCGGCGGCTCGTCCTCGATCAACGGCATGGTTTACGTGCGCGGCCATGCCCGCGATTTCGATCACTGGGCCGAAGCCGGGGCCACCGGCTGGTCCTTCGCCGATGTGCTGCCCTATTTTCGCCGGATGGAAAACTGGCACGGCGCGGCCGACGGTGGCGATGGCGTCTGGCGCGGCCACGACGGCCCGCTGCACATCACCCGTGGCCGGCGCAGCAATCCCTTGTTCGATGCCTTCATCCGGGCCGGGGCCGAGGCCGGCTATCCGCTGACCGCCGATTACAATGGCGCGCAGCAGGAAGGGTTCGGCCCGATGGAGGCCACGATCTGGCGCGGGCGGCGCTGGTCGGCGGCCAATGCCTACCTGCGCCCGGCGCTGAAAACCGGCCGTGTGACGCTGGTGCGCGCCCTCGCGCAGCGGGTGGTATTCGAGGCCGGGCGCGCGGTCGGGGTTGAGGTGAGGCGCGGCGGCAAGGTCGAAGTGATCGCGGCCGCGCGTGAGGTGGTGATTGCGGCATCGGCGCTCAACACCCCGAAATTGCTGATGCTTTCGGGTATCGGTGCGGGTGCGCATCTGGCCGGACATGGCATCCCGGTGGTGGCTGACCGGCCCGGCGTCGGGGCCAACCTGCAAGACCATCTCGAGCTTTACCTGCAATTCTCCGCCAGCCAGCCGATCACCCTTTTCAAATACTGGAACCTCTGGGGCAAGGCGCTGATCGGGGCGCAGTGGCTGTTCACCGGCACCGGCATCGGCGCCTCGAACCAGTTCGAGGCCTGCGCCTTCATCCGCAGCCAGGCCGGGGTCGATTACCCCGATATCCAGTATCATTTTCTGCCGATTGCGGTGCGCTACGACGGCAAGGCGGTGGCTGAAGGGCACGGCTTTCAGGCCCATGTCGGGCCGATGCGCTCGCGCTCACGCGGTGCCGTCACCCTGCGCTCGGCCGATCCGGCCGCCCCGCCGCGCATCTCGTTCAACTACATGTCGCAGCCCGAGGATTGGCAGGATTTCCGCCGCTGCATCCGCCTGACCCGCGAGATTTTTGCCCAAAGCGCCTTCGCGCCCTATCTCAAAAGCGAAATCCAGCCTGGGGCAATGCTGCAAAGTGACGCGCAACTGGATGATTTCATTCGCGATCATGCGGAAAGCGCCTACCATCCTTGCGGCACGGCACGGATCGGGCGGCGGGATGATCCGCTGGCGGTGGTCGATCCGGAATGCCGGGTGATCGGGGTTGAAGGTCTGCGGGTGGCCGACAGTTCGATCTTTCCGCGGGTGACCAACGGCAATCTCAACGGCCCCTCGATCATGGTCGGCGAGAAAGCCGCTGACCATCTGCTGGGCCGCACGCCGCTGGCACCGATGAACCTTGAACCCTGGATCAACCCGGACTGGCAAAGCCGTCAGCGTTAACAAAGGTTAACCATTTCTTAAGAAATCGCTTGATTTTGCGGGCTGGAGCCCCGACATCTAAGCGATGTTAATCATTCGTTCGCTGCTTGTTCTTATCCTTGCCCTTGTCGCGCCCCCGATCGGGGCGCTGACCCTGGAAGGGCAGGCGCGTGTCATTGATGGTGATACTCTGGATATTGCGGGTGATCGGGTTCGCCTGTTCGGCATTGATGCCCCCGAACGCAGCCAGCCCTGTGATCGTAACGGTCAGGTCTGGGCTTGCGGTGAATGGGCGCGGGTGGTGCTGGCGGGGCAAATCAGCGGCACCCCCGTAAGCTGCGACGTTCAGGACCATGATCATTATGGCCGCGCGGTGGCGATCTGTCATGCCGCCGGGGCTGATATCGGGCAGATCATGGTGGCCGCCGGGGCGGCGCAGGCCTACCGGCGCTATTCCGACCGCTATGTGGTGGCCGAATCCGCCGCTGCCATGGCCGGGCGCGGCATCTGGGCGGCGCGGATGCAGACGCCTGAATCCTATCGCCACCCTGCCGCCGCCGAAATAGCCCCGACCGATTGCCCGATCAAGGGCAACATCGGCACCAGCGGCCGCATCTATCACCGGCCCGGCCAGCGCGATTATGCCGCCACCCGCATCAGCGCGGCCAAGGGCGAAGCCTTCTTCTGCTCGGAAGCCGACGCGATCGCCGCCGGTTTTCGCGCCGCCCGGCGCTGAGGTTCAGTCGGCAATCTCATAGGGCAACACCCCGCGCCGGTCGGGGTTGACCTTCAGGTGCCGCTCCAGCGGTGGGACGGCGCGTTGATGGCAGGTGCGGCGCTCGCAGATGCGGCAGGAAATCCCGATCGGCTCGAACCGCCCGCGCAGATCCAGCCCGTCGGCATAGACCAGCGCCTGCGCATGCGTCACCTCGCAGCCCAGCCCGATGGCATAGCGCCGCACCGGTGCCTGAAATGCTCCGCCGGGTTTCGAGACCTCGCGCGCCAGACACAGATAGCGCACCCCGTCGGGGGTCTCGGCCAGTTGCCGCAGAAACTGGCCCGGCGTCTCGAACGCCTGATGCACGTTCCACAGTGGGCAGGCCCCGCCAAAACGCGCAAATTGCAGCCGCGTGGCCGAATGGCGCTTGGTGATGGTGCCGGCCTGATCGACCCGCACGAAAAAGAACGGCACCCCCTTCGCCCCCGGTCGTTGCAGCGTGGAAAGCCGATGCGCCACCTGCTCGAGCGAGGCCCCGAACCGGTCGGCCAGCCGTTCAAGATCGTGGCGCACGTCCAGCGCCGCTTCCTGAAAGGCGCGGTAGGGCAGCAGCGCCGCGCCGGCAAAATAGTTGGCCAGCCCGATCTTGGCAATGTCGCGCGCCTCGGCGGTCTGAAACCGGGCCAGATCGAGGGTGGCTTCCAGCAGCGTATTGTGGCAGGTCAGCGCGACCTGATAGAGCAGTTGAAAACGTTGGGTCGCCGCCGACGCGCGATCCGACAGGGTCAGCACGTGCTGCTCGGGATCAAAGGCGCGCAATCCAGGAATATTCGAAAAGTGCAATTTTATCCCCTGATTTCCCAGCGTGGCAGTAGCCAATGAAATCACGTCTTGTCGGATACCTGCTGGGCAGGCGTAATGTTCCGCCGCATGGTCGATCGCATCGAGATAATTGTCGCAATAGTGAAAGAAGTCGCGCACGTCTTCCCACGGCGACGGGCGCAGAGAAGTATCGTCGCGCCCCAGGGCATCGTCCAGCGAGGCCAGCCTCTCGTGGGTTTGGCGGTAGGCGCGGTGCAGCACCAGAAACGCCCGCGCCAGCGCCGGGGCGTTGGTCGCGGTCAGGTGCAGATCGGCCAACGGCGGGGTGGTGGCGGCGAACACCGGGTCGGCCAGCGCCTCGCGCATGTCCGACACGGTGCGCTCGGCATCATTGGTGGTCAGATTCGAAACGTCGAAGCCGAACTGCTGCACCAGCGCCAGCACCACCGTCGCCGAAACCGGACGGTGGTTGTTTTCCATCTGGTTGAGGTAGGGCAGCGAAATCCCCAGCCTGGCGGCAAAGACCTTCTGGGTCAGGCCCAACTGCCCGCGCAATTCCCGCAGTCTGACCCCGGCATAAAGCTTGCGCGCAACCATGATCTTCCCGCTTTGCAAATCACCCGGTGGGTCGCAGGGTGCCTTTGCAAATTGCGCCTGTCAACCGGCAAGGCCCAGTCGCCGCGCCCGCCGGATCACCGCGGCAATTGCCACCAGCGAAGCCAGCGATGACGCCAGCATGATCGCGATCAGCGGCAGCTCGCCCGCGCCGGGCACCAGCAGCGCCCCCGCCAGCCCTGCCATCGCCGCCCCGCCGCCGATGGTGATCGCGCCTCCCAGCCCCGAGGCGGTGCCCGCCAGTTGCGGCTTGATCGACAGCATCCCGGCGTTGGCATTGGGCAGGGTCATGCCGTTGCCCAGACCGACCGAGATGATCAGCCCGAAGAACACCACCGCATGATGCAGCCCCGCCAGCGTCACCACCAGCAGCAGCCCCAGCCCGACCGACGTCACCAGGGTGCCCGCCAGCACCATCCGGTTCATTCCCATGCGCACCGACCAGCGCCCCGACAGAAAGTTGCCGAAAGCGTAACCCATTGCCGGAGCGCCAAAATAAATCCCGACTTCAGAGGAGGACAGGTGGAACACCTCGGTTCCGACAAAAGGCGCGCCGCCCAGGTAGGCGAAGAACGCCCCCGACCCGAACGCCGCGCACAGGCAGTAGCCCCAGAACCGGGGCGAGGTCAGCAGCTCGGGGTAAAGCCGCATCTGCGCCGCAAGGCTGAGGCGGCGCAGGGTGGCAGTTTCCCCCAGATCAGCCCAGACCAGTGCAAAAACCGCCGCCCCCAAACCCAGCAGCAGGGCGAAATTGGCCTGCCAGCCAAAGGCCTCGTCCAGCACGCCGCCCAGGGCCGGGCCCAGCATCGGCACCAGCGCCATGCCCATCGTGACATAGCCGATCATCGAAGCCGCCTGGGCATCGGGCACCATGTCGCGCACCACCGCCCGGCTCAGCACCATCCCGGCCACGATCACCGCCTGGGCCATGCGGCAGATCAGGAACTGGGTGGCGGTGGCCGCCAGCAGGGTGCCGACCGTGGCAAGCATGAACATCGCAAGGGTGCCCAGAATCACCTTGCGCCGCCCGTAGCGGTCGGAAATCGGGCCGATCAGAATTTGCAAAACCGCGCTCAAGCCAAGATAAAGCGCCACCGAAAGCTGCATCAGCCGGTAGGGCACGTCGAACCACAGCGCCATGCCCGGCAGCGAGGGCAGAAAGATGTTCATGCTCAGCGCCGCCAGCCCCGACAGCACGACCAAGGTCATGATATGGGGCGGGGTGGTGCGGTTCAGGAACCGGATTTCGGGGCGGGCGGTCATGTCGGCTCAGGTCCAGGAATGAAAGATGAAGAACGCGCCGCAGGCGATGAAGGCAAATCCCGCCAGATGGTTCCACGCCAGCGGCTCGCCCAGATAAAGCACGGAAAAAGCGGCAAACACCAGCAGGGTGATGACCTCTTGAATGGTTTTCAGCTCGGCCGCCGCAAAAGTGCCGTGGCCGGTCCGGTTGGCGGGCACTTGCAACAGATACGCGAAGAAGGCGATGCCCCAACTGATCGCGGGAATGGGCAGATGGGGCATGGTGCGCTCGGGTTCGGGTCAGGCCCAAGCTGTGGCGCAGCAGCGCGGCAAGCACAACGCTTAGCAAGTTTGCAATTTGCACGGCAGGTCTTGCCAACAATATGCAAATGTTCGGAATAACGCTTCCCGATTTTGCTGCCGGTCGCTATGGTGCGGGAAATCCGGGGGAAACCATGACGCCGATCGTGCAAGAGCTGGAAAATCGCCGCGCCATTGCCCGCGCAGGCGGGGGCCCCCGGCGGGTCGAGGCGCAGCACGCCAAAGGCAAGCTGACGGCGCGCGAGCGCATCGAGCTGCTGCTTGACGAGGACAGTTTCGAGGAATTCGACATGTTCGTGCGTCACCGCTGCACCGATTTCGGCATGGAGGCGGACCGCCCGGCAGGCGATGGCGTGGTGACCGGCTGGGGCACCGTCAATGGCCGCATGGTCTATGTTTTCAGCCAGGATTTCACCGTGTTCGGCGGCTCGCTGTCCGAAACCCATGCGCAGAAAATCTGCAAGATCATGGACATGGCTATGCAGAACGGGGCGCCGGTGATCGGGCTCAACGATTCCGGCGGGGCGCGGATTCAGGAAGGCGTGGCCAGTCTTGCGGGCTATGCCGAGGTGTTTCAGCGCAACATCATGGCCTCGGGCGTGGTGCCGCAGATCAGCGTCATCATGGGGCCTTGCGCCGGTGGCGCGGTTTACAGCCCGGCGATGACCGATTTCATCTTCATGGTGAAAGACAGCAGCTACATGTTCGTGACCGGCCCCGACGTGGTCAAGACCGTGACCAACGAGGTCGTCACCGCCGAGCAGTTGGGCGGGGCCGGCACCCACACCCGCAAGTCCTCGGTGGCCGACGGCGCGTTCGAGAACGATGTCGAGGCACTGGCCGAGGTCCGCCGTCTGGTCGATTTCCTGCCGCTGTCGAACCGTGACCGCACCCCGACGCGCCCTTTCTTCGACGATCCCGCCCGCGTCGAGTCCAGCCTCGACACCCTGATCCCGGCCAGCCCGAACCAGCCCTACGACATGAAGGAACTGATCCTGAAGGTGGCGGACGAGGCCAGTTTCTTCGAGATTCAGGCCGATTTTGCCGCCAACATCATCACCGGCTTCATCCGTATTGAAGGCCAGAGCGTCGGCGTCGTGGCCAATCAGCCGATGGTGCTGGCGGGCTGTCTTGATATCGACAGCTCGCGCAAGGCGGCGCGTTTCGTGCGGTTCTGCGATGCCTTTTCGATTCCGCTGCTGACGCTGGTCGATGTGCCCGGCTTTTTGCCCGGCACGGCGCAGGAATACGGTGGGGTGATCAAGCACGGCGCCAAGCTGCTGTTTGCCTACGGCGAGGCGACGGTGCCGAAAGTCACGGTGATCACCCGCAAGGCTTACGGCGGGGCCTATGACGTGATGGCCAGCAAGCATCTGCGCAGCGATTTCAACTATGCCTGGCCGACCGCGGAAATTGCGGTGATGGGGGCCAGGGGGGCGACCGAGATCCTCTACCGCGCGGAGCTGGGCGACAGTGACCGCATCGCGCAGCGCACCCGCGATTACGAGACCCGCTTTGCCAACCCCTTTGTCGCCGCCGAACGCGGCTTCATCGACGAGGTGATCAGCCCCCATTCCACCCGCCAGCGGGTGGCGCGCGCCTTCGCCAGCCTGCGCGGCAAGCGTCAGGACATGCCGTGGAAAAAGCACGACAACATTCCACTGTGATGGGGCAGGACAGGACGTTCAGGACGGGGGCAGGGCGGTGATGGGCGATGCGGTGCAGGTGCTGGGCGGGGATGACACCCTGATCGCGGTGCCCTCGGGCCAGCCCGTTACCTTGCAGGAGGTGATCTGGTACGCGCCAGGGCCCGAAGGTCTGACCGTGCGCTTCCGCTTTGTCGCGCCGCAGATCGCGCCGGTCGGCGGCAGCGTCGATTTCGAGACCGCGGTGGCCGACATGCAGGCGCTGTGCGACAGCTACGCTCGGCCGCGGCTGGCCGATCTGGGGCCGGTTCCGGCGCAGATCATCATCTCGCTTTCGGATGTCGCGGTGCCATTCGGCACCGCCGCCCCCGAGGCGACCCAGTTTTTCGAGGCCTATTCGATTGCCGACGGCACCTGCCAATGGGAGATGTTCTGATGCTGAAACACCGCGGTTTTCCCGGTCGCCTGATGGGCACCGATTTTCAGTATGTGATCCGCCGCGCCAACCTCAAGGACGGCCCCGCCCGGATCATCCGGCGCGAGCGCTATGCCGATCGCAAGGCCCCTGATCGCGCCGCCGACCGGGGCTTCATGGCCGCGCTCTGGGCCCATTTCGGCGATCAGCCGTTCGAGCGCGGCAATCTTGATGCCGGTCGCCTGTCGTGGCTCATCGGGCGTGAAGTGCTGCCCGCCGAAGACCCGTTCGATCCCGCCAGCTACGACGCGCTGCTGCGCGTCAACGTCAAGGTGGCGCAGGTCTCGTTCCC
>CAYQPD010000013.1:0-7422 GCA_964419305.1 uncultured Rhodobacter sp.
GCGCCGCGAGTTCATCCAGCAGAACGCGCTGAACGTGGAAAATCTGGATATCTGACCGGGGCGCAGGCGGCGCTTGGTGACCCCGGATGGATTCGAACCATCGACCTGCCGCTTAGGAGGCGGCCGCTCTATCCCCTGAGCTACGGGGCCGCTGCGCCGGGCGGCTTGGGGCATACATGCGTTGAGTCGCGCGATTAGGCAACCCGTGGCAACGCGGCGGGCCGGAAAAAGGTCGCGCGGGCGGGGGTGCGGGATCAACCCTTGGAGGGGGCGATGTTTGGCGCTAACAAGGCAGGAACCATCGCTGTGAAAGGTTCCCCGTGGCAATCGGCCCGCCCCCCCACCCGCGCCGCACCCTGACCCTGCGCGATGTCTCCGAAGCGGCGGGGGTCAGCGAAATGACCGTCAGCCGGGTGTTGCGCAATCGCGGCGATGTCTCGGCCGCGACCCGGGATCGGGTGCTGGCGGCCTCGCGCGCGCTGGGCTACGTGCCCAACAAGATCGCGGGGGCGCTGGCCAGTCAGCGCGTCAATCTGGTCGGCGTGATCATCCCTTCGCTGTCGAACATGGTCTTCCCGGAAGTGATGACCGGGATCTCTTCGGTGCTCGACGATACCGGATTGCAGCCGGTCGTGGGGGTGACGAATTATTCGCCCGAGCGCGAGGAATCGGTGCTTTACGAGATGCTGTCGTGGCGACCCTCGGGGGTGATCATCGCGGGGCTGGAGCATACCGATGCCGCCCGAAAGATGCTGGAAAACGCCGGGATCCCGATTGTCGAGATCATGGACATCGACGGCACCCCGGTCGATAGCGCGGTCGGCATTTCGCACCGCCGCGCCGGGCTGCACATGGCCGAGGCGATCGTGGCCGCAGGCTACCGCCAGATCGGATTTCTCGGCACCAAGATGCCCGGCGACCACCGCGCCCGCAAACGGCTGGAGGGCTTTGTCGAGGGTCTGGCCAAGGCGGGGCTGAGCGTGGCGGATCGCGAATTCTATACCGGCGGCTCGGACCTGCTGAAAGGGCGCGAGATGACCAAAACCATTCTCGCGCGCCGCCCCGACCTTGATTTTCTCTATTACTCCAATGATATGATCGGGGCTGGCGGGTTGCTTTACTGCCTTGATCACGGCATCGATGTGCCCGGAAAGCTGGGCCTTGCGGGTTTCAACGGGGTCGAACTGCTGGATGGCCTGCCGCGCAAGTTGGCGACCATGGACGCCTGTCGGCTGGAGATCGGCCGTCGTGCCGCCGAGATCATCGCGGGCCTGCGGCCAGATGGTGTCGTGGGCGGCGAGGTGATCGAGCTGTTGCCGGTGATGGAGCCCGGCGATACCATCCGGCGGGTCTAGGGCTCAAGCGGTCAGTCTGTCGTTCGCTCTGCCGGTGATCCGCGCCACAACGATCTGCCCTTCGGGCTGATCGGCGGCAAAGCTGACTTCGGTGAACTGCTCGCTGCGCCCCATCCGCGGCCCTTCGGTCAGCACCCGATGCACCCGCCCGACCTGAAGCGCCAGGTGCTGCTCCAGCCGCGCCGCCCCCGCTGCGCGCAGCCGGGCCGCGCGCTCGCGGATCACCGGCCCCGGCAGTTGCGGCATCCGTGCGGCGGGTGTGCCGTTGCGGGCGCTGTAGGGAAAGACGTGCAGGAAGGTCAGCCCGCAGTCCTGCACCAGACGCAGCGAATTCGCGAACATCGCGTCGGTTTCGGTCGGAAAGCCTGCGATGATGTCGGCCCCGAACACCATGTCGGGGCGCAACCGGCGCGCCTCGTCGCAGAACGCGATGGCATCGGCGCGCAAGTGCCGCCGCTTCATCCGCTTCAGGATCAGGTCATCGCCCGCCTGCAACGACAGGTGCAGATGCGGCATCAGGCGCGGCTCGTCGGCGATTGCGGCCATCAGCGCCGGGTCGGCCTCGATGCTGTCGATCGAGCTGATCCGCAGCCGGGGCAGATCGGGCACCAGCCGCAGGATGCGCCGCACCAGATCGCCCAAGGCGGGCGCGCCCGGCAGATCCGCCCCCCACGAGGTCAGATCGACCCCGGTCAGCACCACCTCGTGAAAGCCCTTGGCCACCAGCCGGGCGATCTGCTCGACCACCACCCCGGCAGGAACCGAGCGCGAGTTGCCGCGCCCGTAGGGAATGATGCAGAAGGTGCAGCGATGATCGCAGCCGTTCTGCACCTGGACATAAGCGCGGTGGCGCCCGAAACCGTCGATCAGGTGGCCGGCGGTTTCGCGCACCGACATGATGTCATCGACCTGCACCCGCTCGGTCACCCCGATCAGATCGGGCGCTTGCAGTTTGGCCCAGGTGGCGGGCTGCATCTTGGCCGAATTGCCGATCACCCGCGCCACTTCCGGCATGGCGGCAAAGGTTTCGGGCTCGGTCTGCGCCGCGCATCCGGTGACGATGATCGCCGCCCCCGGATTTTCCCGCGCCAGACGGCGGATTTCCTGGCGCGCCTTGCGCACCGCCTCGGCGGTGACGGCGCAGGTATTGACCACCACCGCGTTTTCCAGCCCCGCCGCCGCCGCCAGTTCCTTCATCGCCTCGGTTTCGTAGAGGTTCAGCCGACAGCCCAAGGTGGCGAACACCGGCGCGTTCATCGCGCCGCCGCCAGAAACGCCGGCGTCAGCACCCCGTCGAACACATGTGCCACCGGCCCGGTCAGCCAGACGCCGTCGTCGCGCCAGTCGGCTTCCAGCACGCCGCCATCGACCGTGATCGTCACTGCCCGCCCGGTCAGGCCGCGCAGATGCGCCGCCACCGCCACCGCACAAGCGCCCGAGCCGCAGGCGAGCGTGATGCCCGCGCCGCGCTCCCACACCCGCATCCGCAGCCGGTCGGGGGCGGTGAGCGTGACGAATTCGACATTGGTGCGATCGGGAAACAGCGGGTCATGCTCCAGCGCCGCGCCGCGCCCGGCGACATCAACCGTCTCGGCGTCAGGCACGAAGAACACGCAATGCGGGTTGCCCATGCCCACTGCCACCGGATCGCCCGGCAGCGGCAGGTGCAAGGGATCGAGCGCGCGCGCCAGCGGCACCTCGGCCCAGTCGCGCTGCGGCTGGCCCATGTTGACGCTGACCAGCCCGCCTGCGCGCCGCACCGCGTGCAACTGCCCGCGGGCGGTGGCAATCGTCACCGCGTCCCGCCCCGCGCTGCGCAGCACGAAATCGGCCACACAACGCGTGGCATTGCCGCAAGCCCCGGCGCGGCTGCCGTCGCGGTTCCAGAAGTCGAGCGCGAAATCCGCGCCCTCGGCATCGCGGATTTCGGCCAGTTGATCAAACCCCACGCCGCGGTGCCGGTCGCCCAGCGCCCGCGCCAGCGCAGGCGTCGTGACCGCCGCGCGGCCGCGCGAATCGATCACCACGAAGTCATTGCCCAGCCCGTGCATTTTCATGAAGGCCAGACCCTTGGGGGGCGTCATCTTTTCCATCCGCCCGCTATAGCCCGGTCGCGCCGCATTTGCCAGATCTCGCCCCGCCTTGGCGATTTGGGCTTGCACTTGCCGCCGCCGCAAACTAGGTGACCGCGCAGGAAGGGCCGTTAGCTCAGTTGGTAGAGCAGCTGACTCTTAATCAGCGTGTCGCGGGTTCGACCCCCGCACGGCTCACCACTTCCACAGACATTGCTGCACCTGCCGAATTGCGGCCTGATTGGCCGTTTTCGCTTGACCGCTGCCGCGTCCTTGCCTAACCAGCCCGGATTGCGTGGGCCTGTAGCTCAGTTGGTAGAGCAACTGACTTTTAATCAGTAGGTCACGGGTTCGAACCCCGTCGGGCTCACCAACCGTTTTTGATCAATAGCACCGCCGTCGCGCGGCTGGCGTCCGGCGATCCCGAACAGGCGCTTGAACACCGTTCCGCCCAGCCATTTGTTCATCACCACGAAATAGGCAATCACCAGCGCGAACCGCAGCAGCGCCGGGCCGCCGTTCAGTTCGAATCCGCCCGCGGTGGTGTCGCCGGTCAACATCGCAATGGCGTATCCCGCGCCGTCGCCTGCCGCCCTGGCCCGGCGCGTCAGGCTGGCCGCAAAACCGCCATGAAACCACCCCGAAACGACCCTGTCCTGATCACGAGCCTGCCTGCTTTTCGCGGCATAACGCAAGGGTAGCGAGTGACAAAGGTCCGGCGGTGCGGAGTGTAACGCCCCCACCCAGCCCGTGCCGCCGGACCCCTTGCTGCAAATGGCTATGGCCTTCGGAGGCGGCCCCAAGACCCGCCTCCGAAGGCCTTATTTCTGGCCGCACCCGGTGCGCCCTACAAGAACCCCGGGGCCAGTTTGACGATCCCGGTCTCGAACCCGCGCCAGTTGCGCTGCACCGCGCCCAGCCGCTTGCGGGTGGCAGGATGCTCGGCTTCCAGCACGCCGAGGCGCACCAGCAGCGCCGCGATCACCGCTTCCGAGGCCCGGCTGGCGCCATCGACGATCTTCAGCGCAATTCCCATCCGGCGTTCCGGCACGATTGCGACAAACACCCCCTCGGCGCCGGTCTTGATTGCCACCCGGCCAGCCATGGCGCGCATCAGCTCGGTGCAGGCGCGACCCTCGCCCGCCACCAGTTCGGGGTAGGTCCGCATCGCCCCCGCCAGCCGGTGCGCGGCGCGCGCGCGGGTGGTGCCACTTTCGCTGGCGGCGGCAAAGAACGCCATGGCGCGGGCCAGACCGTGCACGGTGGTGGCAAAGTTGGGGGCCGAGCAGCCGTCGATGCCGAAGCCGGGGCTGGACTCGCCGGTGACATCCTCGAACGCCTCTTTCACCGCGCGCTGCACCGGGTGATCGGGCTCGACATAATCGGCGTGGCCGTGCAGATGCTTGTTGAGGGTCAGAAAGCCCGAATGCTTGCCCGAGCAGTTGTTGTGAATCTGGCAGGGCGCCTCGTGCGCACGGATCAGGCGGTCACGCTCGTCGCGATCATTGGGCTCGTGGCTGCCACAGCGCAGATCGGCCTCGCTCAGGCCAAGATCCGCCAGCCAGTGCGTCACCATGCCGGTGTGCAGTGCCGCGCCCTGATGGCTGGCGCACGCCAGCGCCACCTGCGCTTCGCTCAGACCGGCCGCAGCGGCCGCACCGCTTTCTATCAGCGGCAGCGCCTGGATCATCTTGCACGACGAGCGCGGAAAGATCACGGTCTGCGGCTCGCCCCAGCTCTCGACGATTCCACCGCTATCGTCACAAATCACGGCATGGCCAAGGTGGCTGCTTTCCAGCCGCCCGCCACGCCACAGCTCGACCATCGGAATTGCATCAGTCATCGTTGCCTCCTTCAGGGATGGGCGAATTCTTGCCCATGGGGCTTTCCCATTCTGCCCTTTCCGGGTTATCCATGGGATATCGGGTTGAATGGCCCGGCGCTACCGGAAAAGCTCAGACGACAACGGGCGTGGCGCAGACCGAGGCAGAAGGCAAGTGGAGGCTGGAACCGACATGACATCCGTTATTGGGCGCACCCTGACTGCGACCGCAATCGCCTTGGCGCTGGCCAGTGCGGCCCCCGCGAGCCATGCGCAGGAATCGACCAATCAGGTTGCCGTGATGACCGACTGGAGCGTGTTCACCGAAGAAAATCCCAAGGAATGCTGGGGGGTTTCCAAGCCCAAGGAAACCGTCAACACCCGTGACGGCAAGCCGGTTTCGGTGCGCCGTGGCGACATCCTGCTGTTCGTGACGTTCCGCCCCGGCAACGGTGCCAAGGGCGAGGTGGCTTTTACCGGCGGTTATCCGTTTGCCCCCGGCTTGACCGTCAACGCCACCATCGACGGCACCAGTTTTGATCTGTTCATTGATGGCGAATGGGCCTGGCCGGCCAGCACCGATGACAGCGCCATTCTGGTCGCGTTGAAGAAGGGCACGACCGCGGTGCTGACGGCGCGCTCGGCCAAGGGCACCAACACCAAGGATACCTTCTCGCTGCGCGGCTTTACCGCCGCCATGCAGGACGCCGAAAAGCGCTGCGGTTAGGCCGCCCTGCCCGAGGTTGCCATGACCACCCCCGCCCCGATCACCCCGGATGTCCTGACCCTGCCGCGCAAGCTGCCCGAGGGTGGCCCGGTCAACATCATCGGGCTGACCCGCGAACAGTTGCACGATGCCCTGATCGCAGCGGGAACCGAGCCACGCCAGGCGAAGATGCGGGTCGGGCAGATCTGGCAATGGGTCTATCACTGGGGCACGCGCGATTTTGCCGCGATGACCAACCTCGCCAAGGACTATCGCCGGTTTCTGGCTGACCATTTCACCATCACCCTGCCCGAGGTCGTGACCCGCCAGATCAGTGCCGACGGCACCCGCAAGTATCTGTTGCGCATTGCCGGCGGGCACGAGGTGGAAACCGTCCATATCCCCGAACAAGACCGCGGCACGTTGTGCATCTCAAGCCAGGTCGGCTGCACCCTGACCTGTTCGTTCTGCCATACCGGCACGCAAGTGCTGGTGCGCAACCTGACGGCGGCCGAGATCGTCGGGCAGGTGATGCTGGCGCGCGACGATCTGGGCGAGTGGCCGGTGCCGGGCGCGCCCAGGGACGAGACCCGGCTGATCAGCAATGTGGTGCTGATGGGCATGGGCGAGCCGCTTTACAATTTCGACAACGTGCGCGACGCCATGCGGGTGGTGATGGACAACGAGGGCATTGCCCTGGGGCGTCGCCGCATCACCCTTTCGACCTCGGGGGTGGTGCCCGAGATTGCCCGCACCGCGCGCGAGATCGGCTGCCTGCTGGCGGTCTCGCTGCACGCCACCACCGACGCGGTGCGCGACCGGCTGGTGCCGATCAACAAGCGCTGGAACATCGCGGCGCTGCTGGACGCGCTGCGGGCCTATCCGGGGCTGTCCAATTCGGAACGCATCACCTTTGAATATGTGATGCTGCAAGGGGTGAACGACAGCAAGGAAGATGCCCACCGGCTGGTCGAGCTGATCCGTGGAATTCCGGCCAAGATCAACCTCATTCCGTTCAACGAATGGCCCGGCGCGCCCTACCGGCGCTCGTCGGGCAACCGCATCCACGCCTTTGCCGACATCATCCACGATGCAGGCTACCCGAGCCCGATCCGCACCCCGCGCGGCGAGGATATCATGGCCGCCTGCGGTCAGTTGAAATCGGCCACCGAACGGGCGCGCAAATCGCGCGCCGAGATCGCGGTGGCGGCCGGGCTTGAACCAATTGTTAACCAGGTTCAGCGAGCATGGCGGCATGGAACCGGAAACCCTGACGCTGAGACTGCCCCAAGCGATGCTGGCCGCCCTGCGCCGGATCGCGGCTGAAGACGATGTATCGGTCGGGCAGGTGATCCGCGCGGCGATAGCCCGCGACCTGACGCGCCGTAGCCAAGCGAAGATGCCCGTCAGGGCGGATGAGCGGCTCGTCGCTCCCTTGCGGGCGCTCCTCGCTGACGATTTCGCCTA
>CAYQPD010000013.1:7522-28411 GCA_964419305.1 uncultured Rhodobacter sp.
AATCCCGCCGCCCGCCGCCTGTTCCTGCACGCCCACGCTCTGGCCGAAGCGCCGGTCGGCCCGGCGTCGGGGGCCGATCTCGCCGATCTGATCGACCGTCTCGGTTTCGTGCAGATCGACAGCATCACCACGGTAGCGCGCGCCCATCACATGATCCTGCACGCTCGCAGGCAATCTTACCGGCCGGAAAACCTGACGCCCCTGCTGGAACGCGACCGGGTGCTGTTCGAGCACTGGACCCACGACGCCGCGATCGTGCCGACCCGGCATTTCGGCCATTGGCAGCACCGCTTCACACGCGACGCCAAGCGCTTGCAGGGCAACTGGCGCGCGTGGTTCCGGCCGGGCTATGAAGAACAGTTTGACGCCATTTTGCGTCGCATTGCCGACCATGGCCCGGTGACGGCGGCCGAAGTCGGGCAGGGCGAGGCGCGCGGCAAGGGCGGCTGGTGGGATTGGCATCCGTCAAAAACCGCTCTGGAATGGTTGTGGCGCACCGGGGCTCTGATGATCACCCGGCGCGACGGGTTCCGGAAGGTCTATGACCTGACCGAACGGGTGATCCCCGACGGGCTGCGCCACGCCGCGCCTGATCTCGCGACCACGGTTGACTGGGCCTGTGGCGCGGCGCTCGATCGTCTGGGCTTTGCCACGCCCACCGAGATTGCCGCGTTCTGGCGCGCCATCACCCCTGCCGAGGCGCAGGGCTGGTGCCGCAGCGCGCTGGCGCGTGGGGCTGTGATCGAGATCGCCGTTGCCGGGGCCGACGGTGCCTTGAAGCGCTGTCTTGCCCGCCCTGATGTGCTGGCGCTGGCAGCGGATGCGCCCGAGCCGCCCGCGCGCCTGCGCATCCTGTCGCCGTTCGACCCGATGCTGCGCGACCGCACCCGGGCCGAGCGCCTGTTCGGTTTCCACTACCGGATCGAGGTCTTCGTGCCCGAGGCGCAGCGGCGCTATGGCTACTACGTGTTTCCGGTGCTGGAAGGGGCGCGGCTGATCGGGCGGGTCGATGTCAAGGCGTGGCGTGACCAAGGCGTGTTGCGCCTGCGCGCCTTCTGGCCCGAGCCCGGTGTCACGTTGGGGCCGGGCCGGGTGGCGCGGCTGGAGGCCGAGCTTGACCGGCTGGCGCGGTTCGCCGGTTGCGCGCGGATGGCTTTCATCCCCGGCTGGCAGCGCGAGGCGGCGGGCGACGGCGGATATTTGGGCCAATGAGAATCCGGCAGCCCGGTCAGCACGGGGCGGGCCAGTCCGCGATTTCGGCCATCGCTTCTTCGGCGGTCTCGACATAGCGAAAGAGGGCCAGATCGTCGGGCGCGATGGTGCCCGCATCAGCCAGTGCCTGCCAGTTGATCACTTTTTCCCAGAACGCGCGGCCGAACAGCAGGAAGGGGATGCGCTTCATCCGGCCGGTCTGGATCAGGGTCAGGCTCTCGAACATCTCGTCCAGCGTGCCGAAGCCGCCGGGAAAGATGCAGATCGCCCGTGCCCGCATCAGGAAGTGCATCTTGCGGATCGCGAAATAGTGGAAATTGAAGCACAGATCGGGCGTGACATAGGGATTAGGGGCCTGCTCGTGCGGCAGCACGATGTTGAGGCCGATCGAGTGGCCGCCGGCCTCTTGGGCGCCGCGGTTGCCCGCCTCCATGATGCCGGGGCCGCCGCCGGTGATCACAACATTCTCGCGGCCGTAGCTTTCAAGGCTTTTCTCGGTGATCAGGCGGGCAAGGTCGCGCGCCACCTCATACCAGTGCAGCAAGGGGGCGATTTCGGCCTCACTGGCATCGGGGCGGATGCGCGCACTGCCCATCAGCACTACGGTCGAGCGGATGCCACGCTCGTCAAGGATCAGTTGCGGCTTCAGAAGTTCAAGTTGAAGCCGCACCGGGCGCAGCTCTTCGCGGGTCATGAAATCGGTATCGGTGAAGGCAAGGCGGTAGGCGGGCGCGCGGGTCTGGGCGGTATCTGGAATGCGGTCGGCGGTGGCCACATCCTGGGTGCTGTCGCGGAATGGGTGGCTGCGGGGGTCGTCTTTCATGCCGTGATCCTTGCGCGGGAATTGCGGTAGCGGTGGCCTCGGTTTATAGGCGGGGTTTGATCATGACCACTCAAAAAGGAAAGCGCCATGTCCTTTGCCGCGCAAGAAGCCGTTATCGAAGCCGCCTGGGAGGCGCGCGACAGCGTCAGCCCGGCCACCCGAGGCGCGGTGCGCGAGGCGGTCGAGGCCACCCTGGCGGCGCTTGACGCAGGCCGCCTGCGGGTGGCGGAAAAGCGCGGGGCCGACTGGCACGTCAACCAGTGGGCCAAGAAGGCGGTGTTGCTGTCGTTCCGGCTGAACGACATGGCCACGATTTCTGGTGGCAATGGCGGCTCAAACTGGTGGGACAAGGTGCCTTCGAAGTTTCAGGGCTGGTCGGCGGACGACTGGCGTCGCGCCGGGATCCGCGCAGTGCCGGGCGCGATCGTGCGGCGCTCGGCCTACATCGCCAAGGGCGTGGTGCTGATGCCGTCGTTCGTCAACGTCGGGGCCTATGTGGGCGAGGGCACCATGGTCGATGGCTGGTCCACGGTTGGCTCTTGCGCGCAGATCGGCCGGAACGTGCACCTGTCGGGCGGTGTCGGCATCGGTGGCGTGCTGGAGCCGATGCAGGCCGGGCCGACCATCATCGAAGACAACTGCTTCATCGGCGCGCGCTCGGAAGTGGTCGAGGGCTGCATCGTGCGCGAAGGCGCGGTGCTGGGGATGGGCGTGTTCATCGGAAAATCGACCAAGATCGTCGATCGCGAGACCGGGGCGGTGGTCTATGGCGAGGTGCCGGCCGGATCGGTGGTGGTGGCGGGCTCGATGCCCAGCAAGGGCGGGGTCAGCCTGTACTGCGCGGTGATCGTGAAGAAGGTCGATGCCCAGACCCGCGCCAAGACCTCGATCAACGAGCTGTTGCGTGACTGAAGGCGCGGGCGCGGGTGCCCCCTCTGACGATCAGCCGTCCGTCAAGGCCAAGCGCCCGCAGCAGGTTTATACCCTGGCGGTCGAGGTCGGGCGCAAGGCGGGCGACGGTCTGCCCGACAAGGCCACCGGGGCGGGCCTCCTGATCTATGCCACCGGGGTGGACGAGGCCGAAGCGGTGCGCGAGACCGTGGCGCTGCTGAAAGCCGCCGACCTTGCCCCGCTCGATGTCTCGGGCTACGGCACGCTGGACGAACGACTGGCGGCAGGCGACGAGATCGACGCCGATGAGCGCGCCCTGATGGACCGGGCGAGGCGCGAAAACTCGGTCATCGTGGCGCAGATGGAGCCGTTTTTCGATTAGGCCGCAAGGCTTGGTCCCGATGCGCCGGATTTCTCCTTTGCCCAAATATCCCACGGGGGTCCGGGGGTGTGAAACCCCCGGCTTCCTTCGGCGACACTGGCGGCCGCGCCACGGTATCGCCCCGCCACACGCCGCCTTTCACGCCGCGCGGCGACCATCGCCGCGGCCCAGCAGCGCCAGCAGCGGCACCGCTTCGTAATCGAACAAGGTGCGGCGCGGCACCAAGGACTTGGCACCGGGTGCCGTGTGGCTGGCGCTGGCAAGGGCGCAGCCGTCACACAGGATCAGGTCAGGGGTGCCAAGGTCCAGCGACACGCAGGCGGTGACCGAGCGCCGGGTATCGAACAGCGCCGAACGCCCGTCGGTCAGATCACCGGCCCGGGCCAGCACCTCGTCTTCGGCAAACAGGTATTCGACCTCGGTCCCGCGCAACGCGACCTGCTGATCGGCCGAGACCAGCAGGTCGGCGTGGGTGGCAAAATAGGGCGCGCGCAGCAGCACCGGGGCATAGGAACCCCGGCTGGGCAGGGTCATCCGCCGCACCGATTGCACGGTTGCCGCCCCGGCATCGCGGGTCAACACCGTATCGCCGGGGCGCAGGCTGGCGGCCGCGCGATACCCCGCCGGCGTTGCCACCGGGGTGCGCAGCCCGATCCAGGGCGCGCGCTCGGGCGGGGTTTTGCCCGCCGTGGCGCCAAACCACAACAGCGCCGGGTGGCGCCGGGTGACAAAGGTGCCGCGGCACAGGGCGGTCAGATCGGCCAGCGGCAAGGGCAGGGGATCGCGGCCCCGTGCCGTCAGCACCTGACCGCTGTCGAGCAGCTCGTAGCGCAGCGCCCAGCGTCTGGCCGGGGCATTCCAGCGCAGGATCAGCCGCGCGGTGCCGGTCTCTTGCGGTAGCGGCCCCGGCAGCAGGTGGTGCGCCAGAGTGCCGCCCTGGCGGTGCAGGATGGCGATTCCTGCCGCCGGGTCGTGATAGACCGACAGCGCCCGCGGCCAGCCATCGCTGGCGCGGTAATCGAGCAAAACCCCGGCCCCGGCCAGCGGCAGCGCCAGTTCCAGCACCAGCGCGCCGCGCGTCAGCAGCGCTGCGGCACCGGGTGCCACTGGCGCGCTGCAATCCGAAAGGGCGATCCAGTCGGCCATGGCTTTCCCCCTTCCTCAGGCCGCCCGCGCGGCGGCAAACAGCACCTGGGCCTCATGGCTGCGCAAGGTGCGACGCGCCGAGGCGCTGTAGCCCGCCCCGGTGTCGGGGTCGATTTCGGGAAACAGGGTGCAGATTTCCTCGACGATGGCGCGCTCGAAACTGCGGGTGGTCTGTGGCCCGGGCAGGAAACTTTCGCTGGCCAGACCCTCGGACCAGATCACCTGATGGCGATCGAACAGCAAATGCACATACTCGACCGTGCCGCCCGCGCACACCGTGACCGAACGGTCGTTGACCAGATCCCTGGCCGCCACCAGCACCTCGGTTTCACCAAACAGCAATTCGGCCAGACTGTCGCGCAGCAGGATGCGGTGCTGGGGCGAGACCTTCAGGGTGCGATGCGCGCCGAAGGTGCCCGCCCGGATCCGGATCGGGGCGAAAGTGCCGGTCGCCGCGACCCGGCGCCGCCCGCTCCAGCGCAGCGGCTGCGGCCCGTCGTCATGGGTCAGCACCAGATCGCCGGGGCGCAGATCCTCGACCGCCACCTCGCCGCCCGGGGTCAGGATGCGGGTGCCCGCCACGAAACACGGGATCGCGTTGATGGTGACCACGCCGGTATCGCTATGGCCCAGCCCGTCGCTGACGGTGTAGGTGAAATTCTGCACCTCGGTCTGGCCGTCGCCGACCACGGTAAAGGTGCCATCGGGGTTGAGCGTGATCTGCTGACCGGAAGGCAGGGTGATGGTCTGCCCGGCCACCACCGCCACGCCGTTGACATGGGTGATGGTCAGGGTGCTGCCGGTGTCGTTGGCCAGCACATCCAGCACACGCGTGCCATTGGGGTAAAGCGTCACGCTGTCGTCGGCCGCCACCAGCACGGTCTGGGCCGAATCGGCGGCGATCAGCAGGTTGGAATCCCAGCCGGAATCGCCGGTATCGGCAATCCCGATGCGGATCGAGTTCACCACCCCCGGAATGACCTGCATGGTCAGCGACAAGGTGACGGTAAAGCCGTCCATCTCGGTGTTGTAAAGGTCGGTGGTGTTCGAGGTCACCAGGTTCGGCTGGCTGGTGCCGTTGATGTTGGTGACGCCGGTCTGGCCGGTGCCGATGCTGATCGGCACCACACTGCCATTGACCCAGACGCCCACCACATCGTTGAACTGCGAGCCGGCGTATTCGGGGTATTCCTCCGAGGCGAACACGAATTGCAGCGTCATGGTATCGCCGGTCGGGATGAAATCGACATCCATGTAGGCAGCGTCGTAAGTCCTGCCCCCGGCGACGGCGTTGAACTGGGCGTTGTTGTCAATGCCTGAAGTGTTGGTCGAGGTGCCGGTGGAACGGTTGGGGTCGCCGCTCGACTGGGTAAAGCTGGCGGCGTTGCCGGTGGAAAGGATCACCCCGGTATCCGAAGGCGCAACCCCCGCCGCCAGATTGCCGTTGGTGTAGATTGCCGAGGAATTGGTCGCCCCGCTGTAGCTGGCCCCGGTGACGGTCACGCCATCGCCGAAGATGGTGTTGGCCATCTGCATCGCAGTTGCGCCGGTATTGTAGCCCAGTTCGGCGCCTGTCGCCATGCCTGCCCCCTGCTTGCGGAAGGCAGCCCAGACGCACGTGGCCAACCGGTTGATCCGGTCTTGCCTCGTTACTGCTCGGGGGCACGTTGGCCCAGCGTCTGCCCTGCCTCAGGACGTATTGTTGCGCGCAGGATAGCCGCCCTTCGGGCTTTTGTCACCTGCAATCGGGCGGTGGTTGCAGGTCGCGAAAACCCGGCCTAATGCTGGCGCAATCGAAGCCATGGAAAGTCCGACCAATGCCCGCCCCCTGCCCGCCGCCCGTCGATCCCGTCGCCCTGACCGCCGCATTGATCCGCTGCCCTTCGGTCACCCCGGCCGAAGGCGGGGCGCTGACGCTGCTGGCCGGGTTGCTTGAACCCGAAGGCTTCACCTGCACCCGAGTCGACCGTGGCGGGGTGGCCAATCTTTACGCCCGCTGGGGGCGAAAGGGGGCCAACAAGAGCTTTGGCTTCAACGGCCATACCGATGTCGTGCCGGTCGGCGATGCGGCCGCCTGGAGCCATGATCCGTTCGGCGGCGAGATCAACGACGGCTGGCTGTGGGGGCGCGGTGCCACCGACATGAAATCCGGGGTCGCCGCCTTCGCCGCCGCCGCGGTCGATTTCGTGCGCGCCACGCCGCCCGACGGCGCGGTGATCCTGGCGATCACTGGCGACGAGGAAGGCGAAGGGGCCCATGGCACGGTGGCGCTGCTGGATTGGATGGCGGCGCAGGGCGAAACCATGAGCCACTGCCTGGTGGGCGAGCCGACCTGCCCCGAGGTGCTGGGCGAGATGATGAAGATCGGCCGTCGCGGCTCACTGGTAGCCAGGTTCACGGCGCGCGGGGTGCAGGGCCATTCGGCCTACCCGCAGCGGGCGAAAAACCCGGTCACCGCGCTGGTGCGGTTGATGGACCGGCTGGCAAGCCATAAGCTCGATCAGGGCACCGCCAGTTTCGACCCCTCGACCCTGGCGATCACCACCATCGACACCGGCAATCCGGCCACCAACGTCATTCCTTCGACCTGCCGCGCCACCGCGAACATCCGCTTCAACGATGCCCATTCCGGCGCTTCGCTGACCGCCTGGCTGCGCGGGCAGGCCGACACGGTGCAGGCCGAGACCGGGGTCGAGATCGACCTCAAGGTCAGCATCTCGGGCGAAAGTTTCCTGACCCCGCCGGGTGAATTTTCGGCGCTGATCGCAAGCGCGGTTCAGGCCGAGACCGGCGTGACTCCGGTGGCTTCGACCTCGGGCGGGACCTCGGATGCGCGCTTTGTGAAAAACCTCTGCCCGGTGGTCGAGTTCGGGCTGGTCGGGCGCACCATGCATCAGGTCGATGAGCGCGTCGAGGTGGCCCAGATCATCGCCCTGAAAGCGATCTACAGCCGCATCCTGCGGGACTATTTCGCATGACGGCAGTGATCACCGTCACCGCCGATATTGCCGCCTGCCGCGCCCTGCGCCGGGTGGTTTTCATCGAGGAGCAGGGGGTGTCCGAGGCCGACGAGGTGGACGATCGCGATGGCGAAGCGGTGCACCTGCTGGCCACGCGCGACGGTCGCCCGGTCGGCTCGGCGCGACTGCTGCGCCATGGCGACGTGGGCAAGATCGGTCGGGTCTGCGTGCTGAAAGATCAGCGCGGCACCGGGCTGGGGGCGGCCCTGATGCACGCCGCCGTGGCGCAATTTCGCGCCACCCCGGGCGTCACCAGAGTCAAGCTCGGGGCCCAGGTGCACGCCCTGGCATTTTACGAAAAGCTGGGCTTCAGCGCGGTCGGCGACGAGTTCATCGACGCCGGCATCCGCCACCGCGAAATGGTGCTGACGCTCTGACGGTGCGCTCATCGGTCCCTGCCGGTCCCGCTTCGCTTTGGCATTTCTTCTTTGTCCAAATACTCACTTCACCGCCGCCACCGGCGGGAGAAGCGAAGGTGAGTATTTAGGCAAAGAAGAAACCGGGCCGAGCGGGCGTTTGAAGCTGCGCGCGGCGCGTGTTAGGCAGGGGCATGGACCAGATACCCGGCAAAGACGATATCCTGAAGTGGATCAGCGACAACCCGACCCTGACCACCAAGCGCGATATCGCGCGGGCGTTCGGGATCAAGGGCAGTGCGGCGCGGATCGAGCTCAAGCGCCTGCTCAAAGAGCTGGACGATGACGGGGCATTGGCCCGGCGTCACCGCAGCTTTCGCGCGGCCGGCCAACTGCCGCCGGTCTCGATCCTGCAAGTGCTGGCCCCCGATGCGCAGGGCGATCTGTTTGCCCGCCCGCTGGAATGGCAGGGTGAAGGCACCGCGCCGCGCATCCTGCTGGTCACGCGCGCCTCTGATCCGGCCTTGGGTGCAGGCGACCGCATCCTGGCCCGGCTGAGCGAAGTTGCGGACGAGGCCCATTCCCATGAAGCCCGCTTGATCCGCAAGCTCGGGGTGAACCCCCTGCACCTGCTGGGCATCTTTCGCGCCGGTGCGGAAGGCGGGCGGATCATCCCGATCGACAAGGGCAGCGACAAGGAATGGCGGGTGGGCCGCGACGCGGCGGCGGGGGCGAAGGACGGCGAGCTGGTCGAGGCCGAAGCGATCGGCGAGCGCCGCCTTGGCCTGCCGCAGGCGCGCATCACCGCCCGGCTGGGCGATCCATCCGGCCCGCGGGCGGTCAGCCTGATTGCGATCCACCAGCACGGCATTCCCGACCAGTTCCCCGACGCGGTGATGGCCGAGGCCGACGCGGCGCTGCCGGTGGCGCTGGAAGCGCGTGACGACCTGCGCCCGCTGCCCTTCATCACCATCGACCCGGCGGATGCCCGCGACCGCGACGACGCGGTGCACGCCCATGCCGATGACAACCCGGCCAATCCCGGCGGCCATGTGGTCTGGGTGGCGATTGCCGATGTGGCGCATTACGTCCGCCCCGGATCGCAGCTTGACCATGAGGCGCGCAAGCGCGGCAACTCGACCTATTTTCCCGACCGGGTGGTGCCGATGCTGCCCGACACCCTGTCGGGCGATCTGTGCAGCCTGCACCAACATGTCGATCGCCCCTGCATGGCGGTGCGCATGGTGTTGAACGCGCAGGGCGAAAAGACCAGCCATCGCTTCACCCGCGGCCTGATGCGCTCGGTCGGCAGCCTGAGCTACCGCGCGGTGCAGGATGCGATCGACGGCCACCCCGATGCGGACTGTGCCGCGCTGCTGGAGCCGGTGTTGCGACCACTCTACGCCGCCTACGAGGTTACCAAACTCGCCCGCGCCCGGCGTCAGCCGCTGGACCTCGATCTGCCCGAGCGCAAGATCGTGCTGTCGGACGACGGCAAGGTCACCTCGGTCGCTTTTGCCGAACGCTATGACGCGCACAAGCTGATCGAGGAATTCATGATCCTCGCCAATGTCGCGGCGGCAGAGGAGCTGACCCGCCTGCGCCGCCCGCTGCTGTTTCGGGTGCACGAGGAACCCAGCCGCGAGAAACTGGACGCGCTGCGCGAGGTGGCCGAGGCGTCGGGCTTTACCCTGGCCAAGGGGCAGGTGCTGAAGACCAGCCACCTCAACCGCCTGCTGGCGCAGGCCGAGGGCACCGAGTTCGACGAGCTGATGAACATCACCACCCTGCGCTCGATGACCCAGGCCTATTACAACCCGGAAAACTTCGGCCACTTCGGGCTGGCGCTGATCTCTTACGCCCATTTCACCTCGCCGATCCGGCGCTACAGCGACCTGATCGTGCACCGCGCGCTGATTGCCGCGCATGGCTGGGGTGACGACGGGCTGTCGGCCGACGACATCGAGACCCTGTCCGAGACCGCCAGGCTGATCTCGGACACCGAGCGGCGCAGCATGGTGGCCGAGCGCGACACCTCGGATCGCTACCTTGCGGCCTATCTCGCCGACCGGGTGGGCAGCGAGTTTTCGGGCCGGATCTCGGGGGTGCAGCGCTTCGGGCTGTTCGTGCGGCTGGACGAGACCGGGGCCGACGGGCTGATCCCGATCCGCAGCGTCGGGCGCGAGTTCTTTCATTACGACCCCGCCGCGATGACCCTGGTCGGGGCCGACAGCGGCCTGACCATCGGCATTGGTCAGCGCGTCACGGTGCGGCTGGCCGAGGCGGTGCCGCTGACCGGCGGCTTGATGCTGGAGCTGCTGGCGATCGAAGACCGGGCCCTGCCCGCCGGGGCCGGGGCGCGGCGCGGGCGCTATGCGCCGCGCAAGCCCGCCCATGCCGCGGCCAAGGATGCCAGGCTCAAGCGCAAGGTGATGCGCAAGCGCAAGTGAGTAGAGGCGGCTCGGCAAGGCTTCGCCACCACCGGCAGCGTTTGCTTTCCGCCGCCCGGCAATCGCGCTAGATTGGCACTGACGGGTGCAAAGAGGGATGGTTTCATGCGGCTCATGGCTGTGGCGATTTGGCTGCTGGCAACCGCGGCTGGGTTCGCGGCCCCGGTGCAGGGGGTGCGCCACCTTGCCCTGCCGCAGACTCAAGGAGATGAAACCTTGACCAAAGTGGCTGGAACCGAGCAGGGCCTGACCGCCTGGATTGCCGGCTTTCGCGGCCGCGCTCTGGCGCACGGCATTGCGGCCTCGACCTTTGATCAGGCGTTCAGCGATGTCCGCTATAACCCCGAGGTCATCGACAAGGATCGCCATCAGGCCGAATTCACCAAGACGATCTGGGATTACCTCGATATCGCCGCCTCGGACGAACGGGTCAGCAATGGTCAAAAAGCGCTGCGCCAATACCGCAAGCTACTGGCGCGGATCGAGGCCACCTACGGCGTCGAGAAAGAGATCGTGGTCGCGATCTGGGGGCTGGAAAGCTCGTATGGGGCGCGGCGCGGCAAGTATTCGCTGATCGAGGCGCTGGCAACATTGGCCTACGACGGGCGGCGTGGCAGGTTCTTCGAGCAGCAATTGCTGGCGGCGCTGCAAATTCTGCAACATGGCGATGTGCGCCCGCAAGACATGACCGGCAGTTGGGCGGGGGCGATGGGGCATACCCAGTTCATTCCGACCTCGTATCTGCAATTTGCGGTCGATTTCACCGGCGACGGCAGGCGCGACATCTGGTCGGACGACCCGGCCGATGCGCTGGCGTCAACCGCCGCCTATCTGGCGCGGTCCGGCTGGCAAAGCGGGCGGCCGTGGGGGCTCGAGGTCACTTTGCCGGTGGGTTTCGACTATAGCCAGACCGGCAGCCGGGTGAAAAAGCCGGTGGCCGACTGGCAGGCGCTGGGGGTGCGCACCACGTTGGGCGGGCGGTTGCCCGACCACGGGGCTGCCACGCTGCTGCTGCCCGCTGGCGCGCGCGGCGCGGCCTTTCTGATCTTTCACAACTTCACGGCGATCGAGGCCTACAATCCGGCCGATGCCTATGTCATCGGGGTGGGCCACCTGGCCGACCGCATCAAGGGCGGGCCTGCGATCCAGGCCGCCTGGCCGCGTGACGATCGCGCCCTGCGGCCCGACGAGCGGCTGGAGCTGCAGGCCCTGCTGGCACGCGCCGGGTTCTACGGCGATGCGGTGGATGGCAAGATCGGGCCGAACACGGTGGCCGGGGTCAAGGCCTTCCAGCGCTCGATCGGCATGGTGCCGGATGGCTATGCCAGTCTCGACATCCTCAAGCGCCTGCGTCAGACGACCTGAAGGGGCCGTCACCGCCGCCCTGACTTCTTCTCTGCCCAAATATCCGCAGGGGGAAGGGCAGGCGCAGCCTGACCGGGGGGCGCAGCCCCCTACCTTGCCTGATCGACTCACTGGAACCATGCCGCGCCGCAAGCTAAGGTGTTCCTGTTTTGTTTCGGTGAGCCCCCATGCCCTTCGTCGAGCTTTCAGCGACTTCGAACTTCACCTTCCTCACCGGGGCCTCGCACCCCGAGGAGCTGATGATCCGCGCCCATGCCCTGGGCCTGCCGGGCCTGGCGATTGCCGATCAGAACTCGGTGGCGGGGATCGTGCGCGCCCATGTCGCGGCGCGTGAGATCGCGCGCGAAACCGGGTCCGCCCCGCGCCTGATCCCCGCCGCCCGCATCGTCACCCGCGAGGGTTTCACCCTGACGCTGCTGCCGCGCGACCGGGCGGCCTGGGGGCGGCTGTGCCGGCTGATCACCCTGGGGCGCAGGCGGGCGGTCAAGGGCATCTGCGATCTGGGGCTGGAGGATGTGCTTGATTGGGGCGCGGGCCACGAGATGCTGCTGCACCCCGCCGCCTACGACCGGCAGGCCGAGGCCGAGCGGCTGATCGTGCGTTTTCCCGGTCAGGTCAGTCTGCTGGTCGCGCCGCGCTATGACGGCCAGGACGCCGCACGCTTCGCCCGGCTGGCCGACCTCGCGGCGCGGCTGGGC
This sequence comes from uncultured Rhodobacter sp., assembly GCA_964419305.1. Taxonomy (GTDB): domain Bacteria; phylum Pseudomonadota; class Alphaproteobacteria; order Rhodobacterales; family Rhodobacteraceae; genus CAYQPD01. The sequence goes on from CAYQPD010000013.1 coordinate 19,866, forward strand.
ATCCCGGCGGTGGCTTCGGGCCTGCCGATCCTGCACCACGGCGCGCGGCGCAAGCTGGCCGATGTGCTGACCGCAATCCGGCTGGGCCTTCGGGTCGAGCAACTGGGCCACCGCGCCCTGCCCCATGCCGAGCAGCGCCTGCGCTCGCAATCCGAGATGCTGGCCCTGTTTGCCGGGCACGCGGCCATGGTGCAGGCCAGCGCCACCCTCGCCGGCCGGCTGAGCTTCAGCCTTGACGAACTGCGCTACGAATACCCGTCCGAGAGCACCGGCGATGAGACCGCGCCGCAGCGCCTTGAACGCCTGGCCCGCGCCGGTCTGGTCTGGCGTTACCCGGCAGGAGCACCCCAAAAGGCGCTGGCCCAGCTTGACCACGAACTGGCGCTGATCACCAAGCTGCACTACGAGCCCTATTTCCTGACGGTGCACGACATCGTGCAATTCGCCCGCGCGCGCGGCATCCTCTGTCAGGGGCGCGGCTCGGCGGCCAATTCGGTGGTGTGCTATGCGCTGGGCGTGACCTCGGTCAGCCCCGAGATCGGCACCATGGTGTTCGAGCGGTTTGTCTCGGAAGCGCGCGACGAGCCGCCCGACATCGACGTCGATTTCGAGCACGAGCGCCGCGAAGAGGTGATCCAGCACATCTATGCCCGTTACGGCCGCGAACGTGCCGGGCTATGCGCCACGGTGATCCACTATCGCGGCAAGCGTGCGGTGCGCGAGGTCGGCCGGGCGATGGGGCTTTCGGAAGACACCCTCGCCGCCATGTCGAGCCAGATCTGGGGCTGGGGCGGCAAGGGCGTCAATGATGCACGGCTGCGCGAGATCGGGCTTGACCCCACCGACCCGCGCCTGACCCGGACGCTGGCGCTGATCGAAGAAATCCAGGGCTTTCCCCGCCACCTGTCACAGCATGTCGGCGGCTTCATCATCACCGCCGGGCGCCTTGATGAGCTGGTGCCGATCGAGAACGCCAGCATGGAAGACCGCACCGTGATCTGCTGGGACAAGGACGATATCGACGCGCTTGGCATCCTCAAGGTCGATATTCTGGCGCTGGGCATGCTGTCGTGCCTGCGCCGGGCCTTCGCTCTGATCAAGCACCACCACCACACCAGCTACAGCCTGGCCACCCTGCCGCCCGAAGATCCCGCCACCTACGACATGCTGTGCCGCGCCGACAGCTTGGGGGTGTTTCAGGTCGAATCGCGCGCCCAGATGAATTTTCTGCCCCGGATGAAACCGCGCTGCTTTTACGATCTGGTGATCGAGGTCGCGATCATCCGGCCGGGGCCGATTCAGGGTGACATGGTGCACCCCTATCTGCGGCGGCGTAGCGGGCAAGAGGTGGTCAGCTTTCCCTCCGATGCCCTGGGCCGGGTGCTGGGCAAGACCCTTGGCGTGCCGCTGTTTCAGGAACAGGCGATGCAGATCGCGATCATCGGCGCGGGGTTTTCCCCGCTTGAGGCCGACCGGCTGCGCCGGGCGCTGGCCACCTTCAAGAAGCACGGCAATGTCACCGACCTCAAGGAACGCTTTCTGGCCGGCATGGCTGCCAATGGCTACGACGATGATTTTGCCACCCGCTGCTTTGCGCAGATCGAGGGCTTCGGCTCTTACGGTTTTCCCGAAAGCCACGCCGCCTCGTTTGCCTTTCTGGTTTATGCCTCGGCCTGGATCAAGTGCCACCACCCCGGCCTTTACGCCTGCGCCTTGCTCAATTCCCAGCCGATGGGGTTTTACGCCCCGGCCCAGATCGTGCGCGATGCCCGCGCCCACGGGGTGCGGGTGCTGGCCCCCTGCATCAACGCCAGCCAATGGGACAACGTGATGGAACCCGACGGCAGCGGCAATCTGGCGCTGCGGCTGGGCTTGCGCCAGATCAAGGGCCTGGCCGAGGACGAGGCGCTGTGGCTTGCCGCCGCTCGCGGCAATGGCTACCGCACGGTGCAGGATGTCTGGCGCCGCGCCGGAACCACCGCCGCCACCCTGACCCGCCTGGCCGAAGCCGATTGCTTTGCCGCCCTTGGCCTTGCCCGCCGCGACGCGCTGTGGCAGGCCCGCGCCCTCAGCGGCCCCGAGCCCCTGCCGCTGTTTGCCGCCGACCTCGACGGCGAAACCCTGGCCGAGCCCGCCGTCACCTTCGCCGCGATGACGATCGGTGAACAGGTGGTCGAGGATTACGCCAGCCTGCGCCTGACCCTGCGCGCCCACCCGCTGGCCCTGCTGCGCCACATCCTGACCCCCGCCACCGCCTGACCCTTCTTCTTTGCTCAAATACTCCCGCCGGAGGCAGCCTCGCCACCCGCCCCGACCGGCGGCCAGGGGCGCAGCGCCTCGGCGGCAATCCAGGCTTGCACCCAGTCGGGCAACATGGGGCTGACCGCCGACTGCCCCATCGCCGCCAGCAACGCCTCGGGCGGCACGATCCCGCTGTTCGAGGTGATGGCCGCGCGCAGCAGCATCTGGCTGGTGCATTCGCCCGCCTTCCACATGCTCTGCTCGATATAAAGGAACCGCGCGTCCCAGCCGATGCAGCAACTGACCATCCTGACCCGGTCGAACAGCTTGACCCGCCGCCGATAGCGCGTGCTGTTGCCCGCCACCGCCATGCCCCAGCCATTTGCCGCCAGCGCCCGGTGCAGCCCGTTGCGCTGGCCAAGCGGCACCCGCCCGAGATCATAGATCGTCAGGGTGCGACCGTTGTTAAGCTCGCGCCAGGGGTCCAGATCCCAGGGCCAGCAGATGTGGTGGCTGACATGCACCCCGAGAAACGGCAGTGGTGCCGCGCGGAACTTCCAGAGCTCCTTGAACAGACGAAAAAAGGGATACATCGCAGCCTCCTTGCGCGTCTGCCCTGCCCTGTGCTGCCCGCCGCGTCAAGCCGGACGCTGCGCAAGACAGTTGCCCTTCGGGCGCATCAAGGATACCAAACCCACAACAGTTTGTGCCCGGAGCGCCCCCATGACCTCGATCCTGCAAATCCTGCTGCTGATCCTTGATGTCGCGCAATTCATCATCATTGCCCACATCATCATGAGCTGGCTGATCAATTTTCAGGTGCTGAACCTGCGCCAGCCGCTGGTGGCGCAGCTTTGGGATGGTTTGAACCGCCTGCTGGAACCGATCTATGGCCGGGTGCGCCGGGTGCTGCCGGTGATGGCCGGGCTTGATCTGGCGCCGCTGGTGGTGCTGCTTGGCGTCTATGCGCTGCGCATCGTGATCCGCAACAACGCGGGCCTCTTTCTCTGAGCGCGGGGCCATGCAGCACAGCCGCGCTCTTCTGGCTTCGGTGTTCGGCTTTGCCGCCTTCCGGCCGGGGCAGGAAGAGATTGTCGCGGCGGTGCTGGCGGGGCGCAACACCCTGGCGATCATGCCAACGGGTGGCGGAAAATCGCTATGTTTTCAGCTACCTGCCCTGTGCCATGACGGCGTGACGGTGGTCATCTCGCCGCTGATTGCGCTGATGCGCGATCAGGTGCGGGCGCTGCGGGCCGCCGGGGTCGAGGCCGGGGCGCTGACCTCGGGCAATACCGACCATGAGACCGAAAGCGTGTTCGAGGCGCTCGATGCCGGGCGCTTGAAGCTGCTCTACATGGCTCCGGAACGGCTGTCGGCACCCGGCACGCTGACCCTGCTGCGGCGCATCGGGGTGCGGCTGATCGCGGTGGACGAGGCCCACTGTGTCAGCCAGTGGGGCCACGATTTCCGCCCCGACTACCTGCGCATCGGCGATCTGCGCCGCACCCTTGGCGTGCCGCTGGCCGCCTTTACCGCCACCGCCGATGCCGAGACCCGGGCCGAGATCGTGACCCGGCTGTTCGACGGGGTGGTGCCGGAAACCTTTCTGCGCGGCTTTGACCGCCCCAATATCCACCTTGCCTTTGCGGCCAAGGATACGCCCCGCCGCCAGATCCTCGATTTTGCCGACGCCCGGCGCGGTCAGTCCGGGATCGTCTATTGCGCCACCCGCGCCAAGACCGAAACCCTGGCGCAGGCGCTGTCTGAGGCCGGTCACACCGCGCTTGCCTATCACGCCGGGATGGATGCCGAAGATCGCCGCCACGCCGAAGTGCGGTTTCAGCAGGACGACGGGCTGATCGTGGTCGCCACCATCGCCTTCGGGATGGGCATCGACAAGCCCGACATCCGCTGGGTCGCGCATGCCGATCTGCCGAAGTCGATCGAGGGTTACTATCAGGAAATCGGACGCGCCGGGCGCGATGGTGCGCCCGCCGAAACCCTGACCCTCTATGGCCCCGACGACATCCGCCTGCGCCGCAGCCAGATCGACGAAGGCGCGGCCCCGGCCGAGCGCAAGGCCGCCGATCATGCCCGGCTCAACGCCCTTTTGGGGCTGGCCGAGGCGGTGGGTTGCCGCCGTCAGGTCTTGCTGGGTTACTTTGGCGAGGCTTCAACCCCCTGTGGCAACTGCGATATCTGCGACCAGCCGCCGGAAGTGTTCGACGCCACCGAAGCCGTGCGCAAGGCGCTGTCGGCGATGCTGCGCACCGATGAATGGTTCGGCGCGGGCCATCTGATCGACATCCTGACCGGCACCGCCACGCCCAAGGTGATCGAGCGCGGCCATGACCGGCTGCCCACTTTCGCGGTCGGGCGCGATCTTTCCAAAGCGGCTTGGGGGGCGGTGTTTCGCCAGATGATGGGTCGCGATCTGGTACGCCCCGACGTTGAACGCCACGGCGCGCTGCGCATGACCGAGGCCGCGCGCCCGATCCTGCGCGGCGAGGCCTGCATCACCCTGCGTCGCGATTCGGTGCAAACGGCCACCGCGCGCCCGGTGGTGCGCGCGCAGGTCGCCGACACGGACGCAGCCTTGCTGGCCGCGCTCAAGGCCAAACGGCGGGCGCTGGCCGCGGCGGCTGCCGTGCCCGCCTACGTGATCTTCCCCGACCGCACCCTGATCGAAATGGCCGAGCGGCGGCCTGCCAATCTGGATCAGATGGCGCGGATTTCGGGTGTGGGGGCCAAGAAACTGGCCAGTTTCGGCACGATCTTTCTGGCGGTGATCAACGGCGAGGCGGCCCCGCTTCACCCGCAGCGGCTGCGACTGGCCGGGCGCGATGCAGGCGCGCTGTTCGACCGGCTGGCCGAGGCGGCGCTTGGCCTTGCCCGCGGCGCAGACGGCACCGGCAAACCGCTCAGCCTGTCGCAGACCGCCCTGCGCAAGATCGCCGAGGCCCAGCCCGCCACCCTGGCCGGACTTGACCGTGCCGGCGGATTGGGCCCGGCGCGGCTGGCGCGGTTCGGGGCGGCCTTGCTGGCGGTGCTGCGCGACGCCTGATCCGGCCGCCCGCCGTCAGGTTCCGGTCAGCGCTTCGGCTTCGGGTTGCAGCGCCACCGCATCCTGCGGATGAAATTCGGCCAGCGCCTCGGTGATGGCCGTCTTGCGCAGGGGTTTGGTCATGTAGCGGTCGATTCCGGCGGCCAGGATGCTGGTATCGTCGCCGTCCATCGCGTGGGCGGTCAGGGCGATGATCGGCACATGGCTGCGCCCGCCTTCAAGGCTGCGAATCGCGGAAGCCGCCTCGCGCCCGTCCATTTCGGGCATCGAGATATCCATGAAGATCAGATCGGGGCTCAGGCTCTGATACAGTTCGACCGCCTCGCGGCCATTGCCCGCAAACGTCAGATCAATTGCCATGTCCTTGACCATCTTGCGGAAAACCAGTTGGTTGGTGCGGTTGTCTTCGGCCGCCAGCACCCGCATCAGGCGCGCTTCGGGTTCGGCGGCAGGGGCGGCGGCGGCGGCAGGCAAGACCACCGGGGCCGACAGCGCCTGCAAGCGCGCGTAAAGGTCGGCGCGCAGGATCGGCTTTTGCAGGATTGCCGCCAGATCGCCCGCGCCGTCGCTTTCGCGCGCGGCGGCGGGGTTGGATGACAAGAGCACGATCGGCATGCCCCAGCCGCCCGCCCGCGCCCTGGCGGCCAGCGCCAGCCCGTCCATTTCCGGCATCTCATGGTCGGTCAGCAGCACGTCATAAGCTTCGCCCCGTGCCAGCGCCGCCAGCGCCTCGGCCCCGCTGCGGCACAGCGTGACCGCAACGCCGCAACTGACCAGTTGGCGCTCCAGAATGGTGCGGTTGATGAACTGGTCATCGACCACCAGCGCGCGCTTGAGGGTGATCGGCAGCCGCGGCGTTGCGTCATCTTCTGCCACCGGCAGCGCCAGCCGGAAGCCAAAGCACGAACCGCGGCCCGGCTCGCTGTCCACCCAGACCGCACCGCCCATGCGCTCGATCAGGCGGCGGCTGATCGCCAGACCCAGGCCGGTGCCTTCGAACTTGCGGTTGGCTTCGCTTTCGACCTGATTGAATTCGCCGAAAATGTGATCAAGATATTCCGGCGCGATGCCGATGCCGGTGTCTTCGACCGTGACGTGCAACTGCTGATTGCCGGGCTCGGCCTCGACCCCGACCACCCGCACCAGCACATGCCCGGTCGCGGTGAACTTGACCGCATTGCCCATCAGATTGGTCAGCACCTGACGCAACCGCCCGGCATCGCCGACATAGCGGGTGGGCAGGAACATGTCGAAATCTATCATCAAATCCAACCCCTTGGCCCGCGCCCGGGGTTGCAGCAGCATGGTCACTTCGTGGATCACACGTTCCAGATCGAAGGGCTCGGGGTGCAGGGTCAGACGCTCGGCCTCGATCTTGGAATAGTCGAGAATGTCGTTGATGATCACCAGCAGCGCCTCGCCCGACGAGCGGATGGTTTCGGCAAACAGGCGCTGTTCCTCGGTCAGCCCGGTGTCGCACAGCAGTTCGGCCATGCCGACCACGCCATTCATCGGGGTTCTGATCTCGTGGCTCATGTTGGCAAGGAAGGCCGACTTGGCGCGATTTGCGGCCTCGGCGGCCAGACGCGCGGTCTCAAGTGCGGCCTGCTGCTGCTTGGCGGCGGTGATATCGACCCTGAGACCGACCCGCCCGCCATCCGGGGTTTCGTGCTCGATCACCCGCAGCCAGCGACCGTCGGTCATCTGCTGCTCGAACTGGTCGCTCTTGCTCTTGCGGCGCGCCATGCGCTCGGCAATCCAGGCGTCTTCGATCCCCACTGCATCGGCATAGGCACCGTGTTCCAGCCCGTAGCGCAGAATCGATTCGTAGCTGGCCCCCGGCACCATCGCAGCCGTGCTTTCGGGGTAGAGATCGCGGTAGCGCTGGTTGCAGGTCATCAGCCTGTCCTCCCTGTCAAAAAGCACGAAACCATCCGGAATCGCCTCGATTCCGGCCCAGATCCGCATCTGTTCGGTGATGTTGAGCGCCAGGCTGACCATATCGCCATCGCGCGAGCGGTGATCGACCAGCCGCACCCAGGCCCCGTTGGCAAACTGCACCACCATCGGCTCGATCGGGTCGTCGTTCCAGCGCGCCAGCATGTCGCGACACCAGTCATCGACGCTGCGCGCACCGATGTCGATCAGGCCGGAATCTCCGGTCAGGCGCAGAATCTCGGGGTAGCTGATACCCAGAGCCACCGGGTGGCCCTCGAACGCGCCGAGATAGGCGCGGTTGGCCGCGATCAGCTTTTGCTCGGCATCGAACACCGCAAAACCGTCGCGGATGGTGTTGATCGAATCCCACAGCCGCCGTTCGGCCACCACGGCGGCGGTATGGGCGCGATCTAGATCGGTCATGAAGCGGCTGTTCTGGCCCTTCAGCACCTCGGCCTCGGACAGTGCCGATTTGACCACCTGGCGTTGCTCGACGATCTGGTCCGACAGTGATCGCGCGTGCAGCGCCAGCTTTTCGTTGGCCGCGAAAAGCTCGCGACTTTTCTGTTCCAGCAGACGCTCGGCCGCCAGTCGCGCGCGCCTTTCCCTGGCCAGCCGATCGACGATGTCCATCCTTTGCCCTGCCCCCAGCACCGCCCGCCGCACCGGGCTTTGCCCGGCTTGCAGCCACCTTGGAACAACAAGATGAAGCAAGTCTTAAACCGGAACAAAGCACAAACCGCAGCACGAATCCTTGCCAGAATCGCCTGCAAGTGCCAGCATCGCGCCGTTGCACCAAAGGAGCATTCACATGCGCATTTTTTCGCGGGTTCTGCGGTTGGGTCTGGTCGGCGGCATGTTGGGACTGGCGGTGCCGATCAGCGCCGCGGCCCAGGATCTGGTGCCGGATCGGCGCTTCGTGCTCAGTTCCGACACCGATCTGCCGGGCGGTGATCTGAGTTCGGTTTTCGACACCACCATCGAGGCGTGCGAGCGGGCCTGCCTGGCCAACGCCCGCTGCACCGCCTTCACCTTCAACAGCCGGAACGGTTCGTGTTTCCCCAAGGCCGAACCGGGCGCGCAGGAATTCTTTCAGGGTGCCTATTCCGGGCGGCTGGTGGCCAATGATCCGGGCGTGATCGCGCAGGCGTCAGCGCGCCGGGCCGAGCTGGGTTTCTTGCCCGATTGGGACATCAGCGCCGCCTATACCCAGGCCTCTGATCTGGCCAACCGGCACACCTCGGGGCAGTGGAGCGCCGAGGAACACATGCGCTCGGCCGCCGATTCCGAGGCCAGCGGCGAT
>CAYQPD010000013.1:28511-34988 GCA_964419305.1 uncultured Rhodobacter sp.
CGCGACACGGTGCAGGCGCTGCGGCTGGCGCAAAACCTGCAACCGCGCGACGACACCGCGCGGGCGCTGGAAGATGCGATCGGCAAATACGGCTTTCGCATCACCGAGCATGACGTGCAGTCTGACAGCGCCCGGCCAAGGGTCTGTGCCACGTTTTCCGAGGATCTGGTGGCGGCCGGGGCCGATTACGCGACCTTCGTGCAATTGCCCGAGCCGGGCCTGACCGTGGTGGAGGGCGGCTGGCGGCAGCTTTGCGTCGAGGGCGTGAGCCATGGCGCGCGCTACAGCCTGACCTTCCGCGAGGGCCTGCCCGCCGCCGATGGCCAGACCTTGGCCAAATCGGTGGCGCTGAATGTCTATGTCCGCGACCGCAGCCCCGGGGTGCGTTTTCCGGGCCGCGCCTATGTGCTGCCGAAATCCGATCAGGCCGCGCTGCCGGTGGAAACCGTGAATACCGAAAAGCTGGACCTCGTGCTGTTCCGGGTTTCCGACCGCAACCTGCTGCGCGCCATGCAAAACGACTATTTCAGCACCCCGATCGGGGAATATTCCGAAGGCTATTTTGCCGGTGACATCGGCGAGCAGTTGTGGACCGGCGCGGCCAGCGTCGGGATGGAGGTCAACCGCGACGTGACCACCCGCCTGCCGATGACCGAGGCGATTGCCGGCCTGCCCGCCGGGGTTTACGCGCTGAAGGCCACGGTGCCGGGGGTTGACCGCTATGTCACCGCCGCCGCCTGGCAGTGGTTCGTGATCTCGGACCTTGGCATCACCACGATGAGCGGCACCGACGGGCTGCACGTCTTTGTGCGCAGTCTGGGCACCGCCGACGCCAAGACCGGGGTTGCGGTCGAATTGCTTAGCCGGGCCAACGCGGTGCTGGCCACCGCCAGCACCGACGCCATGGGCTATGCCCGTTTTGACGCCGGGCTGACACGCGGCAGCGGCGGGGCGGCCCCGGCGCTGGTGGTGGTCAAGGACGGCGAGACCGACATCGCCTTTCTGTCGCTGACCGATCCCGAGTTCGATCTGTCGGATCGCGGCGTCGAGGGGCGCGAGCCCGCGCCGCCGGTCGATGTATTTCTGACCACCGATCGCGGTGCCTACCGGGCGGGTGAGACCGTGCATGCCACCGCGCTGGCGCGTGATGCGCAGGCGCTCGCGGTGCCGGGTCTGCCGCTGACGGCGCTGGTCTATCGCCCCGATGGGGTGGAATATTACCGCGCCCTGGCCGCAGACGGCGGCGCGGGTGGGCATGTGTTCGATCTGCCGATTGCCGCCTCGGCCCCGCGCGGCATGTGGCGGCTGGAAGTGCTGGCCGATCTTGAAGCGCCCGCGCTGGCCAGCCGCACTTTCCTGGTCGAGGATTTCCTGCCCGAGCGGATTGACTTTTCGCTGGCGCTTGGCGATGCCCCGATCCACCTCGGCGATGTGCCGCAACTGACGGTGGACGCCCGCTATCTGTTCGGTGCCCCCGGTGCCGATCTGGCGATCGAGGGCGAAGTGCTGCTGCGTGCCGCCGACGGCCTGCCGTCGTTTCCCGGCTATGTCTTCGGTCGCCATGACCAGCCGTTCGACGCGCAACTTGAACCGCTGCCCCCCGATCAGCGCACCGGCGCGGACGGCACGGCGCTGGTCGATGTCACCCTGCCGCAGATCGAAAACCCGACCCGGCCGCTTGAAGCGCGGTTCACGGTGCGGGTGGCCGAAGGCTCGGGTCGCCCGGTCGAGCGTCAGATGACGCGGGCGCTGGCCCCCTCGGCCCCGATGATCGGGGTCAAGCCGCTGTTCGACGGCGTGGTGGGCGAGAACGACACTGCCCGCTTCAACCTGATCGGGGTCGGGGCCAATGACATGCCCGCGCCGATGCGGGTGAAATGGCACCTGACGCGGATCGAGACCGATTACCAATGGTATCAAAGTTATGGCGACTGGAGCTGGGAGCCGGTGGTGTATCGCACCGCCGTCGCCGACGGCGAGGCCGATCTGGGGGCCACCCCGGTCGAGGTTTCCGGCCCGGTTGCCTGGGGCGAATACGAGCTGGCGGTGGAACGCAGCGACGGTCTGCTTGCCGCCACCTCGACCACCTTCTACGCCGGCTGGTATGCGCCCGCCGATACCTCGGCCACCCCCGACACGCTGGAGCTTTCGCTGGACAAGCCCGCCTATAGATCGGGCGACACCGCGACGCTGCGGATCGTGCCGCGCGCGGCGGGCACGGCGCTGATCACGGTGCTGTCGAACCGGCTGGTGGCGATGCAGGCGGTGGCGGTGACCGAGGGCGAAAACCTGATCACCCTGCCGGTCACCGACGACTGGGGGGCGGGGGTCTATGTCACCGCCTCGGTGCTGCGCCCGATGGACGTGGCGGCGGGGCGCAACCCGGCCCGCGCCCTGGGCCTGACCCATGCCGCGATCGACCCCGGCGCGCGGGCGCTGGCGGTGGCGGTGGCAACCGCGCCCGAAGCCGCCCCGCGCGGGCCGCTGGAAATCGCGGTCAAGGTCGATGGCCTGCAAGCGGGCGATACCGCTTACGCCACCATCGCGGCGGTCGATCTGGGCATCCTCAACCTGACGGCGTTCGCGCCACCCGACCCGAGCGCGCACTACTTCGGCCAGCGCAAGCTTGGCGTCGGCATCCGTGACGTTTACGGCCGCCTGATCGACGGGCTGAACGGGGCCGAGGGGCAGGTGCGCTCGGGTGGTGACGCGGGCGCGAATGCGCGCCTGCAAGCCCCGCCGCCGACCGAAGAACTGGTCGCCTATTTCAGCGGCCCGGTGCAGGTGGGGGCAGATGGTCTGGCCCATGCCAGCTTTGATCTGCCGTCGTTCAACGGCACGGTGCGGGTGATGGCGGTGGTGTGGTCGGGCAAGGCGGTGGGGCAGGCCAGCGCCGACGTGCTGGTGCGCGATCCGGTGGTGGTGAGTGCCAGCCTGCCGCGCTTCCTCACGCCCGGCGATCACAGCCGGTTGCTGCTGGAGATTGTCCACGCCAGCGGCCCCGCGGGCCGGATCAGGCTGGATGTAACCTCGGGCGGTCTAACCCTGGGCGAGGTGCCTTCGGGCTTTGATCTGGCCGCCAAGGGCAAGGCGGTGTTCGCGGTGCCGGTGACGGCGGGGTCGGTGGGGTTGCATACCATCGAAGTGGCACTGACCACGCCGGACGGCAGGCAACTGACCAAAACCCTGACGGTGCCGGTGCAGGTCAATGATCCGGCACTGGCGCGGATCAGCCGGTTCGATCTGGCAGCGGGGCGATCTTTCACCCTTGACGCCAACGTGTTCGCCGGTCTGGCACCGGGTTCGGCCAGCGCCACCATGGCGGTCGGGCCGATCGCGCGGCTGAATGCGCCGGGGTTGCTGGCGGCGCTGGATCGCTATCCCTACGGCTGCACCGAACAGGTGACATCGCGGGCGCTGCCGCTGATCTACTTCGATCAGGTGGCGCAGGTGATGAACCTGAAAGGGGCCGGGAATATCCGGGGCCGGATCGAGCAGGCGGTGGCCGAAGTGCTGACCAACCAGTCGGCCGAAGGGGCGTTCGGGCTGTGGTCGCCTGCGTCAGGCGACATGTGGCTTGATGCCTATGTCACCGACTTCTTGTCGCGCGCCAAGGCGCAGGGCTACGCCGTGCCCGATCTGGCGTTCCGCAGCGCGCTCGACAACCTGCGCAATCAGGTGAATTACCAATCGGATTTCGACCTTGGCGGCGAGGCGCTGGCCTATGCCCTGATGGTGCTGGCGCGGGAAGGCGCGGCGGCGGTGGGCGATCTGCGCTATTATGCCGACGTCAAGGGCGATGCCTTTGCCACCCCGCTGGCGATGGCGCAACTGGGGGCGGCGCTGGCAAGTTACGGCGATCCGACCCGCGCCGACGCGATGTTCCGCCGCGCCGGGGCGGCACTGGGACAGACCAAGAAGGGGCCCGAGACCGCACAGCTATACCGCGCCGACTACGGCACCAACTTCCGCGATGCGGCGGCGGTGCTGGCGCTGGCGGTTGAATCGGGGTCGAACGCGGTTGACCGCGAGGCCCTGACCAACCGGGTGGCGACCCAGAGCGCCAACCTTTCGACCCAAGAGCAGACCTGGGCGCTGCTGGCGGCCAAAGCCCTGATCGCCAGCGCGGCGACCGACGGCATCACCATTGATGGCGCCCCCGCCGTGGGGCCGCTGGTGCGGGTGCTGGATGGGGCCGCGGTGCCGGTGGTGGTGACCAACGGCTCAAACGCCGCTACCACCCTGACGGTCACCACCTACGGCGTGCCAACCGAGCCTGAACCGGCGGGCGGCAACGGCTATGCCATCACCCGCAGCTACTACAGCCTCGACGGGCAGGCGGCATCGCTTGACGGGCTGACGGTCGGCACAAGGCTGGTGACGGTGCTGGAGGTCACCCCGTTCGGCAGCGGCGAGGCGCGGCTGATGGTTTCCGATCCGTTGCCCGCCGGGTTCGAGATCGACAACCCCAGCCTGATCTCGGGCGGGGCAATCTCGGCGCTGGACTGGCTTGATCTGAACGGCGACGTGGCGCACAGCGAATTCCGCCAGGACCGCTTTCTGAGCGCGGTCGATCGCACCGACAACCAGCCGTTCCGGCTGGCCTATGTGGTGCGGGCGGTGTCGCCGGGGGTGTTTCACCAACCGGCGGCCTTGGTCGAGGACATGTATCGCCCCGACTTCCGGGCGCGGTCTGACGCCGGGCAGATCACCATTTCCGAGTGATGCGCGGTTCGCGCACCCTTGGTCGCCTGCTGATCGCGCTGGCCGTCGCCCTGTGGGCGGCGGCCGGGGCGCGTGACGGCGCGGACGCTTGGATCGACGCCACCCTGCTGCCGCCGCTGGCGGTGGAAACCTCGGTCGAGGTGGTCGATCGCGGCGGCAAGTTGCTGCGCGCCTATACCGTGGCCGATGGCCGCTGGCGCATGGCGGTGGGTCTGGCCGAGGTGGACCCCGGCTATACAGCATTGCTGCTGGCCTATGAGGACAAGCGGTTTTTTTCGCATTCCGGCGTTGACGCTTGGGCAATGGCGCGGGCAGTGGCGCAGGCGGTGTGGCACGGGCGGGTGGTGTCGGGCGGATCGACCCTGACGATGCAGGTGGCGCGGCTGCTGGAAGAAAGCGGCACCGGGCGGGTGGCTGGCAAGCTGCGCCAGATGCGGGTGGCGCTGGCACTGGAGCGCCACCTCAGCAAGGACCAGATTCTGCTGCTTTATCTGCATCTTGCCCCTTACGGCGGCAATCTCGAAGGGGTGCGGGCGGCAAGCCTTGCCTGGTTCGGCAAGGAACCGCGCCGCCTGACCCCGGCCGAAGCGGCGCTGCTGGTGGCGATACCGCAAGCGCCCGAGACCCGCCGCCCGGACCGAAGCCCGGGGCTGGCGGCGCAGGCCCGGGCCCGGGTGCTGGCGCGCGCGGTCGCGGGGGGTGTGCTGGCTGGTGATCAGGCGCAGGTCGCACTCAGCGAGCCAGTGCCGCAGGCGCGCAAACCCTTTGCCCAGCTTGCGCCGCATCTGGCCGACCGGCTGCGTCGCCAGTCACCCGCGACGGCGCGCCACAAGCTGACGCTGGACGCAGGGTTGCAGGCGCAGATGGAACGGCTGGCCGCCGACGCCGTGGCGGGTCAGGGCGAGCGCTTGCAGATTGCAATCGTGGTGGCCGATCACCGCTCGGGCGAGGTGCTGGCCTCGGTCGGATCAGCCGCCTATCGGGGCGACGCGCGGCAGGGCTTCAACGACATGACGCGCGCCTTGCGCAGCCCCGGATCGACCCTCAAGCCCTTGATCTACGGGCTGGCTTTTGATCAAGGTCTGGCCCATCCGGAAACCCTGATCGACGACAAGCCGGTCAATTTTGCGGGCTATGCGCCGCAGAATTTTGACCGGATGTTTCGCGGCACCATCCGCCTGCGCGAGGCGCTGCAACTGTCGCTGAACGTGCCTGCGGTGATGCTGACCGATGCGCTTGGCCCGGCCAAGCTGCTGGCGGGGATGCAGCGGGCCGGGATGCGGGCAGTGGTGCCGGGTGGGCAGCCGGGGCTGGCGGTGGCGCTGGGCGGGGTGGGGGTGACGCTCGAGGACATGGTGCAGCTTTACGCCGCCATTGCCCGCGGCGGGGTAGTGCTGCCCTTGCGGGTGGCCGGGGAAAGCGTGGAAGGGCAGCGGGTGATGTCGGCCACAGCGGCGTGGCAGGTCAGCGACATCCTGTCGGGTCTGGCACCACCGCCGGGGGCACCGGCCAACCGGCTGGCCTACAAGACCGGCACCAGCTACGGCCACCGCGACGCCTGGGCGATCGGGTTCGATGGTCGCCACGTGGTGGGCGTATGGCTGGGGCGGGCCGACGGCACCCCGGTGCCGGGGGCGTTCGGGGCCGAGTCGGCCGCCCCGGTGCTGTTTCAGGCCTTCAACCGGCTGGCCCCCACGCTGACCCCCCTGCCGCCGCCGCCGCCCGCGACGCTGCTGGTCTCGAACCCGCAAC